>WFOD01000033.1 GCA_015488275.1 Deltaproteobacteria bacterium
ATGTTGGTGTCGGCGCCGGTCATTGCGGCGAGCTGTTGCACATGGTCGGCCAGTTGGCGGGCCATTTGGTGCATGCTGGCGGAGGAAGATGCCACCTCGTCGGCGTTGTGCGCGGTTTGCTGGGTCACCTTGTCGATCTGCGCCACGGCGATGGTGATCTGCTCCACGCTTTTGGTCTGTTCAGCCGAGGCTGAAGCGATTTCCGCGATCAGGGCCCCCGCTTTGTCGATCAGGTCGGCCAGGGCCAGGAACTCCTCGTTCGCCTCAGTGGCCATGTCGCTTCCCGCCGTTACCTTGGCGGCCGTGGACTCGATGAGCTGGGCCGTCTCCTTGGCCGCCTCGGCCGAGCGGGCGGCGAGATTGCGCACCTCGTCGGCCACCACGGCGAAGCCGGCCCCGGCCTCGCCGGCCCTGGCTGCCTCCACCGCTGCGTTCAGGGCCAGCAAGTTGGTCTGAAAGGCGATTTCGTCGATGGTCTTGATGATGCGCGAGGTCGCCTCGCTCGCCTCGCGGATCTCCTCCATCGCCCGGCTCTGGTTGGCCACCACTTCCTTGGCCCGCTCCGCCCGGCCGCGGGCCTCCTGCATCAGGGTGTCGCCCTCCTGGGAATTGTCCGCCGTGGTCCGCACCATTGAGGCGATCTCTTCCAGCGACGCCGAAGTCTGCTCAATAGAGGCGGCTTGCGAGCCAGCCCCGTCAGAGAGTTGCTGGCTTGACTCCATGAGCGTGGTGGCGTTGCTTGTGATGCCGGCGGCCACTTGGGCAAGGCCCTGGCTCGCCTGGGTCACCGGGCCGGTGATCGACCGCACCAGCCACCAGAGGACGCCGATGCCCAACACCACGGCCACGGCGATACCCAGCAACGTGGCGGTGCGCAGCGCCTTAAGGGCGCTGTACGCCACCTCTTCGGGCATGCCAATGACCAAATCCCAGCCGAGCGAGTCAAAGGGGGTGTTGGCCGTTACCCATCCCTGGAGGGAGCCGTTGGCGAGGAATTTGGCCGTGTCGGCGTTCAGGGAGGCGCTGTGGGCCAGGATCGTGCCCGCCGAGTCGCGGATGACCATGGCGATCTGATTCTTGGCCGCCATCTCCATATGGTGTTGGATCAGCGAGCCGATCGGCTGGTAGAGCCATAGCAGGCCCTCGGTGGCGCCGTCCACCACCACCGGGGCGGTGGAGAGGAGGACGAGGCCGTCCTCGCCGCTGATCCTGGTTTGGTGCAGCACACGTTTTTTCTGGCCGCGGCTGGCCAGGGCGGCGCTCGCCCTCTTGGCGTCAAAGGGGTGGAACTGCATGGTCCGCTCGCCGTTGGCGATCTCAAGCAAGGGGGTGCCGGCGGCATCCGAGAGCTGCAGGATCGTGTAGCGCGGCTTGGCTTGGACAAAACGCTGGAAGAACGCCTCCAAGGCGCCTTCGGCGTCGGTCATCCCATCGCTGTCTTCAAAGATCTTGGCGGTGAAGTAGTCCTCGAACGCCTTGTGGGCCAAGAGCACCGGCATGTCGCCTTCGGTCTCCTCGAGGATCGTCCTGATCGTGTTGCTCTGCATCCGGGCCGAGGATGCGAGTTGGCGCTGGACGTTGGCCTCCAGGTCGTCGGTGACCAGCCACTGTCCCACTCCTCCTTGCAGCAGGAGGAGAAAGATGAGCAGGGCCCCGATGAACAGAAAGATCCGGGAGCCGATGGTGAGTTCCTTGCGCATGGCGACACCCTGAGAGGTAAGGGCTGTGTGGGGGCGTTTGGCTACTTCAGGCCAAACTGGGCCTTTTTGGCCGCCCACAGGGAGGTCAGCGCCTTGCCCTCGGCCAGGTTCACCGTTCCTTGGGCCGAGATGATCGCTTGGCCCTCGTCGCTGAGGATGAAGTCGAGCACCTTTTTCGCTTCGGCAGGCGCGTTTTTGTTGGTGGCGATGTACAGGGGGCGGAAGAGGGGGTACTTGCCCGCCGCGATGTTCTCTTTCGTCGGCGCCACGCCGTCCAGCTTGAGAAATTTGACGTTGCGCTTGCGCGCTGAGCTGATGCCGTCAAGCCCCATGGCCATAGCCGTCTTTTCCACCTTTTTTTCCAGCGGGCCGGTGGATTTCACCTTGAGTGAGCGGGCCTTGAACTCGTAGTTGGCATCGTTGAAGATGAGCAGGCGGGCCATGTAGCCCACGCCGGAGATCTTGCCCTGCCGGGTCACGAGCACGATGCGTTTGTCCGGGCCGCCAAGATCCTTCCAGTTGACGATCTCGCCGTCGTAGATCTTCTTCAGGTCGGCGAGGCTGATGTTGTCAACCGGATTGGCGGGGTTGACGATGACCACAATGGCGTCCCACGCCACCTGGGTGAGCACGGCGTCTTTTTCCGCCGGGTGCTTGTTGCCCGTGGCGTCAAAGAGCCAGTGCCGGCAGGTGCCGCCCATGTCTGAGGTGCCAGCGGCCGCGGACCGGATACCCTTGGTGGCGCCGCCGCCGGAAAGGGCGATCTTTGTGCCCGTTTTTGCCTCATAGGCCTTGGCGATCTCGCTCATGAAGGCCTTCTTGGTGATGCCGCAGCCGGTCCAGGTCACCTCGCCGGCCAGGGCGGAAACGGTCAGGACGCACGTTGCAGCGATGGCGAGTAACAAACTGGTGATCCGCATGTCTCCCCTCCTTTGCCTCTTTTGATGGACGTGGTTGATGTTGTGGGGCGTCGGCTCGGTGCTGGCCGATTTTTTGTTCGGTATTCCACCGTTAGGAAGTGCGCTTCAGGATTCGTTATGTCACTATGTGGTATTTCTGTGGCTTTACGCATATTATCGTATCATCTTCTGCCCGGTGGCTGGCAAGAAAAAAATATCAGAGGCGGCAAAAAATCCGGCGCACCCTGTTGCCGCAAGAGGCGGAGGAGAGGAAGAAAGGCGTCTCTCTTCTCGGGGGTGACTCTCTCCTTCGAGTTGACGCCATATTGAAAGTTGTTTATTGTTGCAGGTTCAGGCGAGAGTGGCGGAATTGGCAGACGCACTGGACTTAGGATCCAGCGCCTTGGGCGTGGGGGTTCGACTCCCCCCTCTCGCACCACGGTAAGGGTTTGAGAGAGCGTTGGCAAAGGTCCCCGCCGGTCGCTGGCCGCCGGGGCCGTTGATTTTTTCGCGCATTACCCATTTTGTTCATCACGTCAAGGAAGGAAGATCATGCAAGTGAATGTGGAAGAGGTCGCCGGCCTCACAAAAAAACTCGTCGTCACCCTGCCGGCCGACATGGTGGAGGCCCGGCTGGACGCGGCATACGACAAGCTGAAAAAAGAGGTGCGGATCAAGGGATTCCGCCGCGGCCGGGTGCCGCGGCCGGTGCTGGAGAAAACCTTCCGGCCGCAGGTGGAGGCCGAGGTGGCCGAGGAGTTGGTGAAAGAGACCTACTTTGACGCCCTGGAAAAGACCGACCTCGAGCCTGTGGTCCACCCGCAGGTGGAGGCCCACCGCTTTCAAGACGACGGCTCTTTCTGCTACGAGGCCAAGGTGGACGTGCGGCCCGAGTTCGAACTGGCCGACTATGCCGGCATCACCGTCCAACTGCCAGAGGTGGCGGTGAGCGAGGAGGAAGTGGAAGAGCGTTTGGCGTCCCTCCGGCGGCAGCACGCGCCGCTGCGCACCGTGGAGGACCGGCCGGTGGCCGAGGGCGATATCGTGCTCATCGACTTCACCGCTGTTGACGAGGAGGGCAAGACCATCGAGCAGGTGCGCGGCTCAGACGTGTCGGTGGAGGTGGGCAGCGGCCAGATGGGTGAAGAGTTCGAGGCCGCGCTTGTGGGGCTGGAAAAGGGTAAGCCCGCCGAGCGGACGATCAGCTTTTCCCCAGGCTTCGCCAACCAGTTTCTGGCGGGCAAGACCGTTACCTTCTCCATCACGGTCAAGGATATAAAGGAGCGGCTTTTGCCAGAGCTGGACGATGAGTTCGCCGCCGACGTGGACGAGAAGTTCTCTTCCATCGCCGATCTGCGGCAGCATATCCGCCAACAGATCATTGAAGAGAAGACAAAGGCCCAGGAGGGCGATCTCGCCGACAAGATCATGGCCGAACTCTTGGCGCGGCACGACTTTCCGGTTCCCGAGCGGCTGGTGGTGTATGAGGCCGAAATGATGGTCAAGCAGTTGGAGCAACGGCTGCTGGCCCAGGGGGTATCCATCGAGGCCGCTGGCCTGGACCGCGACAAGCTGGCGGCCAATTACCGGGAGCCGGCGGAAAAGCGGGTGCGCGGCGATTTCATTCTCAAGAAAATAGCAGAGAAGGAAGAGATCAAACTGTCCGAAGAGGATATCGAGGCAGGCTTTGAGCGGGTGGCCCGTGAGTACAACATGGACGTCAACGAGGTGAAACAGTATTTCCGCGCCCGGGAAGACGCCTTGCCGTTCATGCACGAGTTGCTCAACGAAAAGATCCTGGATTTCCTGCGGCAAAAGGTCACGGTTGAGCGGGTGGCGCCGGCAGAGGCGCGTGAGGGCGAACAGGAGCCGGCCGATGCCGCCGCTGCCGAGGGAGCGGCGGCTGGCGGGGAGGCAAAGGACGAGGCGGCGGCAGCCGCGAACAGCGAGGCGTGAGCCATGAACCTGATACCAATGGTCGTGGAGCAGAGTCCGCGGGGCGAACGCGCCTACGACATCTACTCCCGCTTGCTCAAGGAACGGATCGTCTTTCTCGGCACGCCGGTGAACGATGCGGTGGCCAACGTGGTCATCGCCCAACTCCTCTTTCTTGAGGCCGAGGATCCGGACAAGGACATCACCTTCTACATCAACTCGCCGGGCGGTTCGGTCACCGCCGGCCTGGCGATCTACGACACCATGCAGTACGTGCGCTGCGACATCGCCACCCTGTGCATGGGCCAGGCGGCGTCGATGGGCGCGGTCCTGCTCGCCGCCGGGGCCAAGGGCAAGCGCTACGCCCTGCCGCACAGCCGCATCCTCATCCATCAGCCGATGGGCGGCTTCCAGGGCCAGGCCACGGATATCGATATCCACGCCCGGGAGATCCTGCGGATGCGTGAAGAGCTCAACGCCATTCTCGCCGACCATACGGGCCAGGAGATCGGCCGCATCCAAGCCGACACGGAACGCGATTTTTTCATGGGTGCCGAGGAGGCCCGCGCGTATGGTATCATTGATAAGGTGTTGGTGCAGCGCGATCCCGTCTCTGAGGAGGAGTGAATATGGGCGACCATGAGATCTGCTGCTCGTTCTGCGGCAAGAGCCAGGAAGACGTCAAAAAGCTCATCGCCGGACCGGCGGTCTATATCTGCGACGAGTGTATCGTCCTGTGCGAGGATATCCTGCGCGAGGACCGGGAGAAGGAGCTGGAGGCCGAGCGGCGGGAAGGCACCCTCAAGCCGGCGGACATTAAGCGTCATCTTGACGAGTACGTCATTGGCCAGGAGCGGGCCAAAAAGGTGCTTTCCGTTGCGGTGCACAACCACTACAAGCGGATCGAGTCGTCCCTGCGCGGCGACGACGACGTGGAGGTGCAGAAAAGCAATATCATCCTCATCGGCCCCACGGGCAGCGGCAAGACCCTCATGGCCCAGACCCTGGCCCGTATCCTCAAGGTGCCCTTCGCCATTGCCGACGCCACCACCTTGACCGAGGCGGGCTATGTGGGCGAGGATGTGGAGAATATCCTTGTGAGCCTGTTGCAGGCCGCAGACTACGACGTGGACCAGGCCAGCCGCGGCATCGTGTATATCGACGAGATCGACAAGATCGCCCGCAAGGCCGACTCCGCCTCCATTACCCGCGACGTGTCGGGCGAAGGCGTGCAGCAGGCCCTGTTGAAGATCATCGAGGGCACGGTGGCCAACGTGCCGCCCAAGGGTGGCCGCAAGCATCCGCAGCAGGAGTACGTGCGGCTTGACACCACCAATATCCTGTTCATCTGCGGCGGCGCCTTTGTCGGTCTCGACGCGGTGATCAAGCGCCGCACCGGCACCAAGTCGATGGGGTTTGGCGCCAAGGTGGTGAGCAAGATCGACAAGAAGATGGGCGAGATCCTCGCCGAGGTGGAGCCGGAGGACCTGCTGTCCTTTGGCCTCATTCCCGAGTTGGTGGGCCGCCTACCGGTGATCGCCACGATGGACGAGCTGGAGGAGGACGACCTCGTCCGCATCCTGCGCGAACCGAAGAACGCGCTCACCAAACAGTACGAAAAGCTGTTCGCCTACGACGACATCCGCCTGCGCTTCACCGAGGGCGCGTTGCGGGCCATTGCCCGCGAGGCCATGCGGCGCAAGGCCGGCGCCCGCGGGTTGCGCTCGGTGATGGAGAAGGCGATGCTCGATATCATGTTCGACCTGCCGAGCTCCGAGAACGTGGCCGAGTGTGTGATCAGCGAGCAGGTGATCGTCGGGGGAGAACCGCCGGTGATTCTCTACAAGAACGATAAAAAGAGCGCCTGAGCCTATGAGCCGCATCTATCCCATGATGCCGTTGCGGGATATCGTCGTCTTCCCGCACATGGTCGCGCCCCTGGTGGTTGGACGGCCCAAGTCGATCCGGGCCCTGGAGCACTGCATGGCCCGCCGGACCGAAATCCTGCTCTGCGCGCAGAAGGATCCGTCGGTGGACGCGCCCAAGCCGTCGCAGATCCACACCGTGGGTACGCTGGCCGGCATCCTCCAGCTCCTGAAGCTGCCGGACGGCACGATCAAGGCGCTGGTGGAGGGCAAGCGCCGCGCCCAGGTGTCGGCCTTTTTGGCCGAGGGCGATTTCCTTGCCGCCGAGGTGGAGGAGCCGGAGACCGGCGAGCCGATGCGCGAGGCCGAGATCGAGGCCTATATGCGGGAGATCAACACCTTGGTCGCCCGCTACGTGCGCAACAACAAGAAGATCCCTAACGAGGTGATCGACAAGGTGGCGCAGATCGACGATCCGGACCGCTACACCGACGTCCTCGCCTCCCATCTGCTGCTCAAGACCGCGGACAAACAGCGGCTGCTCGCCACCTTTGACCTGCGGGAGCGCTTGGGGCTGCTCCTCAACCTCGTGAACCGCGAGCTCGAGATCGCCGCCCTGGAGGAAGACATCCGCCAGCGGGTCAAGAAGCGGATGGAAAAGACCCAGAAAGACTACTTCCTGGCCGAGCAGCTCCGGATCATCCAAAAGGAGATGGGCGGCCAAGACGACGGGCTCTCCGAGCTTGAGGACCTGGAGAAACGGATCGCCAAGAAGCGGATGCCCAAGGCGGCCAAGGAGCGCGCCAGGCAGGAGCTGAAAAAGCTCAAGCTCATGCCGCCCATGTCGGCCGAAGCCACGGTGGTGCGCAACTACATCGACACGATCTTGAGCCTGCCGTGGAACCACAAGACAAAGGCGCGGATCGACATCGCCGAGGCGGAGCGGATCCTTGAGGCCGATCATTTTGGCCTGGCCAAGCCCAAGGAGCGGATTCTCGAATACCTGGCCGTGCAGGCGCAGGTGAAGAAGCTCAAAGGCCCGATCCTTTGCCTGGTCGGCCCGCCTGGCGTGGGCAAGACCTCGCTCTGCCGCTCCGTGGCCCGGGCGATGGGCCGGCAGTTCGTCCGCCTGTCGCTTGGCGGCGTACGCGACGAGGCCGAGATCCGCGGCCACCGGCGCACCTATATCGGCGCCTTGCCGGGCAAGATCATCCTGTCGCTGCAAAAGGCCAAGGTGAACAACCCTGTCTTTTGCCTTGACGAAATCGACAAGATGAGCGCCGATTTTCGCGGCGATCCCGCCTCCGCCCTCCTCGAGGTGCTGGATCCTGAGCAGAACTTTGCCTTCAACGATCATTACCTCGATTTGGACTACGACCTGTCCGACGTCTTTTTCGTCACCACGGCCAACAGCTTGCACTCCATTCCGCCTCCGCTGCTGGACCGGATGGAGGTGATCAAGCTCTCCGGCTACACCGAAGAGGACAAGGTGGAGATCGTTCGTGGCTTTCTCGCTCCCAAGCAGCTCGAGGCCAACGGTTTTGCCGCGGGCGACATCGTTTTTCAAGAAGGCGCGGTGCGGGAGATCATCCGCCGTTATACCCGCGAGGCCGGGGTGCGCAACTTGGAGCGGGCCATCGCCGCCATCTGCCGCAAGGTGGCCCGCGAACGGCTCAAGAACCGCCGTAAGGGGCCGTTCCGCATCACCCGTCAGGCCGTGGGCCGCTACCTTGGCGTCCCCAAGTTCCGTTACGGCCTGGCCGAGGAAAAGGACCGGGTCGGGCTTACCACCGGCCTGGCCTGGACCGAGGTGGGCGGCGAACTCCTGCAGATTGAAACCGTGCTCATGCCGGGCAAGGGACAGCTCACCATTACCGGCAAACTGGGTGACGTGATGCAGGAATCCGCCCAGGCGGCCATGAGCTACGCGCGTTCGCGCGCTGTCCGCCTGGGGTTGGTGCCGGACTTTTATCAAAAGCTCGATATCCATGTGCACGTGCCCGAGGGGGCGATTCCCAAGGATGGTCCCTCGGCCGGCATCACGATGGTCACCTCCATTGTCTCCGCCCTGCTCAACGTGCCGGTGCGGCACGATATCGCCATGACCGGCGAGATCACCTTGCGGGGCCGGGTGCTGCCCGTTGGCGGCCTCACGGAAAAGCTGCTGGCCGCCCGGCGGGGCAACATCGAGCACGTGCTCATCCCCAAGGAGAACGAGCGCGATTTGCAGGAGGTGCCGGCCAAGATCCTGCGGCGGCTGCGGATCGAATTCGTCGAGCACGTGGACGAGGTGCTGGAGCGGGCGTTGGTCCTGCCCAAGGACCGGCCCCTTTTTCAGAGCGACGCGCCGTCCGCCTTTTGCCTTGACCTCGTGCGGCCCGAAGAGAACCCGGCCGCGCCCCATTGAGGAGCCAGGGGGGCGCAGGGTCTCCGGCAGTAATTCTCTGGAACGCCTCGCCCCGCGACCGCTTATGCCAGAAGGGGCTTGCGGGACGAAAAAGGTGTTGACGGAAGGACCGCTTCTTGGTAAGTAGAGCGCGTCCCGCCTGTGGGACGCCGGGAGCCCGTACCTGCACGGGCCGCCAAAGGCGGGGCGGATAGCTCAGCTGGGAGAGCATCGGCCTTACAAGCCGGGGGTCACAGGTTCGAGCCCTGTTCCGCCCACCACCGTTTCCCCCAGGGGTTTCGAAACCCCTCTTACATATTTGCGGGGTCGTAGTTCAGTTTGGTTAGAACGCCGGCCTGTCACGCCGGAGGTCGCGAGTTCGAGTCTCGTCGGCCCCGCCAGAGGTGCAGAAAACGCCCAACGCCATCTTCAGGCGCTGGGCGTTTTCTTTTCAGGAAAGGTGGATGTCCTCTCAAAGCTGTTTGTTTCCTTCAGCTTTTTCCCTATAATAAACGAGAACTACTCGTGCAGTAACCGAGGTTTATTCGTACACTAACAGTCCGTTTTTCAACGGGCTGCTAAAAGAGATCCACTCGCACCCTCGGGAATCGCGGTGGGAAGTCTTCTGGAGGCTAACACCGGCCGGGGGCAACGTTGTTTTGAGGTCATGCCCTTGCCCGCAAGCCGCCTGCGATCCTCTACGTCTTGCTTTGTCTGGCTGCTTTGTTCCGTGGGCGTGGCCGTGCTTCTTTGTTCTGCCCCCGCCTTGCCCGCCCCTGGCTACCAGCCGGATCTCTCCTTGTCGCTCACTCCCAGGTTCGAGGGGGCTCGCTCCAACCAAGCGGGAACTCCCGCCTCCACTGCTCTGTCCCCCAGCGGGCAAGACTCATTTCTCCTTGCGCCCGGCGCATCCGACGGTCCCCTGGAGCCGGACAGTGGGTGGTGGGAGCGGATGGAGGCCTTCCGTAGCCAGGTGCGGAGCCTGCTCCGGCGGGAACGGTTCGTGCTCGAACGGGCCGGCGGCCGGTACGGTCTCCTCGGCGCCCTGTTCGCCTTCGAGTGCGCGAGCCCCAGGCCAGATCTTCGGCGGCGTGAGTCCTTGGCCGCGCAGGAAGCTTTCCAACTGGCTGACATTGGCCTTGCAATGGAGGCTGGGGTTGAGGACGCTTCCGGCCGGGCGGTGGATGACGGCCTCAGTGCGTGGGCCGGCCTGTCGTGGGATCTTCTGAACCGCGGCTTGCGGGAGAACCGCAGCCGGGCGGAGAGGTTACGGCTGCGCCGTGCCGTGGATGCGCTCAAGGCTCAGGGGCGCCGGAACGTGGAGTTGTACGAGTGCCGGGATGACGCCTTGCTCCGGCACTTTCTCCTCTTACGGCGCCAAGAGCTCGACCGGCGGCAGGAGATCCTGCAGCAGTTCCGGGCGTTCGTCCGCCAGGCCTATTTCACTGGAGAGGAGCTCCTCGATCCTCTCTTGCGGATCGAAGGGGCCCTCTATGCGGTCAAGTCCCGTTTGACGGACACCGAACTGCTCGTGGACCGTCTTCCCGTTTTGCCTGGAGCGGGAGAGAGCGAGCCGCCGTTGTTGGCCCTCGACATCGATCAGCTCCAGCGGGCGGCCGCGGCCCGGAGCCGTGACGCCTTGCTCTCCCGGCTCCAGGAGCGCATCGTCGATCTGGAGTACGATGCGCTCGACGATGTTACCCTCCGGCTGTACGCCAGGGCCGGGATCGATGCGGACAACGGTGATGAGCACATGGTTGACGACCGGGTGGCCGTCGGGCTCCGCTTTCGCGCGCCTATCACCTGGAGGAACTACGATCAGATGCGGCTGGCGGCGAAACGTACCCTTGCCGCCAAGGCCGCGCTGGAGCGGCAGCGCCGGGTCCTTGAGATGACCCGGCGGGTGCACGCCTATCGCGAGAAACTCCAGGACGCCTTTCGTCTGCTCCATACCCGGCAAGTGATTGCCGAGCGGCTGCGGCGCTCGCTGTTGCTGCTGGAAGAGAACCGGACGGGCCGCGCGAACCTGCGCGTGCTTCGCGATATGCTCCAACAGTTGGACGAATACTATGACAACCGCGCCGAGACCCTGGCGGTGAAGGAGGCCCTATACCGGCGGTTGCTCTTGCTCTTCACTGATCTTGGGATCACACCGGAACCCCGTTTCTTCCGCGCCGCCAACAGTGGCCTCCCCTACGCCCGCGCCCGCCTGGGCCATCGGGGCGTCTATCTCTGGAGTTCAGCGATCAACAAGTTGGAGCCGGAGGATATCGTCTGGTTCTGCGTCACCAAGAGTATTGATCGCGTTTTTGTCTCCCTGGGCCGCCGGACGGATGACGAGCGGCTGGCGGCGCTGCTCAAGCGTTGCCGGGAGCAAGGGATCCAGGTGGTGCCGATGGCCAGCAATACCGCCTGGATCGAGCCGGCTTCCAGACCCGCCATCCAACGTTTTTTCGACCGGTTGCCGCCGGAGACCAAGCTTGTGCACCTGGATATCGAGCCGCAGACCAGGCCCGATTTCCGGCAACGGCGGCAGGAGTATCACCGGCGCTACGTGGCGATGCTCGCCTGGATCGCCGAACATAAACCTGCGGGCGTCGCTGTGGATATCGCCGCGCCGGTTTGGTGGAGCGCTGAAGAGGTGGCGGCCGTGGCGCCGTATGCCGATTCCTTGACGGTGATGGCCTATGGCACGAGGGACGCCGAACGGCTGCGGCAGCGCCTCGCGTCCTTTGCCGCCGTGGAGCCCCGGCGGATAGCCGTGGCCCTTCGGCCTACCGACTTTCAAGACGAAGCCGAGCTCGAAAGATTCGTTGACCGGTTGGTGGCCATTAGCCCGTACCGCCGCTTCCTCTTTCATGATTTCGCTCGCTATCTCTCGCTCATTGGAGCCTCCATGCCATGAAGATCCACAATCGCCACAGCCACTTCACCACCGTGCCCGAGGCGCCGACGCCAAAACGGCGGCGGTTTTCGGTCTCCCGCGCCCTTTATCTTCTATTTCTCACCAGTATCCTGTTGTATCTCTTGTTTCTTGCGGGCAGGGCGGCCCTTTTCCTTTCTGCCCGTGGCTATGTGATGGTGGAGGGAGACCGGCTGCTTCAGGCCGAGGTCGCCGGCCGGGTCATCGAAATCGCGGCCCAACGGGATGACATGGTGCGCAAGGGGCAAGTGCTCGTCCGGTTACGGCCTGCGGCCGGCGGAAGAGCCGATCTCACGCCTTCCACCTCCTTGTTGCGCGAGCGTCTCCGAGCCCGGCGAGAGCTTGAGCTGGCCAAGAGCGAGCTTGCGAGCGTCCGGCGGGAGCTGCGGGCCTCTCAAGGGCTCTCCGTAGACCGCCTGCTTGCCGGCAAGAGTGTTGCGGTGCTGCCCGATGCGCTCGAACGCGCCCGCCTTGATTATTTGCAGCGGCAGGCGCGGTTGGCGGCCGCCGAGGAGGCATTGCGCCAGTGGGAGGATGCTGCGTCGGCGGCTGGGGCGAAAGCGCGGCGCCGCCGGGTGTACGAACTCGAAGCCTTGCCTGTGACGGCGCGTTCGGCCCCGGCCAGCGGTACGTGGCAACGCTTGACGGTCGAGGTTGAAGCCAATCGCAACCTTCTTGCCGTCCAGCGCCAGCGGATCGTCCGGCTCCTTGACGAGCATCGTCGTCGGCTGGCGGGCGAGGTGCAACGTCTCAAGGCCGAGCTCGCGGCCAGGTCCACTTATCTCCGTGGGGTGCAAGAGATCGTCACAGGAGGTGAGAGCGCCGGAGGCCAAGGTGGCCGTATCTTGCTGATAACAGCGCCGACTGACGGGAGGTTGGAGGAAGTTTTTGTCACGCCGGATATGGTGATCGAGCGTGGCCGTTCGCTCGTCCTTCTGCGGCCCGCCAACACACGGGTGCGGATCGACGCCTTTTTCAAACTCTCAGCCCTGGATAGGTTGGAGGAGGGGAAGAGGGCTTGGATTCGCTTTCCGGATGGAAGCAGGGGCAAAGGCGTGGTGCAGCGGGTCCTGTCCACGGCCCGCACCGTGCCTCGTCCCGAGTACAAGGATTATATGCCGCTTTGGGTGCGGAGCGACGTGGTGATCGTGCCTGAGAACGCGGCCGAGGCGGCCCACTGGCGGCGCTACGAACAGATGGATGTCAAGGTGAGGATACGACGGTGAAGTCTTGGGTGGTGGTGACAGAAAACGGCGATCATGGAGTCGCTGCCCACTTCGGCGGGCAGGCCCTGGCCCTTGCCCAGCTCGATATGTTGGAGCCTGCCCCCGGCCTGGTGATCGTAGCGCTCGGGCTCGACGAGCAGGGGGTGCTCGCCCTGTGCCGCGGCATTCGCATGCGGCCGGAGCCACGCTGCTATCTTGCCCCCATCGTGGCCGTTGACCGCTATCTCCCGCAGCGGCCCGAGCTGGCCTCCACGGTGGACCTCCTCCTGGAATCTCCGCTCTCTTCTGCTGCCACCCAGACCGAGATCGAACGGGTCGCGGACCCTATCCTCCACGCGATCGACGGGCTTCCAGAGGTTGGTCGCGACGCCAATGTCGGGGCCAAGGTTCTCCGTTATCTTTGGAGCCGCAACCTGGAACTCGTGCCGCAGCCAAGCAGCGGGAACGTGCGGGGCTACGTCTATCCGCCGGTGGAGCCGTTTTTCGACCGGAGCGACGAGTCGGCCTTTCAGGTGCTCGATTTCCTGGAGGCCGAGCACCTGGTGCGTGGCGAGTTCGTCGATCACGTGCACCTGTGCCATTTTTGCGGCAGCGCCTTTCTCAACTTTGTGGAAACCTGTCCGCAGTGCGAGGGGAAGGATCTGGAACGTGACGATCTCGTCCATCATTTCCCCTGCGGTTATATGGGCAATAGCCGAGAGTTCGGCGGAGACGGCCGCGATAAGATCTGCCCCAAGTGCGGCGAGCGGCTTCGGGGACTCGGTACGGATTACGACAAGCCCTCCCTCGTCTATTCCTGCCGCTCCTGCCGGCACGTGTTCCAGGAGCCGGAGATCGCCACCCTTTGCTACAACTGCCGTCGGCCCGGCCGCCCCGAGGACCTGGTCGAGCGGGACGTGAAACGCTACGCGCTTACCGCCCTGGGAGAGCACAGCGCGGTCCACGGTCTCGACGCTCTCTTTCACCGTCTCTTGGATGAACGCCTCCACTTGGTGGACATGGAGACCTTCAAGCTCTTTCTCCAGGTGGAAGCGGCGCGTATCCGCCGCTACAAGATCTCGACTTCGACCGTCGCCCTGTTGGAACTCCCTGGCCTGCAGCATCTGTACGCCCGGTTCGGCAGCCGCGCCCGGGAGGTTTTTGGAGAGTTCGCCTCCATTCTCAAAGGGGTGCTGCGCATGACCGACATTGTCGCCTCGCTCAGCGATACGGCCTTTTTGATCCTGCTGGTCGAGACGCCGAGTGAAGGGGCCGAGGTGGCCATGCGGCGGCTTCGGGAAGAGGCCGGGCGAGTCTTTGCCGACGAGGCCGAGGTGGCCGCCACCCTGCGGACCAAAATCGTGCCGGTGGATCCTGAAGCGGACCCTGAATCCTGCATTGAGGCCCTTCTCGCCTGAGGAGTGTCATGGAGCTGCTCCACGAGCTGTTCGCCGAGGTCGTGTTTTTCTTCCAAGAGCGCTCCTGGCAGCAGCTTGTTGTTTTTTTTTGGTATTTCATCATTTTCGACTTCACGCGCTACGTGCTCATGGATATCGTCTTCGTGCCGTGGTACCTCTGGCGGCGGCGCAGACAGCGGCCGCTCAGGGCGTTGGCCCGGCGCCGGTTGTTTCGCGATCGCCCGCTCGTCTCTGTCCTGGTGCCGGGCAAAAACGAAGGACGCCATTTGCCGCTCCTGGCCGAATCCCTTCAGACCCAGACCTATCCCCACATTGAACTTATCGTGGTGGACGACGGATCGGATGACGACACGCCCGAGATCTGCCGCCGGCTCCAAAGGGAAGGCTTGATCGATAAGTTCTTCCGGAACTCGCAGCGGGGCGGGAAAGCGTCCGCCGCCAACCTTGGCCTGCGGTACGCCCAGGGAAAGTATATTGTCCATCTCGACGCCGACTCTCATCTGCGGCCCGACTCCATCGAGCAAATTCTCATCCCTTTTTTTCTTGATGAGCGCACCGGCGCAGTTGGGGGCGACATTCGGGTCGCCAACGTGATGGACTCCCTGGCGACCACCCTTCAGGCCATCGACTACGTCAAGTCGATTTCCACCGGTCGGGTGATCTACTCCATGCTTGGCATCCTGCGGATCGTCTCCGGCGCCTATGGCGCCTTCAGGACCGATATCCTACGCCGGATCGGGGGATGGGACGTGGGGCCGGGACTGGATGGCGACATTACCTTGCGGATCCGTAAACTCGGCTTTCGGATCGTGCACGAGGCAGAGGCCGTTTGCTATACTAACGTACCGGATTCATTTAAAAAACTTGCACGGCAACGGTACCGTTGGGACCGTTCACTGGTCCGGTTTAGGATCCGGAAACACAGAGATCTCTTTGATTGGAGTAATGCGCATTTTGATATGCTTAATTTTTTAACGGTTGTTGATAATGTTTTTTTTAATTTTGTTCTTAATATAAAATGGTGGGTATATGTCGTACAGATATTATTTTTTTATCATGAATTTGTTCGTGTTGTTCTTCCTGTTAACTACATGATATATTTCTTGGCGAATGTCGTCGAGTTCAGCTTGGCGATGATTTTGTTTGGTAACACTTTACGCCGCTCGGACAAGCTTCTGTTTCTTTATCTTCCTCTCGTTCCGCTCTATGTTGGGGTCTACCTTCGTTTTGTGCGCACCTTCGCTCATCTTATGGAGCTTTTTTTTCGGGCTTCCTATTACGATCCCTGGAATCCCTGGAAGGTCTCCAGGGTGAGAAAAGTGGAAGATGAGCTACGGTGAATGCCTGTCGTTCCGTTGGGCTCCGGTCTCCGTGGCCGTGGGCGGCGGCGGTTGCAACGCCTGAAAGGTGTATCGGGCCGTGGCCTTGTGGGCGGCGGTGAGGGCCGCCTGCGACCAGGGGTGGAGAGAGTCGTCCGTCTCACCCCAGAAGATACGGACCAACTCGTCGGCGCGCAACCGGTCGCCCGTGGTGGCCGGGACAAAGGCCTCCTCCTCCCCTTCGTCGGTCCGGCGCAAGAGGCCGGCGGCGTGCAGCCGCTCGACCACGGAACGCACCTCTTGGCTGTTGACGCCCAGCCGCTCCTCAAGGAGGGATTGGGTGACGGTGCGGCGGTCGGCGAAGGCGGCGAGCGCCTCTGTCATCACCTGGATGGCGGTGTCGAGGATACGGACAGGGGAGAGGTGCGGCGCCGTAAGCCGGTAGTGATAGGTGCGCCAGGTCTGGCAGGCAAAGGCCACCTCGGCGCCGGCCAAAAACACCAGCCAGCCAGAATAAATCCAGAGCAGGAAGAGGGGCAGGCTGGCGAAGGAGCCGTAGATCGCGTTGTAACGGGCCACGCCGATCTGCAGCGAGACGTAGAGCCCCTGGAGGAGCAGCCAGCCGCCCCCGCCCGCCAGGCCGCCGATGACGGCGGGAAAGAGGCGCACGCGAGTGTTGGGCAGGAAGCGGTACATGATGGTGAAGGTGCCGGCTACCAGCAAGAGCGGCAGGAGGGTGAGCAGCAGGTGTTGGAGCCAGGCCAGGGGCAGGATCTGTTGCAGGCGGCCGAGAAGGACCGGGGTCTTGAGGGTGGTTTCCGTGGCCAGGGCCAGGTTGACGGCCAGGGGCAGGAGCACGGTGAGGGCCAGGTAGTCGATGACCTTGCGGCCCAGGGGCCGGGTGCTGGCCGACTGCCAGATGGCGTTCATCGCCCGTTCGATATTGCCGAGCAGGGAAAGGACGGTGAAGAGCAGACCGGCGATGCCAAAGGCGCCAAGGGTGGCGAAGTTGGTGCGGTCCACGTAGTCGAAGACCGTGTCTGCCGCTTGCCGGAGGTGATCGGTGAGCGAGGCGCCGTTCTCGCGGGCGGCCGGTTGCTGTTGGTCTGCGCCCGGAGCGGCCCCGCCCGCAGAGGCGGGCGGCGGCAGGGCGACGGTATCGGGCGCGGGCAGGGCCCGGCCGGTTTCCTCCATCTGTTCGATGAAGCGGTAGGCGGCCTGCCGCATCTGATCCCCGGCGCCGAGTCCTTTGAGCACCGCGGTGCCGAGCGCCAGGGTGGGGACAAGGGAGAGGACCGCGGTGAAGGTGAGGGCGCTGGCCCGCAGAGTCAGGCGATCGCGCCTGCTCTCCCGGATGGTGATGAGCCAAATCCGGCACAGGGCATGGGCTAGCCGGCGCCAGCCCTGTTCGTTGTCGGCGAGTGGCCGCCAGAGCCAGGCGATGAATCGGGTGCGGCGGTCAGCAATGGTGCGCTGCCAGTGGGTCAGGGAAAGCATAGCCTTGTGCCAAAGCGAAAAGATTTGCAGTAAGGGGGCGATGCCTTGCAAATCCTGGGCATGGAGGTAGAATGCCGGCTCCATGCCCGACGAACCGCCCGATACCGCCGCCTTGCGCGAGGCGATCTGCGCCCAGGCCGAGACCCTTACCGTCTCCGCCCGGGAGATCGTCCGCCATTTTCAGGTACTCAGAAGCGCTCGCGCCCCGCGGTTGATGATGGACGCGCCCGGCCTGTTCTATCCCGATCTCGATCTGTACGTGATCTCCAAGGCCGGTGCCCACCGGGGCCATGCGGTGTTGTATACCATGATCGCTCCCCTCTTGCCCACGGGGCGGTTTCCGGCCTACGGGTTTGTCCTCTATCCAGAGAGCTATGTCCGTTCCTGCCTCGATCGCCTGTTGCGCAAGACCGTGCGGCCGGTCTGCGCGGAGATGCGCGTCTCTTTGGAAAACGTGTTCAACAAAAAATACCATCCTGGGGAATCTCTAACCGATGGACCGGTGCTCCGGTCCCTGATCGCCCTCTTACGCGCGGATCTCGGTCTTAGCAGCCCGTTGAAAAATGGGCTGTGTGCGGCACAGGGACGTGCCGCCGAATTCCGCCGGCTCTGAAAGAGCCAAGGAATTCGTGAGGTTGGCCGGAACTCGGTTTTGGCCAACCGTGGTAGAAAAAGTCAGGGATGACTTTTTCGACGGGCTGTTAGCTGCCCGCTACTGACCTCCATTGGGTGTAGAGCGCTTCGAGATCCCGGCAGAAGCCGGCCTCGTCGCGCAGGGGGGAGTTCTCGAACCGTTGGCGCAGGGCGGGCGTGTCCTGACGCACAGCGCTGACCGCCTGCGCCAGGCGGCGGACAATGGCCCGGTATTCTTCCTGATCATGGGCGATCCACTGCGTCTGTCCGACAGCGGTCAATAGCGAGGCGCCCACTCGGCCGGCGTGGCAAGCGTCCGCCAGGGTGACCACGGGCGTGCCCATCCACAGGGCCTCGCAGGTTGTGGTCGTGCCGTTGTACGGAAAGGTGTCCAGGGCGATGTCGATTTCCCGGTAAAAGGCAAGATGGTCCGCCGCCCGCGGCCGGAAGCCGGTGAGCCGCACCCGTTGCCCGGCGTTTGTTACCCCCCGGCTGGCAAAGGCGTTGAGGGTCGCGGCGCGCACCCCTGGATCGTCCAGGGAGCGGTTCTTGAGCAGCAGGCGGCTGTCGGGCAACTCGCGGAGGAGTGTTGCCCAGCAGTCGAGCACCGTATCGGTGATCTTGGCGATGGTGCTGCAGGAGCCAAGAACCGCCGGCCCTGAGAGGGTTTTGCGCGCATCGATGTCGGCTGGCGGCCGAAAGCAGAGAAAGGCGCGGTCCATCCGGGCCGGCGTTTCGCTCATGCGGCTGGGGAGATGGGGCGGATCGGCCGTGATGTCGGTGATGCGGTAGTCAACGGTTGGCAGGCCCGTGGTATCCGGATAGCCAAGCCAGGTGGCCTGGACAGGGGCTGCCCGCCGGGCCAGGAGGGCGAGGCGGTTGCCTTGGGTATGGCCGGCGAGATCGACGAGGATATCGATGCGGTCGGCGGCGATCAGGCGGGCGGCGCTTTCGTCGTCCAGGCCGGCAATGGTGCGGAAGCCGTTTGCCAGGGAAGCGAGACGGGCGGTGATGCTGTCATGGTGGTGCGTGGTGGCGTAACAAAACACGGCAAACCGCCGGCGATCGTGATGTTCCAGCACTGGTTCGAGGAACGAGGCCACGGGATGGCGGCGCAGGTCGCCGGACAGATAGCCGACGCGGATACGGGCGTCGTGTCTGGCGCCTGCGGGAGGGTGGCCGTTTGCCAGGGTGGTTCTTCCGGCCTTTGCCATGAGGGCGGCGCCAAAGCGCTGGTGTTCGGTGAACAGGGATTCTGGATCATCGCACTGGTAGTGCAGGGCCAGGAGCAGATTGCTGTGGAGCCAGGTGCCTGGGCCGCCCAGGGCGACAGCCTGTTGGTAGGCGGCCACGGCCTCGGACAACCGGCGGCTGTCGCGCAAGACGTTTCCCAGGTTGTTCAAGATGCGTGGGTCAGAGGGTGCCAAGGAGCGCGCTTTCTCGAGGGTCGCCCGGGCGGCGGTGAGCTCGCCGTTCAGGTGCTGGGCCGTGGCGAGCCCGAGAAGGAATCCCGGGTCTGCCGGCTCCCGCCGCACCGCCTGGCGGTGAGCGGCGAGCGCGCCAGGATAGTCCCCCATATCTCGCAAGAGGTTGCCCAAGTGATGGTGGGCCATTGCCTGGTCCGGCGCCAGGCGCACGGCCTGTTCGTAGCAACGGCGGGCGGCGGGCAAGTCGCCGGCCTGCCGGTGGAGGTTGCCGAGGTTGATCCAGGCTGCTGTCTGCTTTGGGGCCAAACGGAGAATGGCCTCCAACTGGCGGCGGGCCTCGTCGGGCTTGCCGCACCGCCGGTAGGCCACGGCCAGGTTGTTCCGGGCCTCCACGTCCTCGGGCCGCCGGCGCACCAATTCCCGGAGGCAGCGGACGGCTGCGGGCCAGCGCTGCTGGCGGAGATGGGTCAGGGCCTCCTGTTGCAACCGTTGCTCCCTTTCTCCCTTGGAGGTGGATGCGGCCCTTTGCTGCCGGCGCTGCTTGCGGAAGCGGCGGAGGCGCATCGTTCACACCTCTTCCAACTGGATCTCCTCCGCGTCCACCCCCAAGCGGGCGGCAAGATGCTGGGCCAGGTCGGCAAAGCTGGAGAAGCGGTCGGCGGCAGAGACGAGAAAGGTGTAATCAGCACCGCTTTCATGCCGGAGTTCCACCACCTGGAAGGTGTCGCCAGTGGGGCTGTACTCGCAGATGACCGAGAAGCGTATCTCTTCCATTGGGAGCGCGCCAGGGGGGAGTAGGTGGTCAGCGGCTGGCCTTGCCCGCCGGCGGGGCGCAGAGCTGTACTACCTTTGGCGCGGGACGGGAGAGGCAATCCACGAGACGGCGCTGTTCAGCCGGAGACACCCGTGCGCCGTAACGCGCCATGTTTTTGAGCGTCCGCTTCCACCGGCGTTTGCTCTTTTTGCCGAGTTGCTGGCAGACCCGGGTAAGGTAGTGGCAGGACTCGCAGCGCTCGGTGAGCAGTTGGGCGCAGTCTGGGGGCGGCGACAGGGATTGGGCGGCGGCAAGGGTGGAGAGGCCCAACAAAAGGAGAGGGAGGCAGGAAAGACAGACCAGATGACGGAACATGACAGGTCCTCTCTTGATCGGTAACAATGGACAGCGCCGAATTGCTGGGGTATGGTGGGCCGCAGCCGGCAAGGCCGTAACTGGTCACGGGGGCTTTCCGACAGGCGGCCGGCAGGCGCGGCTGGACGCGAAACGATTATGCGTAACTCTACCAAAAAAGCGGTGGGTGGCAAACCGGAAATCGTTCTTCTTGCGGCGATGGCGCGCAATCGGGTCATTGGCCGTCGGGGGACGATTCCCTGGCGCCTGCCGCGCGACCTGGCCCGCTTCCGGCAACGGACGATGGGGGGCGTGGTGATCATGGGGCGCCGCACCTGGCAGTCTATCGGCCGGCCCTTGCCCGGCAGGCGGGTCGTGGTCCTCAGCCGCGATCCGGGATTTGCTCCCCGGCTGCCAGGGGTGACGGTGGCCAGGGGGCTCCAGCAGGCCATCGCCCGGCATGGCCAGGAGCCGGCGCTGTTTATCGCTGGCGGCGAGGGGGTGTACCGCGAGAGTTTGCCGCTGGCCGACCGGGTGGAGCTGTCGGTCCTCGACCGGGCGGTGGAGGGCGATACCTGGTTCCCGCCACTGCCGGCCGGGCGTTTTGTCCTTGAAAGGAGTGAACGGATCGAGGACGTGGAGCCTTTCACCTTGCGCGTGTACGTGCGGCGGCCGGAACAAGGTCCTGACGCGCGACTGGAGCCAGAAGAGGGAGAGTGATGCGCCCAGAGCTTTCGCCCCGCGGTTTTGTCCACGGATTTCTCGCCCCTTGGCGGGCGGCGGCCTTTCTCCGCAAGCATAAGGGGTTGGTCCGTTATATTGCCATCCCCTTGACGATCAACATCGGTATCTTTTCCGCCACCGCGTGGATGGGTTTGCAGTTTTTCGACCGGATCGTGGCCCGCTATCTCCCGGCTGGCGACGCCTGGTACTGGGCCCTGCTTTCCTGGCTCGTGTGGCTCGCCGCCCTGCTCGTCGTCGCCTTGCTGGTGTTTTTTTCCTTTACCGTGATCGGCAACCTGATCGCCTCGCCGTTCAACGACCTGCTCTCCGAACAAACCGAGGCGTTGGTCCGGGGGCGCGCGGCCAGCGACGACACGCCGTTCTCCCTTGCCGTCTTCGTGCGCCAGGGACTGCGGACCATGGCCGAGGAGGGAAAGAAGATGGCGGTGTTCGTCGTTGGCATGCTCCTCCTCCTTTTGCTCCACCTCCTGCCAGGCATTGGCGTGCTCCTCTATCCACCGCTCTCCTTTCTCTGGACAGTGTTTTTTCTTGTTGTGGAGTACACCGGCTATGTTTTTGCCCGTAAGGGGCTGGCCTTTGCCGATCAACGGCGGTTCATCGCTGGCCGGGCCGCCACCATGTTCGGCTTTGGCTGCGGGGTGTTGTGCCTGCTCGCCATTCCCCTGCTGCAGCTCTTCTGCATCCCGCTGGCCGTGGTGGGCGCGACCCTGCTTTGGTGCGAAGCGCAGACCGATACCCCGTAGCAGGTTACAGGGCACCCCATCTGCGGCGTCATCGGCCAGCTCGCGTAGCTTCCAAGGCGGCGCGTGCCTCTTTCCTGCATCCGGGGCGCTTGCAGCCAGTATATCTGGTCCGTGAGATTGGCCGAAATGTGCGTTTTGGCCGACCGGTGGCCGAAAAAGCCAGGACGGCTTTTTCGGCGGGCTGGCAGGGAAAGGGGCTTGGGCGTCAGTAGGAGCGCCGCCCGGATGGTTGCCGGCCGCGGCGGCCGGGGAGACCGCCGCGGCCGACCCCATGTCCGGGGGAGGAGAACATGCCGACCTGCCTGCCGGGCCGACCCGCTGCTGTCTCCCGGCCGGCTGATCGCCATGACCTGTTACTGGTGTTTGCGGATGACGAGGCGCCAGGCGCCGTCGGGCAGTTGCCGGCGCTCGAGGATCGCGTGCCCTTCTTTTTCCACTGACTGGGGCACGTTTCTGATCGGCGGCCCGTCGTCGAGCACCACCTCGAGGTGCTGCCCCGGCTCGATGGCGGCCAGCGCCACCTTGACTTTGACCAGGTTCATTGGGCAGCCAACGCCGTGCAGATCAATGGCGCGGTGGATGGTCGCGGCCGTCTTGTCCTCTTGTGCCGGAGCGCCTGACATGGAGGAGGAGCCGCCGGGGAGGCTTGCGCCCTCCACCACGAGATCCAATTCGGTCACCGTTTGCTTGCGGATGCGAAAGGCGCGCACCGGTTTCTCTTCTCCTGGAAGCAGGGTAACGATGAGGTAAAGAAGGTCGGGATCGTGCGCCAGGCGGATATCTTCTGGCGACGGCCGGGCTGGGGAGGCCGGATGGCTGTGGTACACGCCGGCCAGGCGCAAGCCCTGCGACCGGATCGCCTTGACCACGGCGAACTGTTCGGCCGGATCCAGGGTGTAATGGTCTTCGGCCTTGTCTGCGTTGGTCATGGGAAAGGCGGCGCAGATACGGCCCTCGGCATCCTTGGCCAGGTAGCCGCACGCCTCGATGGGCGCCTCCCGTTGGGCGTGGGCGGCCATTTCTGCGTAAGCTTCCTGGGTGAGGCGCACGGGATCGCCGCCAGAATTTTCCTGCGCAACAGTTGCGGAGGATGGGGCCGGTCGGGGTATGGAGGGGACGGTTTGTGCGGTGTGCATGGCGTTCTCCAGGATGTGGATGTGCGGTCGCGCTCAGGCGGCGCAGAGGATCGGGCCGCAGTCGGTCACCTCGGTGATACTCGGCTCCTTACCGCAAACCGGACAGTTGTCTTGCCGTTGGAGCGGTGTGCTTCGAAAACGCATGGCCAGGGCGTCGAAGGAGAGCAGCCGGTTGGTGAGCAACTCCCCGGCCCCGGTGAGGAACTTGAGTGCCTCGGCGGCTTGGATGGTGCCGAGCATCCCGGCCACAGCGCCCAGCACGCCGGCCTGGGAGCAGGAGGGCACAGCGTCCGGTGGCGGCGGCTCCCGGAAGACGCACCGGTAACACGCGCTCTTGCCTGGCAGCACGGTCATCGTCTGGCCGGTGAAACGCAGGATGCCGCCGTGGGAAAACGGCACGCCTTCGAGCAGACAGGCGTCGTTGACCAGGAATTTGGTGGGAAAGTTGTCCGCACCGTCGATCACAAAATCGTACTGGCGCACCAACTGGCGCACGTTGCTGGCGTCAAGAAAGCAGTGGTGTGTAGTGACCTGGACTTCAGGGTTGATCGCCCGCATGGCGCGAGCCGCTGACTCCACCTTGGGCTGGCCGATGTCTGCGGTGGTGTGGGCGATCTGCCGCTGCAAGTTGGAGCGGTCCACGGTGTCGTTGTCCACGATCCCCACCACGCCGACGCCGGCCGCGGCCAGATAGAGGGCCACCGGCGATCCGAGACCGCCGGCCCCAACCACCAGCACCCGCCCATCCATGAGCCGTTCCTGGCCCTCAACGCCCACTTCGGCGAGAAGGATGTGGCGGCTGTACCGTTCAAGCTGCTCTTCGGTGAACTCTCTCATTGTTGTCTGCCTCCTGTCAGCCGGTCGGCGCCGCCGCCCATGAAGTAGAGAAAGTCCACTTCGTCCTGGTCCGCGATAACCGTGTCGTTGTACTTGGCGCTGTAGATGATCGTGCCATTGAGTTGCACGGAGACCATCTCCGGGGCCTCCACCTTTTGGCTGCGGAGCAGTTCGGTGACGGTCAGCCGTTCGACGGGGAATTCGGCGGGTTCGCCGTTGAGGGTGATGCGCATGGTATGCCTCCTGGTGTGTATGATTTTCTATTCCTTAATCCCGATCAAGTTAGTATGATTTTAAAGGACGGCTGAACGTTTGTCAAGCAAAAAAAATGGCCCCGGAAAAGGGGGCCGTGAGAAGCAGGCAGGCAGGAGGGTGGAGAGCGGGGGCAGATCTTCCTTGTATCCAGCCGTGGATGGAAACGGTCGGAAGGTTTTTCGGCGTGAAGTGCTAAATATGGAAGATGAGGGAGCGGGCCAGACGGTGCTGCCGTTCGGCCAACTCGGCGAGGGAGATGGAAAAGACTTGGCGGAGGGCGGCTTCCGCCTCCTCGAACAAGGCGGTGACCGCTTCCGGCACCGTGGCGCCGTTATCGCCCGCCAGGGCAAGACCGCCCTCCAGGGCTTCTAACGCCTCGAGGAC
This sequence comes from Deltaproteobacteria bacterium, assembly GCA_015488275.1. Lineage (GTDB taxonomy): Bacteria > Desulfobacterota > Desulfobulbia > Desulfobulbales > S012-135 > S012-135. The sequence goes on from WFOD01000033.1 coordinate 24,415, forward strand.
GGAAATCTTGGCTGGCGGCCGGGCCAGACGATAGCCGCCGTGTTTGCCGCGCACGCTTTGCACCAGTTCGGTGCTGGTGAGGCGGACGAGAATCTGTTCGAGATATTTTGGCGGGATGCCATGATGGTTGGCGATTTCTTTTGCCTGCACCAAGCCTTGCTCATAGCCTGTGGCCAGGGAGAGCAAGGCGGCGAGGCCGTAGCGCGATCTGGTGTTGAGGGTGAGCATGGCCCGGTTGTACCCTAGGGGAGTCGGCTGGTCAAGGGGGATTCTGGCCGCGGCCGGGACTGGCGCAACAGGAAAAAAACACATTTTGATTTTCCTGGTTCGCTATAATTGGGAAAACATCGAAGAGGCTCCAGAGAGTTGCCGGATTCCTGCAAGTGTCATTTGCGGTGCAAAAGGTACGAAAGATACTGATGAGCGTTTTCCTGTCGCCCAGGACGCGGAAGGGCGGTTGGCTCGCGCGCGGCGGTCGGGCAGGCGGCTTCGTGCCGATCTTCCTGCTGTTGTTGCTCCTGCCCACGGCCGCGCTCCGGGTCCAAGCCCAAGGGGAAGCGCCGCAGCCGGGAGACCGTTCCGTGATCCGCCTGGCGGCTCCTGCCCTTGACGAGGAGGAGCGGCGTTTTCTCCAAGAGCATCCTGTCATCCGTATCGGCGTCGATCCTGACTATCCCCCTTTTGACCGTCTCGCCGCTGACGGGCGCTACGAAGGCATGGGCGCGGACTATTGCCGCCTGGTGGCCGAGCGGTTGGGCGTGCGGTTCAAGGTGGTCCAGGGGCTCGACTGGCAGGGCGCGCTTGCCGGGATTCGCGCCGGCGAGGTGGACATGATCCCTGTCATAACGCCGACGCCAGAGCGGCGGGAGTACCTGCTCTTCACCCAGAGCTATCTCCATTATCCTCTTGTTATCGTCACCAGGAAGGGCGCTTCTCCGGTGACAGGGCTTCACGACTTCATAGGCCGCCGTCTGGGGGTGGTGCGCGGCTACGCCACGGCCGAGGTCTTGCGGGAGCGCTTTCCCCAGATCGAGCCCTACGAGGTCCCCAACGTGCTGGCCGGCTTGCTGGCCGTGTCCACCGGCCAAGTGGGAGGTTTTCTCACCGACCTGGCGGTCGCCCTTTATCTGGCCGAGGAACATGCGATCACCAATGTAAAGCCCGCCGCGCCGGCCGGCATCCGGCAGCCGGGTTTCAGCATGGGGGTGCGGCGGGACTGGCCGCTTCTGGTCTCCATTCTCGACAAGGCCTTGGCCTCCATTTCTCCTGAGGAGCATCGGCGGATCCGCCAGCGCTGGCTGGGGGATGAGGAGGTCATCGACAAGATGGAGCAGGAGGTCTTGCGCCTCTCCGCAGAGGAGGAGCGGTGGCTGCAAGAGCATCCCACGCTCCGGCTCGGGGTGGATCCCGCGTGGCCGCCGTTTGAGTTCTTCGACCAGGCCGGGGTGTACAGCGGCATCGCCGCTGATTACGTCGCCGCCCTTTCCGACCGGTTGGGCGTGCGCATGACGCCTGTTCCTGGACTTTCGTGGAGCGAAGTGCTGGAGCGGGCCGCCAAGCGGGAGATCGACCTCTTGCCCTGCATCACCAGGACCCCGGCCCGTAGCCGTTACCTCCTTTTCACCCGTCCGTATCTCGATCTGCCGATGATCATTGTTACCCGCAGCGATTATCCGTTGGTCAGCGGCATCAGCGATTTTGCCGACGGCCGGCTCGCCGTGGTGCGGAATTATGTCAGCCATGAACTGCTCCAGCGCGACTATCCCCAAAAAAGGCTTCTTTTGCTGGAGTCCATTGACGCCGGGCTCGAGGCGGTGGTCGAAGGCCGGGCGGACGGCTTCATCGGTAACATCGCGGCGGTCTCCTACGCCACCGAGCGTTTAGGGATGAACGGTCTCAAGGTGGCGGCCGCCACGCCCTATCGTTTTACCTTGGCGATGGCGGTGCGAGACGATTGGCCTGAGTTGGTGGCGATACTTGACCGGGCCCTGGCCGCCATCCCTAAGGAAGAAAAAGAGCGTTTTTACCAAACCTGGACCAGGGTGCGCGTGGAGCGACGCGTGGATTGGCGGGCCATGCGCCGGATCGCCCTGGCCATCGGCGGTGTGGCCCTGCTGCTCATCGGCGCAAGCCTCTACTGGACCAGGCGGTTGGCGGCAGAGGTGAGGGTCCGGCGGCGGGCCGAAGCCGAACTGCTCAAGCTCACGCGGGCGGTGGAGTTTTCACCCGCCTCGGTGGTGATCACCGATCGCCAGGGCACAATCGAATACGTGAACCCCGCCTTTACCGAGGTCACCGGCTACGCCCCCGGCGAGGTGCTCGGGCAAACCCCCAGAATCCTCAAATCGGGACGGCAGGACGAGGCGTTCTACGCCGATCTATGGCAGACCATCCTCGCTGGCCGGGTATGGCGCGGCGATTTCTGCAACCGCAAGAAGGATGGCAGCGAGTTTTGGGAGTCGGCGGCCATAGCGCCCATTATCGACGAGTCTGGCGCGATCACCCACTTTGTGGCCGTCAAGGAGGACATCACCGAACGCAAGCGGGCGGAGGACGAACTGGCCAAGGCCAAGGAGCGGGCCGAGGCCGCCACCCGCGCCAAGAGTGAGTTCCTTGCCAACATGAGCCATGAGATCCGCACGCCGATGAACGCTATCCTCGGCATGTGTCACCTCTGCTTGCAGACCATGCTCTCCGACCGGCAGCGGGACTATTTGGAAAAAATCGAGTTTTCGGCCCGTTCGCTTTTGCGCATCCTCGACGATATCCTTGATTTCTCAAAGATCGAGGCCGGCAAACTCTCGATGGAGCAAACTGAGTTCCTTCTTGCTGATGTCCTCTCCAACCTGCTCACCATGACCGCCTCGCAGGCCGAGGACAAGGGGCTTGAGTTTCTCGTCCGTCAGGATCCCGAGGTGCCCGAAGGCCTGGTCGGCGATCCCTTGCGCCTGACCCAGGTGCTGCTCAACCTGGTCAACAACGCCATCAAGTTCACCGATCAGGGCGAGGTTGAGCTGGCCATCAGCGCCGAAGAGGTGGGCTCGTCCCAGGCCGTGCTCCGTTTCACGGTGCGCGATACCGGTATCGGCCTGTCCCCTGCGGAGCAGGAGCGGATCTTTGGCGCCTTTACCCAGGCCGACTCCTCCATCAGCCGGCGCTATGGCGGCACGGGCCTGGGGCTGGTGATCTGCCGCCGGCTGGTGCAGATGATGGGGGGGGAGCTGTCGTTGCGCAGCGCCCCGGGACAGGGGGCCACCTTTAGCTTTACCGCGGTCTTTGGCCGGCATGACCGGACAAAACGCAGGAGCACGGTGCCTGCTGGCCTGGCCGGAATGCGGGTTCTGGTGGTGGACGACAACGAGTCGGCCCGGCTCACCCTTGCCGACATGCTGCGCCGCATGGGCTTTGAGGTCCATCTTGCGGCGTCGGGTGGGGAGTGTCTGGCAGAGGTGATGCGGGCGGTGGAGGGCGAGGCGCCCTATGACCTCCTCTTGCTGGACTACCGCTTGGGAGATGGGGACGGCATTGCGGTTGCCCGACAGCTTCGGGAAAAGGTGGTCGAGGGCCGGCGGCCGCAGATCGTCATGATCACTGCCTACGGCGGCGACGATGTGCGGGCCGCGGCCGCCGCTGTTGGCATCCACGCCTTTCTCGCCAAACCGGTGACGCCTTCGTCCTTGCTCGACGCCATAGTCACTTCTCTCTGCCGCACAGAGCCTGACGCCGAGGTGTGCGCCTCCCTGGGGCCACGGTCCCAAGCCGTCCTGGCGCCAGGGTTGCGTGGCCGGCGGGTGTTGGTGGCCGAGGACAACGAGATCAACCGGCAAGTGGCGTCAGAGCTCCTTGCCTCGTGGGGGATGGAGGTGGAATGCGCGGCTGACGGCCGCGAGGCGGTGCGGTTGGCCTGCAAGCAGCGGTTCGATCTGGCGCTCATGGATATCCAGATGCCCGGAATGGACGGCCTTGCCGCCACCCGCCGCATCCGGGAGCAAGGCGGCCGTCTCGCCAGGATGCCCATCGTGGCCATGACGGCCCATGCAACCGAAGAGGCCAGGAGGCAATGCCTGGCCGCCGGGATGGACGCCCATGTGGTCAAGCCCCTTGATCCGGATGGTTTGCAAGCGGTGTTGCTTGCACTGCTTGGCAACTCTAGCAGTCCGTCGAAAAAGCCATCCCTGGCTTTTTCGACTACGGTTGGCCAAAGCAGAGCTTCGGCCAACCTTACGAATTCCTTGGCTCTTTCAGAGCCGGTGGAATTCGGCGGCACGTCCCTGTGCCGCACACAGCCCGTTTTTCAACGGGCTGCTAGGGAGAAGGAGGCCGAGGAGAAGGCCGTTTTGCTCGATTCTGGGGCCGCCTTGCGGCGCTTGGCGGGTAATAGGCGGCTGTATCATCGTCTCCTTGCCGAGTTTGCGCGGGAACAGCGGGATGCTCCGCATAGGATACGCGCCGCCCTGGCGGCGGAGCGGGAGCGGGCCCGGCGGTTGGCCCACACCCTGAAGGGGGTGAGCGGCAATATCGGCGCAATGGCGGTGCACCTTCAGGCAAAAAAGGTGGAGGCGGCCATTGTCGAGGAGAACGATAGCGCTCTCGATCAGGCCCTGCGCGTCTTGCAGGAGATGCTGGCCGCGACCACAGCCGAGATTGCGCGTTATTCGGGAGCGGAAGCGGTGGCGGATCGCCCGGCAGAGACGGGGCAGGGCGGGGAGGAGGCCGGCGGCCTGCTGCAGGAGCTTGCGCGCCTCCAGCGGCTGGTCGAACTCCATGATCTGGAGGCGGAAGAGACCTTTTTGCGCTTGGAGCCCCAGATGCAAAGACATTGCGCAAGCGAGTGCCAACGGCTGCGCCAGGCCCTTGCCCAGCTCGACTTTGCCGCCGCTGAGGCGATCCTCAGGGAGATCGTTCTCCGCCAAACGGCGGAGGAAGCCAATCATCACCATCAGGAAGAAGAGGACATGTCCCATGAGCCAGCGGATTCTCATCGTTGACGATTCCTCCAGTGATCTCAAGATGCTTGCCAACGTTCTGCGGGACGAGTTTGCGGTGAGCCTGGCCTCCAGCGGCCGTGAGGCCCTGGAACTGGCCGTGCGGGAGCCGCCGGATCTCTTGCTGCTGGACATTCTCATGCCAGACATGGACGGCTTTGCCGTGCTCGACGCCTGGCTGGCCCAGGAGGTGACCCGCGGTATTCCAGTGATCTTCCTCACCGTGCTCGAGGCCGTGGAGGACAAGATTCGCGGCCTGGCGGCCGGCGCGGTGGACTATATCACCAAACCCTTCGAACCCCTGGAGGTCAAGGCCAGGGTGCGGGTGCACCTCGCCTTGCGGCGGGCCTTAAGGCAGCTTGAGGAGCAGAACGAGGAGTTGCGCCGCGCGGCGCGGTTGCGCGAAGAGGTGGAGGCCATTGCCCGGCACGATCTGAAAAATCCCTTGCACACCATTCTCTGCGCCACGGATCTTGTGCCCCTGCACGGCCCCCTCACCCCGGAGCAGCGGGAAGACCTGGCCACCGTGCAGCGGGCCGCGGTCACCATTCTCGATATCATCAACCGGTATTTTGATCTCTTCCGCATCGAGCACGGCCTGTACCGCTTTGAGCCGGTGGAGGTGGATCTCGTGGCCGTGGCCAGACGGGTGGTTAAGGACATCAATGGCCTGTTCCAGCAAAAGGGGCTTCGTATCGACTTGCGTTTCCGCGACGCTCCCCTTGCCGAGGACGACCGGCTTTTTGTGCGGGGTGAAGAAACCCTTTGTTATTCGCTTCTGGCCAACCTGGTGAAAAACGCAATGGAGGCCTCTCCCCCCAACGCCTTGATTCTCATCGCTTTTGATGAAGAAGAGGGACGTCCCACGGTGCGCATCACCAACGAAGGCGAGGTGCCCGAGGAGATGCGGCCTCGCTTTTTCGCCAAGTTCGCCACGGCCGGCAAGGAGCATGGCACCGGCCTGGGCACCTATTCCGCCCGCCGGATCGCCGAACTGCTGGGAGGTTCGGTGGAACTGCTGACCGATGTGCCCGGCCGGACAACGGTTCGCGTCCAGCTCTGCAAATGAGCGGGGCAGGGGCGCGCGGACGCGCGGCACGTCCCTGTGCCGCATCCAGCCCGTTTTGCAACGGGCTGTTAATAACGGGTGGGCGTGCCGGCGTTGAAGTTGAACCGGATCGCGAGATCCTGGACTTCGGATTTGCTGAAGGCGGTGCCGCCAAGGGCGTGGAGGCCGATTTCGTCTGGCAGGCGGGTGGAGAAGTTCTCCGAAGTCAGGCTGGTGTCCACGATGCAGGAGCAGTCGCCGGCCGCTGAGCAGTCGTTCGCGGAATCGCAGCCGCTCCACTGGACGAGGGAGAAGTCGGAATAGTCCCAACTGATGGTCCCGTAGCTGTAGCTCGTATCGGCGTAATAGGCGGTGATGAGGTTCTCCCGCACCCCTGGGCTCTGGTATTGCTCCTGGACCCGGATGATGAGGGAGGTCGGATTGTCGAAATCGCTGCCGAGCAGCAGGGCGCTTGGCGCTGGGATCATCTCGAGCACGGTCTTGACCCCAGCCTCCTGTTTCCAGAGCATGAGATACTGGGCGCCGCTGCTGAAGCTCACCGGATCGCCGTCCCGATCGACAAAGGAGGGCAGCGTCCCCCCTGAGCCCACGTCCACCAGGGAATATCCGTAAAACTCGTCGTTCGATGGATCGGTGTCGTGATCGGTATCGAGACGGAAGGAGATGCCGGTCACCACGTCGTCGGCGGTCAGGTTGAACTTGGCCTGGATTTCGTAGGTGAGGAGGTTGTCGCTGTGGAGCCAGACATCAAGGAGGTCGGGCAACGAGGAGGATGAGTTGTTCCAGTCGAAGCTCACGGTCACCGGCGTGCTTCCTTTCATGAGCAAGGTGTCGCCGCTGACCTGCGGCGAGCCGGTGGTGTTCCAGTCGTCGGGATCGAGTTGGCTCGATCCCGGGCTCGCGGTGGTAAAGGGGATCGGCGTGCCGCTCGCTCCGCCGGGCGGCCGGTAGACGTTGATTTCGTAGATTACCGCCCGGCTGGCGCTGGCCGTGGTATCGCCCGTGCTGGTCAAGGTGTAGAGATAATCGCTGTAGGTGAGGTCAAGGGTGAAGGTCGAGCCGTCGGCAAGGGTGAAGGTTTGGTCGTCCAGGCTTGCCACCAGGGCGGTCCGCTGGGCGTCCGTGGGGGGAGAGCCGCCGCCGTATTCGAGATCGACGATCTGCTTGATGGCGTACCGGCCTCCGGCCTCGGCAAGATAGTAGGCGCGGATGAAGTCGGTGGAGCCGGTCTGGAGCACCAAGGAGCTTGTGGAAAACAGGCTCATGGCCGCGCCCAGGGTGGCGACCACGGTGAGGCCGATGACGAGCACCACGAGGACCGAGCCGGATTGGTCCCGCAGGTGGCGGCCTCTGCCGCCAGACGCGGGGCCGTGATGGCCGAACAAAGGACCCGGAGGCGAATTCACCGACGGGATCGGCGCGCCACATGCTGGCTGGAGGGGGTCAGTGGATGTTGCGGGGCCGGATACGGGCTGTAAAGGTCGCTTGTTCATTGTCTGCCGCCTGGACGCTGAGGCTGATGGCGATGATCTTGGAGGTGGTGGTCCATGTGGAAGAGGGAGTGGAATCGTTGTAGCTGTCGTAGTAGGAAAGCGTGAAGTTGGTGACCTGGTCGAGGAGAATGTCCTGGGTGCTCCCATCGTCCATGATCAGGGTCGAGCCGTTCAAGGAGACTTGGTAGCTTTTGGGCTGCGGCGAGGCTGGCGTGCCGTGCAGGGAGGTGAAGTTGATCGACGTGGCGGTGCCGCTCGTCACCGTGCTGATGTTCAGCCCTTCCTTGATGAGCCGCAAAAGGGCGATTTGCGCCTTGCCCACGGCTTCGGAGTTGGCCCGGGCGAAGACAAAGCCGCGCGTGACCTCCTGGATGGCGGACACGCTCACCACGGCGGCGATTCCCACCACGATCAGGACGAGGATCACTTCCAACAGGGTGAAGCCAGCCGTTGTGTCCGTGGCGGCGGCAGGCCGACAGGCTCGTATGTTGGCAGGACAAGACGGCATGGCGGTCAGCGGTCTGTGAAGATGGAGGTGACACGCACGCCGCTGGCGTCCGCGATGGTCACCTTGAGGATCTCGGTGGTTGATGAACTCTGTTCGGTATTGCTGGCGTTGAATTGGATGAAACCGTTGGCCAGCACGCTATAGACTCCGTAGTCGTTGTTCTGGTCCGTGCCGGCAAGGCCGATGGCGTTTCGGAAGGCCGTCAGGTCCACGGTGGTGTTGTTGTCCCACGCCGTGTTGCGCCGCTCTTCATAGTCGGCGGTGATATGCTCCATTACCTTATAGATGGAGAGGGTGTCTTGAAATTGTTCGATGGGGCGTATGCCGTGCACCATCGAAGTGGTGAGATACGGCGCCAGGGTGACGGCCAGGATCGCGCCCAGGATCAGGACGATCACGGCCTCCAGCAGGGTGAATCCGTTGTCGCGCAAGCCTCTCATGGGATGAAGCCCGTTTTGCGGGTCACGGTGATGGTGCGGCTGTTGGCGCCGTCTGAGATGGAGATGGAGATGGTGGTTGGGCCGGGGCTGCCCCAGCTATCAAAGGTCACGGCGGTGATCGATGAAGGGTTGACCGAAAGGGTGAGGCCAGAGGCCAGGTTCATGGTGGGAGAGTCGGTCCCCGGCAGGTTGATGGCCGCAGTGGTGCCGCCTGTTTGCAGGGTATAACTGGTGCTTCCCAGGCCGATGCCCCACGTGTTGGTGTCGTTCATCGCCCGTACTTGGGCGAACCGCAGATGGCTTTTCATGAGAGCCGTTGCCGCCGCCACCTTGGTGTCCGCCGTGCCGCCGGCAAAGGTGGCCACCGCGGCGACGATGGCGAGCAGGATGAGCACGGCGATAATCTCGATGAGGGTGAAGCCGTTCTGCCGCGAAGTGGGGGGTAAGCGGGATGCGTTCATGCCTTTTTCCCGTTTCATTCTTTATAGTATAGCATAGATTTTTTTGTGTTTTTTTGTGAATTGCTTGGGTATTGGGCTGGAATTTTCTATAATAAAAGTCAGGCGAATAATAAAAGTCAGGCGAAACAGGATCGTGCTTACGCCCTGGCGCGCCCAGGGCGGCTGGTCGAACTTCCGATGATCACTAACTGTTAACGAGGAGGCTCTTGGCAATGACGAACGCTCGCAACATCGCCCGTAATCAGCAAGGTTTCACCCTCATCGAGATCATCGCCGTGCTCATCCTGCTCGGCATTCTGGCCGCAGTGGCGGTGCCCAAGTTCATGGGCATGCAGAGCGACGCCCAGGCCAAGGCCATTGACGGCGCGCTGGCCGCTGGCGTCTCCAACGCCACGATGGCCTACAGCAAGTTCCTGCTCACCAACGGCTCGGCGCCCACCAGTATCAGCTCCAACGCCTGGTCGGATGGCTCCAACACCCAGGCGATCGAAACCGACCTCGGCGACTTCACCGCCTCCTACAGCTACAATACGACCACCAAGGAGGTCACCGTCACCCTCTCCGCCGGGCCTTCTTGGTTCAGCGGTTACAGCGGGAGCAAATCGAAAACGTTCACCATCCAGTAAGCCATCCTAACTAGGGCGGCAAGCTGGCAAGAACGGCCCGGCCCGGAGCAAGGGGGCTGGGCCGTTCTTTGTCGCAGGCGCTCCGGCGAAAGCGCCGTTTTTTCCAGAAGGGGAGGATAGGCGTGCGGAACGGACGGGGCTTCACGCTGGTCGAGGTGATCGCCGTGCTCGTGCTCCTCGCCGTGCTCGCCGCCGTTGCCGTTCCCCGCTTCGTCTCGTTGCAGGAGGAGTCCCGCCAGGGGACGGTCAACGTGGCCCTTGCCGCCGGCATCTCCAACCTTCTTCTCGCCCACGCCCGCTTTCTTCAGCAGTACGGCGCCACGCCCACGGCCATTACCGGCGAGGCGTGGAGCGACGGCGTGCACACCCAGGCGATCGAAACCGATCTTGGTGATTTCACCGCTTCCTATGCCTTGGCGCCGGACAACACCGTCACCGTGACCATCGTGGCCGGGCCAAGCTGGTTCGCCGCCTTTGGCGGCACCACGGCAAAGAGCGTCCAGATGCCGTAACAGCCCGTTTTCCAACGGGCTGCTAGCCTTGGGCCATCTGGGTGAGGTTCCACATGGGAAGGAAGATGGCCAGGGCGAAAAAGCCCACCACGCCGGTGAGGCCGGCGATGAGGATGGGCGCGATGGCCTCGGACAGGTTCTTGATCGCGTGCTCCACCTCGTCGTCGTAGTGGCGCGCCACCTCGCGCAGCATCTCCTCCAGCGAGCCGGATTCCTCGCCAATGGCGATCATGTTGACCACCATCGGCGGGAAGGACGTGGACTCCCGCAGCGGGGTGGCGATGCCGTGCCCTTCTTCCATGTGGTGTTTGATCCTGTTGAATTCAGCGGTGATGGCCGCGTTGCCGATGGCCTCGGAGATCACGTTGATCGCCTCGATGATCGGGATGCCGCTAGCCAGCAGGATCGCCAGGATGCTGGAGAAGCGCGACATGGCCGTCTTGAGGAACAGGGGCCCGACGATGGGCAGGCGTAACAGGAGCCGGTCGCGAACAAGGCGGCCCGTTTCGCTTCGCAAGGCAAGGCCGAGGAGCAGGGTGACGAGCGTGAGCCCGGCCAGCAGCCACGGCCATTGATGGGCCAAGAGATTGTAGAGCAGCAGGCAGATCTTGGTGGGCAAGGGGAGTTCGAGATTCGCCTTCTCAAAGATGGTGACAAACTTGGGGATCACAAAGGTCAGGAGGAAGAAAAAAGCGCCGCCCAGGGCGAGAATGACCATCTTTGGATAGGTTAGCGCTGACTTGACGTCTTCCTTGACCTTGTGTTCGTGTTCGATGATAAAGGTCAGGCGCTCGAGGATCTCGGGCAGCGAGCCGGAGATCTCGCCGGCGGCGATCATGTTGCAGTAGAGGGGGGAAAAGATGCGGGGATGCTTGGCGAACGCCTTGGCCAAGGATTCGCCGCGGTTGACGTCTTCATTGATCTGGACAATGGCCTGGCGGAGCACCGGGCTTTCGGTTTGCTCCTTGAGCACTTCCAAGGTGCGGGTGATCGGCAGGCCGGCCCGCAGGAGCGTGTTCACCTGTTTGGTGAACATGAGCAGATCCGGGAGTTTGACCCGCTGGAGACCAGCGAAAAAGGAGAGGCCGTCGGCCTGTTTTTTGGCGGCGACCTTTTTGACCTCGGTGGGAATGTTGCCCTGGTGGGCGATGAGCATCTGAGCCGCTTCGGCCGAATCGGCCTCCAGCGTGCCGTTGATGCTCTTTCCTTCCGGCGAGATGGCCTTGTAGGCGAACTGGGGCATGACCTTTTAGACGAGTACGGTGTCGGCCGCTTCTTCAAAAGTGGTGATGCCTGCGGCGATCTTGGCCGCGGCCACGTCCTTGAGCAGTTTGAGTTTGCCGGCCTCGTGCAGGCGCTGGGCCATGTCTGTGGCCGAGAGGCCTTGGGTGATCATCTCCCGCACCTCGTCGTCCACCACCAGCAGTTCGTAGAGACCGATACGGCCGCGGTAGCCAGAGTTGTTGCATAAGGAGCAGCGGCCAATGGTGCGGTAGCGGGCGTTGGGAAAGCGGTCGGTGCCCCAGAACTTGATCAGTTCGGCGGGCGGGGCAAACTCTTGGGCGCAGCTGTCGCACAGCCGCCGCAAAAGTCGTTGGGCGCAGACGCCCAGCAGCGAGGCTGAGAGCAAAAACGGCTCGATGCCCATGTTTTGCAGCCGGGTCACCGTGCTAGTGGAGTCGTTGGTGTGCAGGGTGGAGAGTACCAGGTGGCCGGTGAGCGCCGCCTGGATGGCGATGTTGGCCGTTTCCTTGTCGCGGATCTCGCCCACCATGATCACGTTGGGGTCCTGGCGGAGGATGGAGCGCAGGCCAGAGGCAAAGGTCATGCCCGCCTTGACGTTGAGCTGCACCTGGCGCACTCCCTCCATCCGGTATTCCACCGGGTCCTCCAGGGTGATGACGTTGATCTCCGGGTTGTTGACTTTGTTGAGGATGGCGTACAGGCTGCTTGACTTGCCCGATCCGGTGGGCCCCACGCACAGGAGCATACCGTAGGGTTGGCGGGCCAGGCGCAAGAGCTTGTCGTAGTCGTCATCCTCGAGTCCCAGCTTTTCCAGGGGCAGGGCGCCAGCGCTCACGTACAGCAGGCGCATGACCACGTTTTCGCCATAGATCGTTGGCAGGGTCGAGACACGGACGCTGATTTCCTGCTGGTCCACCGTGATATTGAACCGGCCGTCCTGGGGGATCATCGTGTTGGCGATGTCCATGTTGGCCATGATCTTGAGCCGCGAGACGATGCCGGTCATGGTGGAGCGGGGTGGAGGCGGCATCTCGTGCAGTTTGCCGTCGATACGGAACCGGAGCTGGATGCGGGTCTTTTCCGGGCTGATGTGGATATCGCTCGCCCGTTGCATCACCGCCTGCCGCAGGATCGAGTTCACCAGCCGCACCACGGGCGCGGCGTCGGCCATGTCCTGCAGCGTGCCGATGGACTCGGTTTCCTCTTCGTCGCTTGAGACCTCTAACTCGCCGTCAAGGTCGTCGAGCACCTCGCCGACCTCGGAGCGGATGCCGTAAATACCGTTGAGCAACAGGGTGAATTCTCCCTTGGAGCAGATGTACGGCTCCACCTCGAGGCCGGTGGCCCGCTCGATCTCGTCGAGCACCTGGAGGTCCATCGGATCGACCATTGCCACCTTGAGGGTGAATTCGTCCCGCGCCAAGGGCGCTACTTGCCGCTTGGTGGCCAGTTCCTGGGGAATCAACTCGGCCAGACGGGGATCCACCGTCTGCCGCTCGAAGTTCAATTTGGGGATCTGTAGCTGCCGGCTCAAGAGGTCGATGATCGCCTCTTCCTTGACAATGCCCCGGCTGACGAGAAAGTCGCCCAGGCGCATGCCTGAGCGGCGCTGCTCGGCCAGCAGTTCTGGCAGGCGGGCTTCATCGATGAGGCCGGCCTCGATGAGCATCTCCCCTAGGCGTTTGCGGACCCGTTTCATGGTTGCGTCGGTGCCGGCGCGTCGCTGGCCGGCTGGGGGGTGCTGAGGACGTGGGGGGTGATGAAGATCAATACCTCCTCGAAGCCCGAGGAGTTGGCGTCGTTGCGGAACAGGCGGCCGAGAAGCGGCAGGTTCTGCAAGCCCGGCACGCCGGTCTTGCCGCGGGAGGTGCGCTCCTTGGACAGGCCGGCGATGACCACCGTGGCCCCGTCCTCCACCAGCAGTTGGGTATGGGCCTGCTTTTTGATGATCGTCGGGTTGCCGCCCACCGACTGGGTGAAGTCCACTTCATCCTTTTTGGCCTCCAGGTCGAGCTTGATGAGCGAATCGGCGATCACGTGGGGGGTGACGGTGAGTTTCAGCGTGGCCTCTTTATATTCGATCTTCACCGTGTTGTCTTCAATGGTCTGAAAGGGGATGTCCCGGCCGCTTTCGATCACCGCCTCGTTGTTGTCCAGGGTGACGATGGACGGCTGGGAGAGGATGTTGATCTTGCCCTCTTTTTGCAGGGCGGAGAGCTGCATGTCGAGGATGTCGCCGCTGTTGTTGAACAGCAAAAAACCAAAGCTCGCCGGTTCGAAGTTGCCGATCGCCTGGGCGGGCAGATCAACGCCAAAGCCTTGCGTGCCTATGCCGGTGCGGTTTTGTCCCCTGGTGCCGGCCTGGTAGGTGGTGCGGCCAGTGGTCTGGTCTGTGACACCGGCTACACCGCCGGGGGTCAGGGCCAGGGTGCGGTCGGCGGCCAGACTCTCCTGCCAGAAGCCGCCCCACTGGATGCCGAGTTCGCGCGCCGTGTCCTGCGAGGTCTCCACGATATGGGCCTCGATGAGGATCTGCGGAGTCGGCCGGTCCAGCTCGGCGATCAGGGCGGCCATACTGGCCAGGTTGTCTTCGGTCTCGGTGACGATCAGCGAGCGGGAATGCTGGTTCACGGTGATCGATCCCCGCTCCTTGCCGTCTTCGTCCTTGCTGAGCATGGGTTTGAGCGACTCGGCGATGCCAGCGGGATCGGCGTATTCGATGGGAAAGACGCGGGTGCGCAGCGGCGCCGCCTCGATCTTCTGTTGTTCGAGGTCTTGGCGTTCGACTTCCCGCTTGACGTCTTCCATTGTCAGAACGCGCAAGAGTTGGCCGTCGCGGCGCAGCACCAGGCCATAGGCGTCGATCAGGCCGCTGAACACCACGTCCCACGGCATGTTTTCGATATGGAGGTTGACCGTGCCGCCAACACTCGGGCTGATGAGAATATTCTGGCCGGCCATCCGGCCCAGGGCGCGGAGCACGGTGGGCAGGGCGTCGTCCACAAAGCGGACCGAGATTTTCTGGGAGGGCAGGTCCTGCCTGGCGCTGGGTGCCGCGGGTTGCGCTTTTTGGGAAGAGGCGGGCAGGCGCGCACCCTTTGCCGCGCCAATCTCGCTACCGGTGTGTTCCGGCTGGTCTGTCTTTTTCTGTTTCTGCTGCGGGGCGGCGGGGATGACCGGTCGGGAGCGCTCGGCCCGCGCCTGCCACTCTTCGAACATCCCGGGCGTTGGTTGCGTGTTCGCCTGGCATCCCAAGAGAAGGAGAGCGGCGAAGGCGGCCAGCGGCATGGCCGTCCGCAACCAGGGAAAACGGCGTGGCGCGGGACGCGCGCGCCCCTGTCTTGCTTTGCGTCCACGGCCCGCCAGGGCGGCGGGCCGAACCGGGCCGTGTCCAAGGAAGGCCCGAAAAGGAGCCAAGAAATTCGTGAGGTTGGCCGAAACTTTGTGTTGGCCAACCGTGGTCGAAAAAGCCAGGGA
>WFOD01000034.1 GCA_015488275.1 Deltaproteobacteria bacterium
AGGAATTTTTCTGTTTTTTCGCAGAAACAGAGCTGGGCCGCACCGCCGCGCCCTCTCTTGTCCCATCCATCGTCTATCACGACCCGTGCCATCTCCGTCACGGCACAGGAATAGTGGCCGAGCCGCGGCGCCTGCTCACCCGAACGGCCACTGTTGTGGAGCCAGCCTCCGGCCCCCGGTGTTGCGGCCAAGGGGGCCTCTTCCATTTGGCGCACCCCCAGACGGCCGGCCGGATGCGCGCCCGGCTCATCGCCGGACTTTCGGCGACTGGCGCGAAGCAGATCATCACCTCGTGTTCAGGATGCCTCTTGCATATCCGGTCCGGCCTCTCTCCGGCCGGCCCTCTCAGCGCCGCGCACCCCGCTGTATTGCTCGCCCGCCTTCTTTCGCCAAGACGGGAAGAATGACGATCTTCTACAAAGCCCGCAGGGAACCTTTTCCCACCGCCAGCCCTCCATACCCCTGTGGACGCGGCGGGCCAAACGTGCTATTGTCGGCCAAGAGCGTCATGGCCAAGCGGCGCCGCCAACCGGAAACGACAACATGGGTATGCTTCATGATCAATACATTTTTTGCCTTTTTGTATCTCCATAACAGTCCGTCGAAAAAGCCGTCCCTGGCTTTTTCGACCCCGGTTTGGCAAAGCACAGCTTCGCCCAACCTGACGAATTGCTTGGACTTTTCAAGCCCGGCGCAATTCGGCGACACGGCCCTGTGCCGCACACGGCCCGTTTTTCAACGGGCTGATAAACGCGCTCCCCCCCCCTGGCGGCCAACCTCTTTCCTCCAGGCCGCCGCCCTTGCCTGCCTCTGTCTCGTACTGACCGGCCTCACCGCCTTGCCAGCCGGAGCAACGGTGGGCTCCCGTCTTCTCAAGAGCTTTGCCCTGCAAGGCGCTCCCCTCGATGTGGCGGTATCGCCGGACGGCACGTGGACCTTTGTGCTCGGGAAAGACGGCAAGGTGGCCATCTACAACGCTGACGGCGAGCTGAACGATACCCTCCAGGTGGCAAAGGGAGCCACGGCCATCGCCCTCCAGGGCAAACGGGGAGAGCGGTTGCTGGTGACCAGCGACGCCCCTCCCCGGTTGACCATCTACAAGCTCCGTTTCGCCGCCCAGATCGACACCACGGGCAGCCCGTTTCTCGGCAATCCCAACGCACCGGTGACCGTGGCGCTGTTCAGCGATTTCCAGTGCCCGTACTGCGCCAAGATGCAGGGCACGGTGGCCAAGCTGCTCGCCACCTATCCTGAAGAGATCAAGGTGGTGTTCAAACACTTTCCCTTACGCATGCACCGCTATGCCGGACTCGCCGCCCTGGCCGCCATCGCCGCCCAGCAAGAAGGCAAGTTTTGGCAGTTCCACGACCGGTTGTTCGCCGCCCAAAAGGAGTTGAACCAGCAAAAGATCCTCGCCATCGCCAAGGATCTGGGGCTGGACGAAAAACGGTTCATCGCCGCCATCGGCTCTAAAGAGGTCAAGGAACGTTTGGCCAAGGACATGGCCGAGGGCAAGAAGGCAGGCGTCACCGGCACCCCGACCGTGTTCGTCAACGGCCGCGAACCGGACAAGCCCTCTTTTGCGGCGATCAAAAAGCTGATCGACGCTGAACTGGCCAAAAAGAAGTAAAAGAACTCCGCCACCCGCCGTGACCCCCTTGCGCGACATCACCCACGAGGAGCTGGAGCTGCCGGAAAACGATATCGCCCGCCAGGTGTACGGCGACCTGAACCGCAACCTGGCGGCCATCGAGCGCACGGTGGGGGTATCCATCGGCGTGCGCGGCACATCCCTCACCATCTCCGGCCTGGCCCACGAGGTCAGCTTGGCCCGCACCTTGATCAGCCAGCTCGCCGAATTGGCGCGCGGCGGCTATCCGGTCTTCCCGCAAGACATCGCCTATGCGGTCCGCACCCTGGAACGCAGCCCCAAGGCCGATCTCAAGGCGATCTTTCTCGATGAAGTGTACATTACGGCCAAAAAACGGGTGGTCTCGCCCAAAAGCCTCAACCAGAAGGCATATATCGACAACATCCGCCAACACGACATCGTGTTCGGTATCGGTCCGGCGGGCACGGGCAAGACCTATCTCGCCGTGGCAATGGCCGTGGCCAGCCTGATGACCGGCAAGGTCAGGACCATCATCCTCACCCGGCCGGCGGTGGAGGCCGGAGAAAAACTTGGCTTTCTCCCGGGCGACATGGCCCAGAAGATCAATCCCTACCTGCGGCCGCTGTACGACGCGCTCTACGACATGCTCGGCCGCGGCAAGGCGCAAGAGCTCATCGAGCGGGGGACCATTGAGATCGCGCCGCTCGCCTTCATGCGCGGCCGCACGCTGAGCAGCGCCTTTGTGATCCTCGACGAGGCGCAGAACACCACGCCGGAACAGATGAAGATGTTCCTCACCCGCCTCGGCTTCAACTCCCAGGCGGTGATCACCGGCGACATCACCCAGGTGGACCTGCCGGACGAACAGCGCTCTGGCCTGGTCCACGCCCAGCGGGTGCTGGAAGGAATCGAGGGCATCGCCTTTTCGTACTTTGACGACACCGACGTGGTGCGCCATCATCTGGTGCAGAAGATCATCCAGGCATACGAGGCCCACGGCCGCAAGCAACGGGGCCGCGGGCCCAAGGCCCGCCGCCCCGCCGTCCGGCCCCCGCAGGTCCAGAATCACTGATGCCCGCCTTGCTCACCGATACCACCGGCCGGCTCTGCGCCGGGCTGATCGAACGAAAGGCCGACCTGCTCCTCGCCGCCTGCGGCCGGACAGGGGCCGAGCTTTCGGTGCTCATTACCGACGATCCGGGCATCGCCGAGCTGAACAGCGCCTGGCGCGGCCGCCAAGGCCCCACCAACGTGCTTGCCTTTGCCATGCAAGAAGGCGAACCATTGGGGCAAGAGAGGATCCTCGGCGACGTCGTGATCTCGCTGGACACCGCCGCCCGCGAGGCGGCGGCGCAAGGGATTTCGCTACACCAACGGATCGCCGAGTTGCTGGTGCACGGCCTGGTCCATCTGCTCGGCCTGGATCATGAACGCTCGTCAGAAGAGGCGTGCCGCATGGCCGCTATGGAGCGCGATCTTCTCGAACGGCTCAACATCCTGCAACGGAGGGAAACAATGGTCAAGCTCGCCATCAACGTTGATCACGTGGCGACCCTGCGCCAGGCGCGGGGCATCGATGAACCCGATCCGGTCACCGCGGCCGCCATCTGCGAGTTGGCCGGCGCGGCCGGCATCGTTGTCCACCTGCGGGAAGACCGGCGCCATATCCAGGACCGCGACGTGCGCCTGCTGCGGCAAACGGTCAAGACCAAGCTCAACCTGGAGATGGGCGCCGACGAGGAGATCATCGCCATCGCCCTGGAGGTGAGGCCCGACATGGTGACCCTGGTGCCGGAAAAGCGTCAGGAGTTGACCACCGAGGGCGGACTGGACGTGCTCGGCCAGGAACGCCACCTGACCGAGGTGATCGCCCGCTTTCGCGAGGCCGACATCCCGGTGAGCCTGTTCATCGATCCAGATCTCGACCAGGTGCGGGCCAGCCGCGACGTGGGAGCAACGTTCGTCGAGATCCACACCGGCCGCTATTGCGACGCCACCTCTGAATCTGACCGGGACAAAGAGTTCGAACTCGTGGCCCGGGCGGCGGAAGAGGCCTACGAAAAGGGGTTGCGGGTAAACGCTGGGCACGGGCTCAACTATCAGACCACCGCCCGGATCGCCGCCCTCCCGTTCATCGAAGAGCTGTCCATCGGCCATGCGGTCATGGCCCGCGCCATCCTCGTGGGTCTCGACCAGGCGGTGCGCGAGATGCTCGCCATCTGCCAGAACGCCCGCCGGTGATCAGGAGGAGGCGTCCGCGCCGTCGAGAAAGGCCTTCTCCAAGGCGTCGAACTCCTCCTTGACATTGACAAGCAGGTCGGCGAGATCCTCGGCGTTCACCCCCACGTAGCGCTCGTAGTCTGGGGCCAACCGGTAGCGGAGGGTGTCAGATCCCGTCCCCATGCCGAGCATCATGGCCGCCATATCGGCCAAGTGGACGATATACGTCAAGGTCCGCCATTCCCGCGGCGCCTTGTGAGGACGATGGTGATGGGCCATCACCACGTCCAGGGGCGCGGGCAGCCGCCAGCGCCGGGCAAGGGCCAAGCCGACCTCGGCATGGGTGGTGCCAAGCAATCCCGCCTCAGCATCGAGATAACTCGTCTCATCCTCACGCTCGAGCCGCGCCAACACCTCGGTAACCACGCCGGCGAGGTGGGCGGAGAGCACCGCCTTGCCAAGGTCGTGCAACAGCCCGCAGGTAAAGGCGAGATCCGCCTCCACCGCCTTATGGGCAAAGCGCGCCAGCCGGCGGGCGGCCACGGCGGTCAAGAGATCGTGCCGCCAGAGGCTGCCGGTTTCCGCCGCATAACCGTCGAGTTTCCGGTGATGGAGGGCGGCCACAGACTCCGCCAAGGTGATGCCGATAATCATGCTCTCGCCAAGCACCGGCACGGCCCGGTCAATGGTGGTCACCGGCACGGGCAGGGCGTAGGCGGCCGAGTTGGCCACCTTGAGCACCCGTGCGGTGAGCACGGCGTCGTGGCGGACAATGGTCACGATATCGTGCAGGCCGTGCCGTTCGTCGTTGATCACCGCAAGGAGGCGGCTCACCGAAACCGGGAGTTCCGGAACCCGCTTCAGATCAGCGATGATCTCCCGGGGCAGATGTATCATAGCGTCCACTCCTCCATCCCTGGCGAGGAAACGAC
>WFOD01000035.1 GCA_015488275.1 Deltaproteobacteria bacterium
AACTATCCAGCCCTGGAACCGCCGCGTGGCGTCCGTCTTACCCGCCAAGGCCGGCGGATCTATACCGGCGCGGTGAAAGAGACCTGTGACCCCTTGGGCAGGCCGCACTACTGGATCGGTGGGGGAGTGGCCAGCGTTGATCAGCGGCACGACACCGATGGCGCGACCGTGGAGGAGGGGTATGTTTCCATCACTCCCCTCCACTTTGACTTTACCAACTACCAGGCCCTGGAGCGGTTGCGCCAACAACTGGCGTTCCCGCAGAGTGCGGCGGGAGAGCTGGTGGTGGAGAGTAGCCTGCCTGTTGGGCCGCGACCAGGAGCAGAGGACCAAGGGGAGGGAAACGGTGAAGAGGGCGGCTGACGCCAGCACGGGTAAACTAGCCGGCCGCTGGCCGGTGGTTCTCTTGCGGGAGACCGACTCCACCAACCAGCGGGCCCTGGAGTGGGACGGCGAGCCGGTGCTCATCGTGGCCGAGCGGCAGACCGCCGGTCGGGGGCGGCTGGGCCGTTCGTGGCATGGCCGGCCGGGAGAGGGACTCGCCTTTTCCCTCATCGTGCCGGACGATCTCATGCCGCCCCTGGCAGAGGTGAGCCGCCTGTCGCTCGTCGCCGGCCTGGCCGTGGCCGAGGCCATTGATAGGGTGGCGGGCGTGCGTTGCGCCATCAAATGGCCCAACGATGTGCTCCTTGGGGGGCGCAAGGTGGCGGGCGTGCTCGTTGAAAGCGTGATGCGAGGCGGTCGCCTGCGCCTGGTGATCGGGGTGGGGGTCAATGTGGCCAATCGTGACTTTCCCCCTGCCCTTGCCAAGCGGGCCACATCGGTTGCGCTTGCTGCGAAAAAAGAGGTGGACCCGGCCCTGCTCTTGGGTGTGCTCGCCGCGAGCCTGGCCCGTTGGCTGGCGCAGTTGCGGTGTGAGGGGTTCTTGGGCCGGATCCGCGACGCATGGCGGGCCAGGGATGCGGTCTTGGGTAAAGAGCTCGTCTGGGTGCGTCCTGACGGCGGCAAGGTCGTCGGCCGGGCAGAGGGGATTGCCGCCGATGGCCAGTTGTTGGTGCGGGACGGCCGGGGAAACTTACACGCGGTGTTGTCCGGCGACGTGCATTTGGCTGCCGATCATGGGCGAGAGAATGAGGCGTAACCGGTCATAGCAGCCCGTTGCAAAACGGGCTGTGTGCGGCGCATGTTTGGCCAACCGTGATCGCAAAAGCCAGGGATGGCTTCTGCGACGGACTGTTAGTAGCGGTAGTAGTCCGGTTTGAATGGCCCCTCGACGGGTACGCCGATGTAGTCCGCCTGTTCGTCGGTCAAGGTGGTGAGCTTGGCGCCGATCTTCTTGAGATGCAGGCGGGCCACCTTTTCGTCCAGGTGTTTGGGCAGGAGGTACACCTTGTTCTCGTAGCGCTCGTGGTGCTGCCACAGCTCGATCTGCGCCAGCACCTGGTTGGTGAACGAGTTGCTCATCACAAAGCTTGGATGGCCGGTGGCGCAGCCCAGGTTGACCAGCCGTCCCTCGGCGAGCACGATGATCCGCTTGCCGTCGGGAAAGATCACGTGATCCACCTGCGGCTTGATGTTCTCCCAGGTGAGGTCGCGGATCGAGGCGATGTCGATTTCTGAGTCGAAGTGGCCGATATTGCAGACGATGGCCTCGTTCTTCATCTGTTCCATGTGGGCCCGGGTAATCACCTTGACGTTGCCGGTGGCGGTGACAAAGATATCGGCGAGCGGTGCGGCCTCTTCCATTGTCACCACCCGGAAACCCTCCATTGCCGCCTGCAGGGCGCAAATCGGGTCGATCTCCGTGATCCACACCGTGGCGCCCATGCCGCGGAACGCCTGCGCGCACCCCTTGCCCACATCGCCGTAACCACAGACCACGCAGATCTTGCCAGCGATCATCACGTCGGTGGCCCGCTTGATGCCGTCGATCAGCGATTCGCGGCAGCCGTACAGGTTGTCGAACTTGGACTTGGTGACCGAGTCGTTGACGTTGATCGCCGGCGCGAGCAAGGTGCCGTTCCGCATCCGTTCGTAGAGGCGGTGCACGCCGGTGGTCGTCTCTTCGCTGATGCCGCGCACCTCGGCCAGCAGTTCCGGGTATTTGTCGTGCATCACCTGGGTCAGGTCGCCGCCGTCGTCCAGGATCATGTTGGGCCGCCAGCCGTTGGGGCCGAAAATCGTCTGGTCGATGCACCACCAGAACTCCTCTTCGGTCTCGCCTTTCCAGGCGAAGACCGGGACGCCCTGATCAGCGATGGCCGCGGCCGCATGGTCCTGGGTGGAAAAGATGTTGCACGACGACCACCGCACCTCGGCCCCTAGATCCACCAGGGTCTCGATGAGCACCGCGGTTTGAATGGTCATGTGCAGGCAGCCGGCGATCCGGGCGCCGGCCAACGGCTTTTTGCCGGCGTACTCCTCGCGCAAGGCCATGAGGCCCGGCATTTCCGTTTCCGCGATGCGAATCTCCTTGTGGCCCCATTCGGCGAGGCTGATATCAGCGACTTTGTAGTCCATAGACTCTGGTTCCTTTGCGCGTTCGTGTCTTGTTGGCAATGATTGTTGTGGCGGAAAAGCGCCGTGGGCCGCGCGGCGGGCTCACAGTCCGGCGTCGGCCCGCAACGCCTCGGCCTTGTCGGTCTTTTCCCAGGTGAATTCCGGCAGCTCCCGGCCGAAGTGGCCGTAGGCGGCGGTCTTGCGGTAGATCGGCCGCAGCAGGTCGAGCTGCTGGATGATCGCCTTG
Organism: Deltaproteobacteria bacterium; assembly: GCA_015488275.1. Taxonomy (GTDB): domain Bacteria; phylum Desulfobacterota; class Desulfobulbia; order Desulfobulbales; family S012-135; genus S012-135. The sequence goes on from WFOD01000035.1 coordinate 2,747, forward strand.
GGCCGCAGGTCGAAGTGCCGTTTGATCAGTTCGATGATCCGGTCGTCGTCGATTTTTCCCGTGCCAAAGGTGTTGACGTTGATGGACACTGGCTTGGAGATGCCAATGGCGTACGCCACCTGGACCTCGATCTCTTCGGCCAGGCCGGCGGCAACCAGGTTTTTGGCCACGTAGCGGCCCATGTAGGAGGAAGAGCGGTCCACCTTGGAGGGATCCTTGCCGGAGAAAGCGCCGCCACCGTGGGAGCCCCGGCCGCCATAGGTATCGACAATGATCTTGCGGCCCGTGACGCCGCAATCGCCCACCGGGCCGCCGATCACGAACCGGCCGGTGGGGTTGATGAAGTACTTGGTCTTGTCGTCCAGCATGTCGGGCGGGAGGACCGGCTTGATGATCTCCTCCATCACCGCTTCTGAGATCTCCTTGTGGCCCACGTCCGGGCCATGCTGGGTGGAGAGGACCACAGCCTCGATGCGCGTCGGCTTTTTGTCGTCGTACTCCACGGTCACCTGACTTTTGGCGTCTGGCCGCAGCCAGGGCAGGCGGCCGGCCTTGCGCACCTCGGCCTGGCGCATCATCAGGCGGTGGGCCAGGGTGATGGGCAGGGGCATGAGCACCTCGGTCTCGGTGCAGGCGTAGCCGAACATCAGGCCCTGGTCGCCCGCCCCTTGATCCAGGTCGAGGCCTGATCCTTCGTTCACCCCCAAGGCGATGTCAGGAGATTGCTTGTCAATGGTGGTGAGCACGGCGCAGGCCCGGTGGTCGAAGCCCATGTCCGGTGAGGAGTAGCCGATCTCGCCAATGGTCTGGCGCACCATTTCCGGCATATCTACCCAGGCGTTGGTGGTGATCTCGCCCGCGATGAGGGCGAGGCCGGTGGTCACCAGCGTTTCACATGCAACACGGGCGCCCGGATCCTGGGCGATGATCGCATCGAGGATGGCGTCCGATACCTGGTCCGCCACCTTGTCTGGGTGGCCTTCGGAAACCGATTCTGAGGTAAAGAAGTGTCGAGCCATGAGCTGTTCCTTTTCGTTTCGTAAGGTAAGGTGGTGCGGTCCTGTCAAGCGCCATAACAGCCCGTTGCAAAACGGGTTGTGTGGGGCACAGGGATGTGCCGCCGAATTCCGCCAATCACAGGGGAACTGGTCGCAGGAGATGCTCCCTCGTCTGCCGAAAGCGTCCTTGCAGGCGCGATGCCGCGGGTGCGAAACGGGGCGAAAGAGGCGTTTGTTTACGCTGCCCATCCATTTATAGGGCATGGGCCGGCGCTGTCAAGGGGATTTGCCGGCCTTCGCCCCAGGAGCGCCCTGTCGCGCCTCGATCGCCAGGATCCGTTCGGTGAGCATCCGGTTGACCGGCGCGGCAACGCCAAGATCGTCCGCCAGATCGGCCACCGCGCCGTTGATCGCCCTGATCTCGGTTGGCCGGCGGTTGCGTAAGTCTTGCAAAAGTGAAGAGATGTTGCGCGCCGTGGCCCGGCAAACGGCCTGGGCGCGGGCGAAACCGTCAGCCGCCACCGGTATGTCAAGGGCGCGCGCCACCTGGGTGGCCTCCTCGATCGCCGCCCGCATGGTCTCGAGCGCCCAGGGGTTGTGGAGCAGCTCGCCGTTGGCGCAGTCCAGGATGCCGGTGAGCGCGTTGATCCCTACGTTGACCAGGAGCTTGTTCCAGATGGCGGCGCGGATGTCGCTCGCGGTTACAGCGGGAATGCCCACTTTGCGTAACAAGATGGCTGTCTCCGCGGCCAGGCCGCGTCCCTGGGGCGTGTCGGCGAGCGGCCCGATCTCGGTGACTCCCTGCCCCGCATGGATCACATGGCCAGGTTGCGGGCAGTGGGCGCCCATGCTGGTGACTGCGGCCAGGGCGTGTGGACCGCAGGCGGCCAGGATGTCCAGGTGGCCGATGCCGTTTTGCAGTCCCAAAAGAATACGGGCCTGGGCAAGCAACTCCCGGTTGTCGGCCACCGCCCGCGCCACGGCCGGCGATTTGACGGCGAGCAGCACGAGCTCCGCCCTCTCCTTCCGTATCAGGTCACAGGACACCCCTTCTGCGGCGTCATCGGCGCGCCCGGCAGCGCCGGTTTGTCTCCCCTTCGGCCGGAGGCTACGGCCTGTCAACGCCTCAGGCCGGCCGGCCGTCACCACTGGAATCTTGTGGTGGGTGCGTTGGCCTTGCCTTTCGAGAATGATGCCGCTGGCGCTGAGGGTCTTGGCCCGGGCCGCGTCGTGGTCCACGAGCCAGACTTCATGCCGGGAGGCGAGATGACTGGCAAAGAGACATCCCAAAGCGCCGGGCCCGATGATGGCGATACGCATGGCTGCTTTCCCGGCAAAGTCTCCAAGGATGTAAAAGCGCGAGGCACGCCGCCGCCGGACGACATGCCTCGGAAAAGGGATCAGGAAACGGCCGGAGGGCTTCACCCGTGCGGGTGCGCCCGCTACTCTTTGTTGATCTGGGCGTCCTCCACGATCACCGAGTACACGTAGCCGGCGCCAAAGTCCTTGTCCGCCGCCAGCACGCCGCTCACCGTGATCACGTCGTCCATTTCCGGCACTTCCGAAGTGGTGATCACCAGGTCGTGGGTGTTGTCCATCGGGTTGCCCGTGCCGTCCTGCAAGTGCACCCAGTTCTTGCCCATGATGTTCTTGGACACCTTGACCACCTTGCCGCGGATCTTGACCGGCTTGCCGTTCAGCTCCTGCTTTTTGGCGAACAGCTCGCCAACGGTGTAAGCGTTGTCCCCGCTGGCCTTGTCGATCTTCAGCTCGTTGAACGGCACCACCGCTTTGGAGGAGCCGCCCGTGGCCGCGTTCATCGCCTCGGCCCCCGCCTGCTTGACCGCCTCGGTAAAGGAGGCCGCCGCCTCGCTGCCGCTGGTGGCCTCTGGCCCTGCGCCTGGGGCGAATCCGCTGGAGAAGATCAGTTCCTCAAAGGTCTTGTTCAGGGTCTTGCTCTCAAAGTTGTTCATGGTCATGGAGTAGAGGAGCTTGACCTCATCGCCCACGTTGACCTTGGTCTGCGGCATGGCTACCCATACCTTTTTCTCGCCCATGTCGAGCTGAACATAGGTATAGCCGCCAGCGTCCATCGTCTCGAGCACCTTGCCGGAGAGGATGTTGGGCGCCGCCTGGCCGGCCGCTTCCTGGGTCGCGGCCGCCGGCGCGGTGGCCGCCGGTTCGCTGGTGCCCGTGGCCGCTTGTTGCTGGTTGTTGTTGCCGCAGGCGGTCAGCAAGGCGCAAAGCGCCAAGCCGCCGACAAGAAGGGTGAACTTGTGTTGCATGAGAACTCTCCTTTCCGCAATTGAGGTTGAAATGGTTGCCCTAGCCCCCGTTGAGATCATTCGTTGTTGGCCGCATGCGCCGGGGCCCGGGAGGCCCGGTTGCGCCCCCGCGCGCCGCCAGCCCGGTAGGCAAACGACAGTTTGCCGCCCTTGACGCCCACGGTGGCCGTCCCGCCCCGTTTGAGGGCGCCGAACAGGATCTCGTCCGCCAGCACGTCGCCGATTTCCGTGGTCACCAGCCGCCGCAGGGGCCGGGCACCGTAATCAGGGTCAAATCCCTTGTCCGCCAGCCACCGCCTGGCGGCCGGAGTAAGGCGGATCGCTACCCGGCTGTCTTTGAGTTGGCTCTGCAGCTCGGCGATCGCCTTGTCCACGATCTGCTCCATGACCGTCCGGTCGAGGGGGTTGAAGGAGACGATGGCGTCGAGCCGGTTGCGGAACTCGGGGGAGAAAAGATCGCGGATGGCCTTTTGGTCCTTGCCGCGGTTGTCGCCAGTAAAGCCGATGGGCCGCGCGGCCATCTCCCTTGCTCCGGCGTTGGTGGTCATGATCAGGACCACGTTGCGGAAATCGGCCTTGCGCCCGGTGTTGTCGGTAAGGGTGGCGTGATCCATGACCTGGAGCAGGATGTTGAACACGTCTGGATGCGCCTTTTCGATCTCGTCGAGCAACAAAACGCAGTACGGATGCCGGCGGATGGCCTCGGTGAGGAGGCCTCCCTGGTCAAAGCCCACATATCCCGGCGGCGAGCCGATGAGGCGCGATACGGCGTGTTTTTCCATGTATTCGCTCATATCGATCCGCTCGAAGTGCACGCCAAGGGCGGCGGCGAGCTGGCGCGCCACCTCGGTTTTGCCCACACCGGTGGGGCCGGCGAACAAAAAGCAGCCAGTGGGCCGGTCGGGCTGGGTGAGGCCAGCGCGGGAGCGTTTAATCGCCGTGGCGACCTGCTCCACCGCCTGGTCTTGGCCAAAGACCACGCTTTTAAGCTGCTGTTCCAGGTTACGCAGGAGGCGGGCGTCAGAGGCGCTGGTGGATTTGGCCGGCACGCGGGCGATGCGGGAAACGATCTGCTCCACGTCACGCACGGAGATCACCTTGCGTCGCTTGGCCGGCGGCGCGAGCCGGTTGGCGGCCCCCAGTTCGTCGAGCACGTCGATCGCCTTGTCCGGCAGGTAGCGGTCGGTGATGTAGCGGTGGGCCAGCTCGGCCGTGGCCTGGAGGGCCGCTGGCGCGTAGCGCACGCCGTGATGCTCTTCGTACCGCGACCGCAGGCCTTTGAGGATCTCACAGGTTTCGGCCACCGAAGGCTCTTCGATATCCACCTTTTGGAAGCGCCGGGAGAGGGCCCGGTCCTTTTCCACGTGGTTTTTGTACTCCTCGTAGGTGGTGGAGCCGATGCAGCGCAGGGTGCCCCGCTGCAGGGCCGGCTTGAGCAGGTTGGAGGCGTCCATCGAGCTGCCCGACGTGGCGCCAGCGCCGACAATGGTGTGGAGTTCGTCGATCACCAGGATGATGTTTTTTTGCTCTTCCACGGCGCTGATCACCGCTTTCAGGCGCTGTTCGAAGTCGCCGCGGTACTTGGTGCCCGAGATGAGGGCCCCCATGTCGAGCTGGCGGATCTCCTGGCCCTGGAGCACTTCGGGCACCCGTCCCTCGTGGATCCGCAGGGCGAGCCCTTCGGCAATGGCGGTTTTGCCCACGCCCGGCTCGCCGACCAACAGCGGGTTGTTTTTCCGCCGCCGGCAGAGGATCTGCATGATCCGTTCAAGTTCCCGCTCCCGCCCGATGAGGGGGTCGATGAGGCCAGCGGCCGCTCGCTCGCTGAAGTTGACCGTGAACTGTTCCAGGGGCGATTGTTGTTCCTTGGCCTTTTGTGGGGGGTGCGGCTGTTCTGACTGGCGGAGCGCAGGATCGCCGTGCGAGATGTACTGCACCACCTCGAACCGGTTGAGCCCCTCGTTTTGGAGGAAATAGCAGGCGTACGAGTCGGGCTCGGCAAAGATGGCCACCAGCACGTCGGAAGCGTCCACCTCCCGTTTGCCGCAGCTCTGCACGTGGAACACCGCCCGCTGCAAGACCCGGTTGAAGCCAATGGTCTTCATCGGCTCAACGGGCTCCTCCTGGACAATGGAGGCCAGGTGCTCGGCAAAGAACTTCTGGAGCTTCTTTTTGAGATTGGCCGGATCGCCGCCGCAGCCGGTGATGATGGCCACGGCCTGTTCATCCTCCAGCAGGCCGTAGAGGATATGCTCCACGGTGACGTATTCGTGGCGGTACTGTTTCGCCGCCCGTACGGCCCGCACCAGGGCCGCTTCCAGTTGATGGCTGATCATCGGATGACTCTTCCCGTTGGCTGTGTCGTTACGCCGGTTCGATGCTGCACCGGAGCGGGTGCTCGTGCTTGCGGGCAAGCTCGTGCACCAGCGCCGCCTTGGACTCGGCCACGTCGCGGGGATAGACACCCGCTACGCCCACCCCGTTGTGGTGGACGTTGAGCATGATGCGGGTGGCCTCGGCGGTGCTCTTGTGAAAAATGACCTCCAGCACCATTACCACGAAGTCCATGGTCGTGTAATCGTCGTTGTGCAAGAGCACCTTGTAGAGGGGCGGTTCTTCGGTCCGCTCCTCCTGCTCGGTGAGCTCTTCCAACTCGTGGTACGGAACGCTCATCGTTGTTGGGCTGCCGGTTCGACAAGGGGTGCAAGCTGCCTGGCGAGCTGCCGCGCCGCCTCGGCCAGGGCCTTGGAGGCCAGGGCCGGAAGGTCGTCCCGGCCAGCGGTGGTGACGCGGTGTTCGACGGTGACCGTCCGCCGGATGACCGTTCCGGAGGCCGGCAGGCCGATACGGCAGGCCGCCGTCATGGAGATTTCTCTTTCGGTATACACTATTTTTTCCGCTTTTCGTAGCCAGAACTTTTCCACCACCGGCATGATGAGCACCGTTCCCTGGGGCCAGCCGGCCAACCCGTCCGGTGTGCCGTCCCACCCTGTGACGGCGCGGCGCCAGCCGATGTTCTCGGCGGTGAGGGCCTCGGCCAGGGCCTGGTCGAAGGCCCGCGCCAGATCGCCGGGACCGGTGCGTACCGTGACATGACGGCCCGAGGGCGAAAAAAGTTCCCCGATCACCTCGGGATCGGCCAGTTTGGTGGCGGCGGGAAAGAGGACCACCGGTCCACCGGGAGGTGTCGGCTGCTGGACCGGGGCCAGGGGGACGAACCGGTCCACCGCTGCGCCGCAGCCGGCAAGGAGCACGGCCAAAAGAGCGAAGACGATCCCCAGGCCGGGGCGCAAGGCCGGTGGCAACTGGTCACGGGGGGGGGGCTGCGAACGCCGAAGATACAGCCTCGCAGACCGGGTATAACAGCCCGTTGCAAAACGGGCTGTGGGCGGCACAGGGATGTGCCGCCGAATTCCGCCGGCTCTGAAAGAGCCTAGGAATTCGTAAGGTTGGCCGAAGCTCTGCTTTGGCCAACCGTGGGCGAAAAAGCCAGGGATGGCTTTTTCGCCGGACTGATAACAGCTCGTTGAAAAAAGGATCATGGCTTACCTCTTTGGCGGTTCGGCGCGGCCAGCCGGCAGAGCTCCATGACGCCCAACTCCATGAGCAGGACCAGGGGAAGCGGGGAGCTTTTGATCCGGTGTTCGGTCGCCAGCAACAGATCAAGGGCGTTCCGCAGGGTCGGCGGATCAAAGGCCGCGGCCTTTTGGAACAGCATGAACGCAGCGTAGGGA
>WFOD01000036.1 GCA_015488275.1 Deltaproteobacteria bacterium
CCCCTACGCCCACCTGGATGCGGACGACGGCCCGGCGGATTTCAGCTTTTTGTTCCGCAACCAGAAGGAGGAGTGACGGCCCGGGCCAGGGACCGGAGGGAACAGGGGCTGTTTGCCGCTTGACAAACGCAGGTGTTGGCATCATATTGCTTTTTTTATCACCCCGCCGAAAAATCCATGCCTGGCTTTTTCGGCCACGGTTGGCCAAGGCGCAAGCTTCAGCCAACCTCACGGATTCCTTGGCTCTTTCAGGGCCGCGGAATACGGCGGCACATCCCTAGTGCCGCACACAACCCGTTTTGCAACGGGCTGTTATCATCCTGATATGGCGTCCCGGTAACGAGGGAAGGGTATACAAGACAACCACATGCGGACCGACGAGACTAATGAAGAAAAAGGTACTGATTAGCGACAACCTGGCGCCGGTGGGAGTGGAGATCCTCGAAAACGCCGGCCTCGACGTAACGGTGAAAACCGGGCTCAGCCCCGAGGAGCTGAAAAAGGAAATCGGCCAATATCACGGGTTGGTCATCCGCAGCGCCACCAAGGTGATGGCCGAGATCATCGAGGCGGCCGACAACCTCCAGGTCGTCGGCCGGGCCGGTATCGGACTGGACAACGTTGACATCCCAGCGGCCAGCAAGCGGGGAGTGGTGGTGATGAACGCGCCGGACGGCAACGCCACCACGGCGGCGGAACACGCCATCGCCATGATGATGGCCCTCACCCGCAACATCCCCCAGGCCACCGCCTCGATGAAGGCCGGCAAATGGGAGAAAAAGCGTTTCATGGGGCGTGAGGTGACGGGCAAGACCTTGGGAATCATTGGTATCGGCCGCATCGGCAGCATCGTGGCCGACCGGGCCAAGGGCCTGCGGATGAAAGTGATCGCCTACGATCCCCACATGCCTGCCGAAGTGGTGGCCCGCCTGGGCGTGGAGATGGTGAGCCTCGACGAGCTGTGCCGCCGGGCCGACTATATCTCCATCCACGTGCCGTTCACCAAAGAGACCAAACACATCGTCGGCCGCGACCAATTCAAGTTGATGAAAAAAGACGCCATGTTCATCGACTGCGCCCGCGGCGGCGTGGTAGATGAAGAGGCCCTGTACGAGGCCCTCACCACGGGGGAGATCGCCGGCGCGGCCCTGGACGTGTTCGCGGTCGAGCCCACGACCAAGGACAACCCGCTGCTCGATCTCGACAACTTCATCTGCACCCCGCATCTAGGCGCCTCCACGGTGGAGGCCCAAACCAACGTCGCCGTGGCCATCGCCCGCCAAGTGGCCGACTATCTCAATACCGGCACGGTGGTCAATGCGGTGAACGTGCCCTCGGTCAGCTCAGAGGTCCTGGCCAAGGTAGGCCCGTATATCACCCTGGCGGAACTCCTCGGCGCCTTCCACATGCAGATCGCCCGCGGCGGCGTGGAGCGGGTCTCCATCGAGTACTTCGGCGAATTGGCCGACATGGAGACCGGGCCGGTGACCGTCGCCTTTCTCAAGGGACTTTTCACCCCGATCCTCAAGGACGCGGTCAACTACGTCAACGCGCCGATCATCGCCAAGGAACGGGGCATCGAGGTGGTGGAGGCCCGCTCCAGCAAGGCGGAGGACTTCACCAACCTCGTCTCCATCCGGGTGAGCACATCTGAGGGCGAGAACATTCTCGCCGGCACGGTATTCGGCAAGAACGAGCCACGGCTGGTGCGGATCAACACCTTCCGCCTGGAGGCCTTACCGGCCGGCCCCATGCTCTTTGTCTTCAACCGCGACGAGCCGGGCGTGATCGGCCAGCTCGGCACCACCCTCGGCCAGGCCGGCGTCAACATCAACCAGATGACCGTGGGCCGCGAAGAAGAGCACGGCCGCAACATCATCCTGCTGGCCACCGACACGCTGGTCTCCAAAGAGCTGTTGCACACGGTGCGGGGGCTCGACAAGATCGACGACGCCCTGGTCCTCGACCTGCCCACCCTGAACGGTTAGCGGCCCGTTGAAAACGGGCTGCTGGCGGGTATTACGCTGGGGAGGAAAACACCGATGGCCGACACCTGTCACCAATGCCCTGAGGGCATGATCCTCAAAGAGGGAAAGTGCGTCCTGCCAGAAGTCACCTTTGAGACGTTCATCATGTCGCTCAACCAGGCCGCCCTCTGTCATCTGGGCGAGCTGGCCGATCCAGAGACCGGTGAGCGCAGCCGCGATCTCAGCCTGGCGAAGCACACCATCGACACCCTGGCCATGTTGCAAAAAAAAACGCAAGGCAACCTCACCGAAAACGAGCAACGGCTCCTCGACTCCCTGCTTACAGATCTGCGGCTTTTGTATGTCAAGGCAAAGGGATAGGCGCGGTCCGCCGCCTTCCCTCCGTCTCTATCCCGCCCCGGCATCCCTCGCCCCATCATGGGTGCGCGAGGTTGCGGCTTCGGCGGACGAATGAGCGCCCCGCGACCAATTATCCATCATGATCCTCTCCATCGAGGCGCCGGCCAAGATCAACCTCTTTCTCTCCGTATGCGGCCGCCGGCCGAACGGCTACCACGAGCTCGACACCTTGATGGCCAAACTCCGCCTGGCCGACACCCTTACCATTGAGATCACGGAC
>WFOD01000037.1 GCA_015488275.1 Deltaproteobacteria bacterium
GCCCGGCACCGACCCGGTGCACAAGGTGACGATCATCCCCCGCGGCCGGGCCCTGGGCGTCACCCAACAGCTCCCCTTGGACGAAAAGTACACCCATTCCAAGGGATATCTGGAAAACAACCTGTGCATCCTGTTGGGCGGCCGGATCGCCGAGGAACTCGTTTTTGGCGAGATCACCACTGGCGCGGGCAACGATATCGAGCGGGCCACGGAGATCGCCCGCAAGATGGTCTGCGAATGGGGCATGAGCGACAAACTCGGGCCGCTGACCTTTGGCAAGAAGGAGGAGCAGATCTTCCTCGGCCGGGAGCTGTCCCAGCACCGCGACTACAGCGAGGCGACCGCCGTGCTCATCGACCAGGAGGTGAAAGCTTTCGTGCTCCAGGCCACCGAGCGGGTGCGGGAGTTGCTCACCAACAACCGGGAAAAACTCGACGCCATCGCCACCGCCCTTCTGGAACGCGAGACCCTGACCGCAGCGGATATCGACGACCTGATCGGCCAAGACCACGCCTCTTCTCCCAGCGCTCAGGGGGACGACGGCCAGGAAAGCGCAGCCAGCCCACCTCCGGCCAGCGATACGGACACCACCGGCACCCCGGCCGCGCAAACCACCGGTGAGCAAGGGCCTGCGGCCCCGCCACCCACAGCCCCGGCGTAACGGTCATGACGGCACAGCAGCACTCCTATCCCTGGCGGCGCAACCGGCCGGCTGTGATGGGCATTCTCAACGTGACGCCAGACTCCTTTTCCGACGGCGGCCGTTATCTCTCCCCCGCGGAGCTCGACCGCCGGGTGGCGGAGCTCATCGACCAGGGCGCGGACATCATCGATATTGGCGGCGAGTCCACCCGGCCCTTTGCCGAGCCGGTGCCCCTAGAGGAGGAACTGCAACGGGTGCTGCCCGCAGTGGAGACGGTCCGGCGCCACGCCGCCGACATCCCCATCTCCATCGATACCACCAAGGCGGCGGTCGCCTGCCGGGCGCTGGAGTTGGGCGCCAACATCATCAACGATATCAGCGCCCTGCGTTTCGATCCCGAGATGATCGCCGTGGCGCGGGAGCACGGCTGTCCGGTCATCGTCATGCACATGCAGGGCGAGCCACGCACCATGCAGCAGGATCCCCGTTACGACGACGTGGTCGCCGAGGTGCACGCCTTCCTCGCCCAGCGGGTGGCCATGTTGCGGGACCAAGGAATCGAGGCTGACATCATCGTTGATCCTGGCATCGGCTTTGGCAAGTCCCTCGCCCACAACCTCTCGCTCCTCAAGCACCTGGCCCGCTTCCAGGATCTTGGCTGCCCCGTGCTCGTCGGTCACTCCCGCAAGTCCTTTCTCGCCGGCCTGCTCGACCTGCCAGTGGACGAGCGGGACGAGGCCACGGCCCTGGTTTCGGCCTGGTGCCTGTTGCAAGGGGCCGATATTCTGCGGGTGCATGATGTCGGCCGGACGCAAACGGTCCGCACCCTTCTGCGCGCCATCACCACCGCTCCGTGAGCGCGGCCGCCGTGAAGACCCGCATCAGCCGTTACCTGCGCTACAACATCGCCCGCATCCGCCAGGCGGAACGGTTCGACCGGCGACGGGCCGACTTCCTGTTCCGTATCGTTCCCCTGCTCCTCCACTGCAACCATCCCGAGCTGCCCGGCTACCAGGGCGACGGCTGCCCAGCCGGCATCCACCGCTTCGCGCCCGACCGCATGGTCACGCCGGCGCTGCTCAAAGAGTGGCTCGACGCGCCCCCGTCACCCGCCGCTCTCCACGCTCCCGATCGGCCGCCGGTCATCCAGTCCCTCAAGACCATCGGCAGCGTGGGCACCATCGCCCAGTCGGCCAAGTCTGACTGCGATTACTGGGTGAGCATCGACCGCGCGGCCCTGGGCGGCCGGCTGCCAGCGCTCGAGGCCAAATGCCGGGCCATCGAGGAATGGGCCGAAGGCCTGGGCGTCGAGATCCACTTCTTCCTTATGGATATCGCCGAGACCCGCGCCAACCGCTTTGCCAGCGACACAGAGGGGGAATCGGCCGGCTCGGCGCTCAAGCTGCTCTTAAAGGACGAGCTCTTCCGCACCCATATCCTGGTGGCCGGTAAGATGCCGCTGTGGTGGCTCCTGCCCCCAGACCTCGATCCGGCCGCCTATGCGCGGGAAGCGGCCCGCCTCTTGGCCGCCTTGCCCGGCCTTGCCGACAACTGCATCGACCTGGGCACCATTGGCGACATTCCGCAGGACGAGATCTTTGGCGCCTGCCTATGGCAGTTCAACAAGGCCCTGGCCAGCCCGTTCAAGTCGGTGATCAAACTCGCCTATCTGGAGCTGTTGCTACGCGCCAGCCGCCTGCCGCTTTTCTCCGACCGGATCAAGTGTCTGGTCACCTTTCCCGACCGCCTGGCCACCATCGAACAAGCCCCGCTCCCTCTGGAGGAGATCGACCCCTATCTGCTGCTCGCCGCCGATATCGTCCGTCACTACCAGCAACAGGACGACCGCGACCGCGAGGAGTTGGTGCGCACCTGCCTGTTCCTCAAGACCCGTGAAGGCGTCTGCACCCACTGCCGCCAGGCGGCGGCCCAGTCCAAGGCCCTGCTCGAACGGATGGCGCGTTGGCACCTGTTGCCCGACGACCACGAACACCTCCTCGAGCTGGCCGGCTGGCCCTTTGCCGAACTGGCGCGGCTGGGCGACCGCATCCACGCCTTTCTCAGCGATACCTACAAACATCTCAGCGACCTGCTGCCCAGCATGACCGGTTCATCGGCCATCTCTGACCGGGACTTCGTGGTCCTGGGCCGCAAGCTCCTCGCCTTTTACCGCCATCTACCCAACAAGATCCCTTTTTTGCGCGCCATTTCCCGCGAGCTCACCGCCCAGCAGGCGGTGACCGTTCACATCGACGGCCATGCCGGCGCTTGGAGCTTTGCCGCCTTTCAGGGCGAATTGAACAGCCAGGAAGCGGCGACGGCCAGGGAGCGGCTGCTCCACCGGGCCGACACCTTGGTGGACTTACTGGCCTGGCTGGTGACCAACGGTCTGCTTACCGTGGAAAGCCGCCTCCTCCTCACCCGCACCGCCCATCCGGTGGCGCTCAGCGATATCGAGGGACTGGCCGCCGCCCTGCGCGCCCACCTGCCGGCCGCCGACTTCACCACCCTCTCTTCTGAGGATCTGATCAACGAGGCGCGGATCACCCACGCCCTGGTGGTGGTCAACATGGACAAGCTGCCGACAGGTAACGGCCAAAACCTGCCCTCGGCCATCGTCAGCCGCAACTCGCACGGCGAATACTTCGTCCACCACTACCCCACCCTGGCCGACCTCAAACAGGCGGTCTCCGAACTCCTTACCCGCTACTACGTCAGCCGCTGGAACGGCAACCTGCACTACTACATCCCGCCCCAGCCCGGCCGCGCCGCCCTGGCCGCCCGCCTGGGGGCCTGACCGCTCCCCCTGGCCCGGCCAGCGATCTTGCCACTCCAGCGAAGACCCTGGCGTGGCTTTTTCCGGCCACGGCCGGAAAGCCTTGGGCGCCTCCCCTTCTTCATCTTTTCTTCAGCCTTCCCTCTTATCCTGCTGGCCGCTGACCTTGCTGGGGCTGGCGAGCGGCTCGCCCTTCCCCAGCGGAACTTTCCTTTTTTGCGGGATACGCCATGTCCGAACACACCGACCCCCTCCCTCTGTGCCGGCCCAGTATCGGGCCAGAAGAGATCGCCGCCGTCACCGAGGTCCTCGCTTCTGGCTGGCTCACCACGGGCCGTCAGGCCGCCGCCTTTGAGGCCGAACTGGCCGCCTTTTGCGCCGCCCCCAAAACCACGTGCCCGCCGCACGCCGTGGCCGTGTCCTCGGCCACCGCGGGAATGCACGTGACGCTCCACGCCCTTGGCATTGGACCGGGAGACGAGGTGGTCACCCCCTCCCTGACCTGGGTATCCACGGTCAACAGTATCGTTCTGACCGGCGCCACGCCGGTCTTTGCCGACATCGATCCCCATACCTTGATGGTCTCGGCCGAGACCATCGCCCCTTGCCTGGGACCGCGCACCCGGCTCATCGTGCCGGTCCACTTCGCCGGCGCGCCGCTCGATCTCGATCCCATCCGCAAACTCGCCGCCACCCACAACATCCCCCTGGTGGAGGATGCGGCGCACGCCATTGGCGCCGCATACCGCGGCCAGCGCATTGGCGCCCAGGGCACGGCGATCTTCTCCTTTCACCCGATCAAGAACATAACCACCGGCGAAGGCGGCATGGTGGTGAGCGATGACGCCTCCCTCATCGAACGGATCCGCCGCCTCAAGTTCCACGGCCTGGGACAGGACGCCTACGACCGTCATACCCAGGGCCGCGCGCCCCAGAGCGAGGTGCAGGAGCCGGGTTGGAAGTACAACCTCACCGATCTGGCCGCCGCCTTGGGCCGGACGCAGCTCCGCCGCCTGCCGGAATTCATCGCGGCCCGCGGCCGGCTTGCGGCCTGCTACCGCCAACGTCTGGCCTCTGTGCCCGGCGTGCGCCCCCTCGCCCTGCCCCCGTGGCCGCACCAGCACGCCTGGCATCTCTTCATCGTCCGCATCGACCCCAAGGAGGCCGGCGTGGATCGGGACACCCTGCTGCAACGCCTGCAGGAACGCGGCATTGGCTGCGGCATCCACTTTAAGGCCGTTCACCTGCAGTCGTACTATCGCCAGCGCCTGCCCCAATGGCTTGGCCGGCTGCCGGCGACAGAACAGTGCTCGGAGCAAATCCTCTCCCTGCCCCTTTTCCCGGCCATGACCGAGGCAGACGTCAACCGGGTGGCCGCCGCCATTCAGGAGGCGACAGGATGAACCCTCCTCCCCCCGAATTCTCCATTGTCGCGCCGGTCTACAACGAGGCGGCCACGTTGGACGAACTTGTCCGCCGGCTCATGGCCGTCTGCCGTGACACGGGCCGGACGTTTGAGATCGTGCTGGTGGACGACGGCAGCGAGGACGACTCCCCATCCCGCATCCATCACGCCTGCGACCGCTATCCAGAGGTGGTGGGCGTGTTCCTCAACCGCAACTATGGCCAACACGCGGCCGTGTTCGCGGGCATGGCCGAAAGCCGCGGCCAGGTGGCGGTGATCACCCTGGACGCCGACCTGCAGAACCCGCCCGAAGAGGTTCCCCGTCTCCTGGCAGAGATCGACCGGGGAGCGGATGTGGTGGGCACAGTGCGCCAGAACCGGCAAGACACCCTGTTCCGCCGCTTGGCATCGCTCCTGGTCAACCGCATGGTCCAGCGGGCCACCGGGGTGGCGATGCACGATTATGGGTGTATGCTGCGCGCCTATCGCCGGCCGATCGTGGACGCCATGCTCCAGTGCCGCGAGCGCTCCACCTTCATTCCAGTGCTCGCCAACGCCTTTGCCCGCACCACGGCGGAAATCCCGGTGGCGCACGCGCCGCGCCGCGCCGGCCGCTCCAAGTACAGCCTCACCGGCCTTTTATCGCTCCAGTTCGACCTGCTCACCTCGATCTCCACCTTTCCCTTGCGCCTTCTTTCCCTGGCCGGCCTGGCCATTGCCGCCGGCGGCATGGGCTTCGCCACCCTGCTCGTCATCCTGCGCCTGGTCTATGGCGCCAGTTGGGCCGCTGAAGGCGTGTTCACCCTTTTCGCCGTACTCTTCGTGTTTGTCGGCGCCCAGTTCATCGGCCTGGGCCTGCTGGGCGAGTATATCGGCCGTATCTACCAGGAAGCGCGCGGACGGCCGCGCTATCTCGTGCACCACATACGGCGGCGGAACAAGAAGCGCGCCGGAGCGCCAGCCGCCACGATCAAGGAGTTTTGACCTGTGAAAGCCATTCTCTGCGCCTACCACGATATCGGTTGCGTCGGCTTGCGGGCCTGCCTGACCCACGGATTCGAAGTCGCCGCCGTGTTCACCCACCAAGACGATGCCGGGGAAAACATCTGGTTCGCCTCTGTGGCTGAACTGGCCGCCCAGCACAACATCCCGGTCTTTGCCCCGGACGACATCAACCATCCCCTCTGGGTGGCGCGCATCCGCTCCCTGGCGCCGGATATTCTGTTCTCTTTCTATTACCGCCGCATGATCGGCCGGGAGATCCTGGCCATCCCCCCGGCGGGCTGCCTCAACCTGCACGGCTCCCTCCTGCCCCGCTACCGCGGGCGCTGTCCGGTCAACTGGGTGCTGATCAACGGCGAGCAGGAGACCGGGGTCACCCTGCACTACATGACGCCCCGGCCAGACGACGGCGATATCGTGGGCCAGCGGCGGGTCGCCATCCACGAAGAGGACACGGCCCGCACTCTGCACGCCAAGCTGGCCAAGGCCGCGGAAGGGCTGCTGGACGACCTGCTGCCGCGCCTGGCCGCCGGCAATGCGCCGCGCGTGCCCCAGGAACACGACAAGGCCTCCTATTACGGCGGCCGGCGGCCAGAGGACGGAGAAATCGATTGGCGGCAGGAAGCGCCGGCAATCCGCAATCTCGTGCGGGCGCTCACCCGGCCGTATCC
>WFOD01000038.1 GCA_015488275.1 Deltaproteobacteria bacterium
GGGACGGCTTTTTCGACGGACTGTTAAGGGGGGGATGGGGATGTTTCGCCGGACGGGCGGGGTGTCGGCAGGCCATGATCTTAGTCCGTTGTCTCCTCTGTCTCTTCCATCCCAATGGCGTAGCGCTCTCCTCCCCGCGAGAGGATGACCCGATCGGGCAGGATCGCCTCGATCCGGTAGTCGTCGAGCAGTTCTCCCAGTTTGTAGTCCATTCCGTTGATGATGGCAATTTTTTCCTCGTTCATCCGCAGATAGCCGGAATACGAATAGTTTTCCTGTGGGGGATGCAGGGTCTCTCCCGCGGTTTCCCTGCGGCCGGCGCGTTCCGGATCCCACGCCGCCGGATAAAACATATCCTGCCGCCAGCGGACGGAAGGGCCGGCAAGGATCTGCCGTACGAGAGCGAGCCGCTTGGGATCGCCCAGGGCCGCTTCGGCCAGCGAGGTAACGAGTTTGGTGTCAAGGGCGCTCTTGCTGACGGCCGTGGATGGGGACAGGAGGGGCCGGAGACCGTATTCCCCAGCACCGTAGAGGCCAGCCAGCACGGCGAGGCCGATGATGATCTGTTCGCGGCGGGTCATGGGGCCAAGTCGATAAGCAAGTGGATGGTCATGCGCACGGCGTCTGGCGTGGCCGCCTCGATACGCACCTGGTCCATATCGGCTAGCTCTGGCAGGGCGTGGAGGCGTTGGAGGAAGTCGCGGCTCGCCGGCGCTGGTCCGGCAAGGCGCAGACCGATGCCCAAGCGCTCGTTTTCCGTCTCTGTGGGCGGCAGCACCGTCATCTCTGTATCGTGCAGATCAACGCCGCTTTGCCTGGCGATGCTCCGGATACGGGAGAGCAAGGCGGTGGTCTCCTCCACGGGCACGGCCTTGCTCGTTGCGTGCCGTTCTTCAGGAAGGTTGTTGTGGCTGGCCCTGAGGCTGGCGAGCAAGGGCACCGCCTGTTTGATGTCCTTGAGCTGTTGGCGCGCCGGAGGAATGGCCCGGAACAGACGGTGGTGCTCCTGGATGGAAGGCACGAGCCAGAGGAGGACGAAAAGGGCGAGGACCGCAGCGCAAAGGCCTGTGAGAACCAGATGTTCCCGGCGAAGGCGCTGCATGGCTACTTGCCCTCCTGGGCGGCCGGTTTCTGGGTGAAGAGATCGCCGGGCACGCTGAACTCGATAATGGCGAACAGGCCGCTGCTTCCGCCATCCGCGCCAGCGATCTCCTTTTTGGCCCGCACCCGCGGCCGGGTGGCCAACAGGGGCTCGCCTCCCAACCGCTTGAGAAGAGCGGCCAGGGCCACTTCCTGCATCTTGCTTGGCGCGGTGAGGATTGCGCCAATGCGCAGCAGGTGCTGCTCCGCTTCCTTGCCGGTCGCTTTTTTCTTCCTGTATTCGATACTGGTGAGCTGCGCTGATTTGGGCAGGGCGGCGATCACCGCGTCGCAAAGGGCGAGGGGCAGGTGGCGCTGGGCATGGCGCTCTGCCGCCAGGCGGCGTTTTCTGATCTTCCCGATCGTGGCGAGGAGCACGGCTTGGGGATCGCCGTCGCCAAGGAGTTCTTTATGTGCCGCGATCTCCTGTTTGAGGGCGCGCAACTCGGCGCCCAGCTTTTCGTTTTGGCTGGTGAACAGGGCGTTGACGGCCACAAGGCCGGCGAACACTAGGGAAAACCCGAGGATAATCGCCTGGGAGAGCCGGTGGGCGCGCCGCTGTTCCTGGCGATCGCGGTAGGTGAAGAGAAAGTTTTGGTCCTGGTGCGGTTTGAGGGCGCCGCCGCCAACAGCGGCCAGCAGGCGGCTGCGCCGGTGGATGAGGGCTGGGCTCTCGCCCAGCAGTACCGTCCCGCCTGATACGGCATCAAAGGCGAAGGGATCGAAGTGGCGGCAGGCGACCTGCAACTCGCTGGCGCAGTGCTCGACAAAAGCGGGCGCGGCGGCCGGCAGACCGAGGAGGCGCACTTCCTCCACCGCGGGAACCTCATACGTGCTGGCGCAGTAATCCAGGGTACGCTGCACCTGGCGCAACAAGCGGCCGATGGCGGAAGGATCGCACCGTTCAAAGGCGAACGCCTCGTCAAGGGTCTTGGCCGTGTCTTGGCTTAAACGCTCAAACCCTTCTTCGTCGAGGGCGCTCAGGCCGGTGTTGATCGTTCGGCTGAAAACGAGCCCTTGTTGATGGTAAACGAGGATGATCGAGTGGTTGTCGCCGATGCAGAGAAAAGCGGCCGGCGTATCGGTCGAGGGCTGGCCGCACTGGCGCGCCAGGCCGTGGAGGGCCTGGTGGGGGGTGGTGATGCTCTCCAGGTCGAGCTGGCAGCCCTCGCACGCCTCTTGCCAGCGGCTGACCGCGTTCCGGTCGGCCAGGGAGACCCCGTAGAGGGTACGCTGCTGATCCTTGATCGTCAGTTCGGCGACGACCTGATAGTCGAAGATTGTTGTCGCGTCGTCGAGTTCCTGTTCTTTTTTGATCGCCCAATAGATGGCGTTGGCCTGCTGATCCGCGGCGAGCGGCGGAAGCAGATGATAAAGGACGCGGGTGGCGTCGGCCAGGACCAGTGAGGCCGGGAGCCTGCGTCGGCCGGGAATCATCTCGCCCGCCAGCCGGCCAAGGGTCTCGAAATGCCATTCAGGGGCCTCGCTGTCCGCCGGTCGACTGGCGGAACGGAAATCTTGCAAGGAGAGTTTGCTTCCCTGCCGGGCTAGAAGGGCCAGGTCGAGGCGGTTGGCGTCGGCGTGGACGGCGAGCATGAGCTGGCGGCGGCCGAAGCGTAAAAGGGCGCCAAGGCGGCGTCCCCCCTTGATGGGCCGCAGGGCGGGCGCGGAGGCCGCTGCGCTTTCCTGCCGGAGAAGGGCGCTGTCCTTGATCGGCCCTTCAGGTTCTCCTGAGGGCTTGCCTCCTTCTTGTTCCTCCTCTTCGAGCTCGATTTCCAGTTCAAGCGGAGGCTCTTCCAGGGGAGAGGGGGGAGATACCGCTTCTGAAGCATCTCTTTCAGGCTCTTCGGACGGCTTTGGCGGCTGGGCAGAGGATGGCTCTACCCCGGAAGCCGCCGGGTTCGGGACGGGGGGCGACTTGCGGATCAGGTCGAGCAGCTTTTCGGTGGCTGTGATGTCGTCTCGTTTTGCCATGAGCGGGAAGGCTGGCGCCGCCGGTGGATGGAAAGCGGCTGGCGCGCACCGGTCGTTTTTAGGTAAATCGCTTTAATGATATACCGAACTGCAAAAGATAGTTAGCTTTTTTTCACGGAAACGAGATGCTGCACAAGGCTTTCCAGGGCGCTGAGGGTGGAGACGGCAAAGATCCGGCGGCGGAGCTCTGCCGCGCCGGCGATCCCTTTGAACATCTGCGCCGCATGGCGTTGCAGCTTGGCCAGATGGACCCGGTCCGGCGTATATTGCCGGGCAAGGGCGAGAAGTTGGCCGAAGATGGCGGCCCGTTCAGCGGGGGGGGGGTCGTCCTTCCGGCCAAAGAGCCAGGGGCGGCCAATGGCGGCGCGGCCGATCATGACCAGGTCGCAGCCCGTGGCGGCCATCATGGCGGCCGCTTCCTGGCGGGAGTGGACGTCGCCGTTGCCGATCACTGGTATGGATACCGCTTCCTTGACCGCTCCGATGGTTTCAAGGTCCACTGGGCCGGAAAAACCGTCGCTCCATGTCCGGCCGTGTACGGTGACCGCCGCCACGCCTAGATCTTCGGCCCAGCGGGCCAGGTCCACCGCGTTTTTCTCCCGGTGGCTCCAGCCGGTGCGCATCTTGACGGTGACCGGCAGGCGGGAGTTGCGGACCACGGCCGCGATCACTGCCCGCGCCCGCTGGGGATCGCGCATCAGGGCGGCCCCTGCTCCCCGTTTGATCACCTTGCGCGCCGGGCATCCCATGTTGATATCCACCAGATCAAAGGGATGGGAAGAGGCCAGGGTAGCGGCCCGGCCCATTGTCTCGGGATCGCCGCCAAAGAGCTGCACGCTCACGGGCCGTTCCTCTGGCGCGCTGGCCAGGAGACGGAGGGTCTTGGGCTGGGCGTAGGCCAATCCGTGACAGCTCACCATCTCGGTGACCGTGAGCGCTGCCCCCAGTCGGCGGCAAAGCAGGCGAAACGGAAGATCGGTATAGCCGGCCAGAGGGGCGAGCACGAGAGGCGAGGCAAGGGTGAGGGAGGCGATGCGGGCGCAGGGGAGGGGCGTGCGTTCCTCAGGCATTCTTGGTAGTATCCCGTGACTGGCGGCCGGCCGCTGGCGCGGATGGCGGCTGCGCGCTGGCCGTGCGGAAGGCTATGGAAGTGGGTAACCGGCAACAGGACCTGCCGCCATCCGGCTGTAAGCGGTCACGGAGCACCACATCTGCGGCGTTACCGGCCGGCTCACGTAGCATTGAAGTACGCTACGCCGGCCGGTGCCTAGCATCTGCGGCACCCCGTAACCGCTTACGGGGCCAGGCTTTCCAGGCAAATACCGCCGGAGGCCCCGTGACCAGTTACATCCGGCTGGTGCGGTCGGCGGCGGTCAACCGCTTTCCAGCGTGCGCCAGTGTTACCAAGGCGGAGGGAAAAAAGCAAGCAGGAGCGGAGACGCGATGGGCGATGACATGCTTTGGGCAGTGATTCTTGCCGCGGGCAAGGGGACACGGATGAAATCGGCCAAGGCCAAGGTGCTGCACGAACTCTTCGGCCGGCCGATGATCCGCCATGTGGTGGAACGGGTACATCGGGCCGGCGTCGGGCGGGTCGTGGTGGTCACTGGCCATCAGGCCGAGGCCGTGGAGGCGGTCCTGGCCGGGGACGGGGTGCGGTTCGCCCGCCAGGAGGAACAGCTTGGCACTGGCCATGCGGTGCGCTGTGCGGAAAGCGCGCTCCCCCCTTCCTGTCGGCGGGTGCTGATCCTGTGCGGCGACACCCCTCTGGTGACGCCCGCCACCCTCGCCGCCCTGATCGCGGCCCACGGAGATAACGCGGTCACCGTGCTCACCACCCTGCTCGACGATCCCACCGGCTACGGCCGGGTCCTTGCCGATGCCCACGGCCGGGTGACGGCGATCGTGGAGGAGAAAGACGCCACCGACGAGCAGCGGGCCGTGCGGGAGGTCAATACCGGCATTTACTGCGTGGAGCGGCGCTTTCTCTTCCACGCCTTGGGTCGGCTGCGCAACGACAACCGGCAAGAGGAGTACTATCTCACCGATATCGTTGGCATGGCCGTGGCCGCTGGACTGCCGGTGGGACGCATGGCCGCCCCTGATCCTCGTGAGGTGATCGGCATCAACTCCCGGCGCGAGTTGGCGCAGGCCGAGGCGGTCTTGCAAGAGGAGCGGCATGTTGCGCTGATGGCCGCCGGCGTGACCATCGTTGCCCCGCAGTGCACCTTTATTGGCCCGGATGTGCGGATCGGCTCCGATACGGTGATCGAACCGCATGTGCATATACGCGGCGCCACGGAGATCGGTGCGGGCTGCGTTATCGAACCCTTTTGCCTGCTGGAGGACTGCCGGGTGGCCCCAGGCGTGCGGGTGCCCGCCGGCAGCCGCCAGCGGGGGGGCGAGATTGTCGGTGAGCGAGGTGGATGAAAGGCGGCTGCGGCGAAAAACGGGGGTCAACCGCCGCCATTGACATACGGGCAGACCTCCAGGAAAAGGAATTCATCGGTCAGCCGGTCGTTGGCCGGGTTGCGATCCTCGCCAAGGGGGAGGCGCACCGTTGAGGAAATGGTGACCGCGCCGGCGGCGGAGATCTGTTCGCGGCCAATGGCGGTGTGCACGCTGACCGATTGGTTGGGCGCGAGATCTTGCACCAGGTGCTGTTCCGTCGCTCCACCGATGGTCACTGTTACCTGGGCGGCGCTCACGTATTCCGTGCCGCGGTTCTCCACTAAGACCTCCAAGGGGATCTCGCCCCCTTGCGGGGGAAGTTGCGGCACCGGCAGATAGTAATCGGCCACCGCCAGATCGTAGATGCCAGGAGTTTGCCGGTCCGCGATCCGCTGCCAGTTGAGGATCCCCCGGCCGAACCGCTGGTCTGCGCCGGGTGGCCCGGCATCGTTGGCGTACGCCAAGGCCAGGCGGGCCGCCCCGGCCGGTGTCAGGCCGGGATCGGCGGAAAGCAGGGCGGCAATGGTGCCGGCAACAAAGGGCGCTGCGGCCGAGGTGCCGGAAAAGGCCACCGTCGTGTTGTCGCTCCATGCGGTTGTCACCTCAAATCCCGGCGCAGCGATGTCCACCCCTGGACCGCTGTTGGAAAAATTCAGGTGCTGGCTGAGGGCGTCCACTGCGGCAACCCCCACCACTTCTGGATGGCTGGCTGGAAACATCACCTCGTCTCGGCCGTCGTTGCCTGCCGCGGCCACCACCACCACGCCGCGGGCCAGGGCATATTCCACCGCTGCGGCCAGGGCGGAGGATGTGCCGTAGGAACCCAGGCTCAGGTTGATGATCTCCACCCCGTTGTCCACTGCCGCGACAACACCCTTGGCCACGGTGAAGCCGTCTCCTTGGCCGTAGGCGTCCAGCACCCGGATGGCCAGGATTCCGGCCTCTGGCGCCACGCCGGCCACCCCTCCCTCGCCGTTGCCCGCGATGAGCGCGGCCACCGCGGTGCCGTGGCCGGCGAGCGGGCCGTTGCTGTCCGCCCCTTTTTCCGGGGGAAGCAGGTCGATCTGGACGATCCGCTGGGGATCAAGGGCTGGATGGGGAAGGACGCCGGTATCGAGCACTGCCACGGTCACCCCTTCTCCCCGTGGCCGTCTTTCACCGTTAAGACCGAGCCAGGCCAAGGCCCGGCTGCCGAACGGCCGGTAGGAAAAGGGGGTGGCGAGCAGGAGAGGAGCCGGCGCGTCCGGTGTCTCCACGGCGACGTTCTGGCGGAGATCCACGGGTGCGATGGAGTTGAGAAAGGCGCGGGCCTGGGTGATGTCCTTGGCGTGAAAACGGACGGTGCGCAACGCTTCCGAGGTGTCGAGCACGCGCAATCCGTGTTGGGATGCCTGCTGGAGAAAGGCGCGCAGGTCGGCGAGTCGTTGAAAGCGGATGAGATACTCGTTGGCGATCGCGTTCTCGCCCGCCTGGTGACGAGCGAGAACGGCGAGGATATCCTGTTGGGGCGCAGTGGGCGGGGA
>WFOD01000039.1 GCA_015488275.1 Deltaproteobacteria bacterium
CCCCGACACGATCCACCATGTCGTACACCGTTCAATTCTTGCCGGAAAAGATCTCTGCCAAAGCCGAGGCCGGGGACAGCCTCCTGGCCGTGGCCGCGGCCGCCGGTGTCTATATTCCTGCGGCCTGCGGCGGCGACGGGGTATGCGGCAAGTGCAAGGTCAAAATCGCGGCAGGCCAGGTGGCCAGCCAGACGACAGGCCGCCACCGCCTGCGCGAAGAGGACGCGGCCGCCGGCTTCTGCCTCGCCTGCCAGGCCACGGTCCAGTCGGATTTGGTGGTTCACATCCCTGAGCAGACCGTGGACGGCAAGGTCTCGCGCCGCAAGCCCAAGACCACCCACTCGATTTCTGCCCGCGCCCTCGACACGTTGATCGGCGGCTGGCGTCTCCAGCCGCCGGTGCAAAAGGTCTTCTTGCGCCTCCCTCCCCCCACTCTGGAAGACAACATCCCTGACCTGCAACGGCTCATGCGCACCCTCATGAAGACTCTGGGCACAGAGCAAGAGCCGTCGTACGACCATCCAGAGCTCTTGCGGGAGTTGCCCTTCATCTTACGGGAGGCGCACTGGGAGGTCACCGTGCTCTTGCTGCACGGCAAGCGGGAGACCGATCCAGACCGGATCATCGCCGTGGAGCCGGGCGACACCACGGATCAGCTCTACGGCCTGGCCGTGGATATCGGCACGACGACCATCTGTGGCACCCTGCTCGACCTCAACACCGGCAAGACATTGGCCGAAGCCTCGGCCTACAACGCCCAGATCGAACACGGCGAGGACGTCATCTCGCGCATCATCTATTCCCAGCGGCACGGCGGCCTGAAACGGCTGCAACAAAAGGTGATCCGCACGATCAACGAGATCATTGAGCAGGTCTGCCGCCAGGTGATCATCAGTCCCAGCGATATCGCCTACATCATGGCCGCGGGCAACACCACTATGGCCCATCTGCTCTTGGGCATTGACCCCAAGTTCATCCGCGAGGCGCCGTACGTGCCAGCGTGCAGCCAGTTTCCCCTCACCCGCGCCGCTGATCTCGGGGTGCTCGCCCATCCATCGGTACGCCTCTTTCTCTACGCCTCGCCGGCCAGCTATGTGGGCGGCGACATCGTTGCCGGCGTGCACGCCTGCCAGATGTACAAGAGCCCGGAAGTGACGCTGTTTATCGATATCGGCACCAATGGCGAGATCGTGGTCGGCAACCAGGATTGGATGGTGTGCGCCGCCTGCTCCGCCGGCCCCGCCTTTGAGGGCGGGGGCATCCGTTACGGGATGCGGGCCAGCGGGGGCGCGATCGAAAACTTCTCCATCCACCCCGAGACCCTGGAGCCGATGATCGTTACCATTGGCCAGGAAAAGCCACGGGGCATCTGCGGCTCCGGCCTCATCGCCATCGCCGCCGAGTTGCTGGAGGCCGGAGTGATCGACCAGCGTGGCAAGTTCAACCGCGCCCTCGACCATCCGCGCATCCGCGCTGGTGAAGACGGCTGGGAATACGTACTCGTGTGGGGGGCGGACACGGGCAACGGCGAGGATATCGTGATCACGGAAATTGATCTCGACAACCTCATGCGGGCCAAGGGGGCGATGTACGCCGGCTACCAAACCCTGTTGGCCTCGGTGGGCATGACCTTCGACGACCTGGAACGGATCATCCTGGCCGGTAATTTTGGGGCCTATATTGATCTGGAGCGGGCGATCACCATCGGCCTTTTACCAGACATCGACCGGAGCCGTTTTTTCTACCTGGGCAACGGCTCGTTGCTGGGCTGCACGATCAGCCTGCTCGACCACAAACGGTTCCGGGAGCGGGACCAGGTGCGCCGCCTGCTCACCCATATGGAACTTTCCGAGAACACCGAGTTCATGAACCACTACGTGGCCGCCCTCTTCTTGCCCCATACCGATATGAGCCTCTTCCCCAGCGTGGCGCAGAAGCTGGCCGCGGGTAACTGATCACGGCCCCCCTCACGGATGCCGGAGTCGCGGCTTTGCAGGCCGGGTATGTGGTTCAGGGTGCCCCAGATGCAAGGAAGAAGCCCGCGCAGCGTACTTGGAGCTACGTAAGCGGGCTGATGACGCCGCAGGTGGGTGCCCTGTGCCACATACGGCCGCGGCTCCATGACCA
>WFOD01000040.1 GCA_015488275.1 Deltaproteobacteria bacterium
ATCGATTTCGATGATCTCATCGGCATCGTCTTCGTCCTCATCAGAGGATTCGTCAGCCAGGACGATCTGCTGATCGTCGTCGATTTCAAGGATTTCTTCCTGCTCTACTTCTTGTTCCGCTTCCCCTTCTCGTTCTTCATCTGTTTCTGGGAAGCTGGCCGCGTTGTCCGCGTCATCCATGCCGCCGGGCATGGCCTCCTCTTCGTCAGGGGGCAGGCCGTCTGTTATTGGGACGATCTGTTGGTCGTCATCGATTTCGATGATCTCATCGGCATCGTCTTCGTCCTCATCAGAGGATTCGTCAGCCAGGACAATCTGCTGATCGTCGTCGATTTCAAGGATTTCTTCTTCTTCCCCTTCCTCGGCTTCTTGGGAGCTGGCTGCCTCTGTTGCATCCCCCCGGCCGTCGCCTTGGCCGTTTTCGCCCGCGCC
This sequence comes from Deltaproteobacteria bacterium, assembly GCA_015488275.1. GTDB lineage: Bacteria > Desulfobacterota > Desulfobulbia > Desulfobulbales > S012-135 > S012-135. The sequence goes on from WFOD01000040.1 coordinate 433, forward strand.
GACAAGACCGGATGTGTCGGTGTCCGCCTTTTGTTCCTGGGCCAGACGCTGCTCCAACTCTTGCAGGCGCTGGCGGGTCTGATCGATTTCGTCCAACAGGTCTTGGAGCCGGTTCCAGCCCCGCTCTTTGGCGACCTCGCTGAACTCGCGCCGGAATGCGGCAAACTGGGCGGCGAGTTCGGCGTCGGCGCCGGAGCCGATACCCATACTACGGATCAGTTCTTCTTTTTTGCGGCCTGATACCTCAAAGACGTTGTTACGGCCGAGCACAAGGCTCTCTGGGTTTTTGCCCTCCTTTTCCAGGCGGGCCAAGTCGCGGTTGAGGGCTGATTTCAGGCTGCTGAAGTTTTTCCGTTTGGCCTTGATCGCCGCGGGATCGTTAAGCTGCCAGACTTCGGCGATCAGTTCTTCCGCGCTGATGGCGGCGGTGGCTTCAATGGCGGCGTTGTCGGCAAGCCGTTGCCGGAGGGCGTGAAGCAGGCGAGATTTGAGCGTGTTGGGACGCGGGGCAAGGGCCTGGATGATCGCGTCAATGCCGGCCGTGGTAACGAGTAGGGGCATGGGACAGGCTGTTGTTAAGGATAAAGCGAACGGAAAGGTGCGGGGGAAAGGTCGGACGTCTCAGCATTGCCGGACGATTGACCTCCATTATATAATGGGGCCTGCTGTAACGCCAGCAGCCCGTTGAAGTACGGGCTGTGTGGCGGCAGGGAGTTATAATCTTTGCGGCTCCGCCGAGGTAGCGATGATATGAAAAACTTATTTCTTGTTGCCGATGCCCCCAGAAGCGCGGCTGTCCGGACGGTTGTTGGTCATGATGCCGTGGTGGTGGTCGAGCGGCCGCTTCTGGCGGCTGGCGCGGATCACGACCGGCCCACGCCTGATGGAGAGCGTTTGCTCGCACAGATCGAGAGCGCTGCCAAGGTGGTGCTGGTTGTTGATGGCGGCAACCCTGACGACCGGCTGGCCACCGCCCTGCTTGTCGCGGTCCAGCAGACAGGAGCCGATACTGGCCGTTTTTGGCTCGTGCGGCCAGTGGCGTGGCGCGCCGATCTGCTGGCCGCCGGCCTCGCCGCGCCCAGACCTTTGGCGGAACAGGTGGGTCCGCTTGTGGTGCGCCGGCGATTCGCCCGGCACTTCCGGCGCCATCTTCAACGCCTGCTTGGTACGGCTTATGGACCGCAGGGGCTGGCGTTGACCCCTGAAACCTTGCTCCTCATCTTTCTACTTGTGGGGCGGCAGGCCGAGGTCGGCATGTTCGCCCGGCCGGCGGGCAAGACCGTGCTGGCCGATCTCAAAGGAGGAGGGGAGGCACGGTTTGCCGGGGAGATGGATGATGACGCCAGGCTGGAGCAATTGGCTGCGGCGCTGTCCGGCCGTACAGCCCGGGTGATAACCGTAAGCGAAGAAGAGTGCCTTCTGCCGCCGCCCGCGCCCTATTCCTTTGCCGAGTTGCTGGGCGATGCGTGGCGAACGATGCGTTTTCCCCCAGGGCGGGTGGCGGCCGCTTGTCGCCACCTGCTCTGTTCCTTGGGAGATACCGATGAGGTGCGGGCCCTCGTTTCCTCTCCCTGGGTGATGGAGGAGCAGGCCGCCCCGTTGGCCGCTTCTTTGGCCGAGGCGGCGGGAAAGACGACGCCTCCGGCCATACAGGCGGGCAGCCTCCTTCCCCTGATGCCGGAAAAGGCGCCAGAGACCCTTGTGCCGGACCTTGACAGCGAGAGCGCCAGTCTCTATCGTCTGGTCCACGAGCGTTTCCTGGCGGCGTGCGGCCCCACCCTCAAAGGGGTGCGCCTTGAGGGGGAACTCGAGTGCGAGGGGCATCGCCTGCGTTTTGTCCGTCAAGTGTTTCCTTCTGCCGCCAGCGCGGGCGGGCGGCTGGCAGTGGGCGACACGGTGATGCTCGACCGCTGCCGGTTGGTCGAGGCCGAGCCCCCGGTCGTCGTTCCCCACGATTACGTAAGCCTAGCGGAAGAGATACGGGATTTTGGCATGGCCTTTGACGTTGGCCTGGCCATGCTCCTGCAGGAGATGCTCGACCGCCGGTATCTGTCGCTCAACGAAGAAGGCGCGGTGCTCCCCGGCGAAAACAGCGATAAGGTCGCGCGGATCATGGACCGGGCCTTTCCCGCCATGCGCGGCATCAATCTCTCCGCCTATTTGGAGCAGACTGTCGCCGAGGTGCTCACAGGCCGCAAGGAGCTTGCCTTCGCCCTGCATCAGTTCGACGCCACGTTGCAGCGCCAGGGCAAGGTTCTCGTGGCCCCCAAGGTAGGGGACCTGCTCCAACGCTGTCTCTTATACACATCTCCG
>WFOD01000041.1 GCA_015488275.1 Deltaproteobacteria bacterium
GTTCGCCTCTTTGTAAAGTGTCCGCGGTGAGGGAGGGCAAGGCTTGCCATCACCGGCAGGAGTAGCTATTATCGGAAAAACTTCACCCACGGGAATTCCATGAGCATAACCGTTTTCGACACCAAGACCAACGCCAAGGTGCCCCTGCGGCCGCTGGAGCCAGGGCATGTGAAGATGTACGTGTGCGGCATCACGGCCTATGACTACTGTCACATCGGCCACGCCCGCTCGGCGCTCGTCTTCGATATGATCGTCCGTTATCTCCGGCATCGGGGCTATCGGGTGACCTACGTCCGCAACTTTACGGATATCGACGACAAGATCATCAACCGGGCCCGGGAACAGGGCACCACCTGCGAGGAACTCGCCGAGCGGTTCATCCGCGCCTTTCATCAAGATATGGAGCGGTTGGGCGTGGCGCCGGCCGATATCGAGCCGCGGGCCACCGAACATATCCCCGAGATCATTGAGATGGTCGAGACGCTGATCGAGCGGGGATACGCCTACCAGGCAGGCAACGATGTATATTATTCGGTGGAAAAGTTCAAGGACTACGGCGTCCTTTCCCGCCGCAGCCTGGACGACATGCAGGCCGGCGCCCGGGTGGCGGTGAACGAGCAAAAAAGAAATCCTCTCGACTTCGTGCTGTGGAAGGGGAGCAAGCCGGGCGAGCCCACGTGGGACAGTCCGTGGGGGCCGGGCCGGCCGGGCTGGCATATCGAGTGTTCGGCCATGAGCCGTAAACTGCTCGGCGACGCCTTTGACATCCACGGCGGCGGCAAGGACCTCATCTTTCCCCACCACGAAAACGAGATCGCCCAGAGCGTGGGGGCCACTGGCGCGTCGTTCGTCCAGGTATGGATCCATCACGGGTTTGTGACCATCAAGGACGAGAAGATGTCCAAATCCCTGGGCAATTTTCTCACCATCCGCGACGTGCTCGAACATTACGAGCCCGAAGTGCTCCGCTTCTTTGTCTTTACCACCCATTACCGTAAGCCGCTTGATTTCAGCGAGAGCGCGATGGCCGACGCCCAGCACGGCCTCGATCGCCTCTACCAGTGCATGGCCGAGGTGGAGGCCCTGCCCCAGGGCAAGGCGGGCCGGCCTTCGGCCATTGCCGATCAGGAACGGGCGCGCCTGGCTGGCCTGGAGGAGCGCTTCCATGTGGCGATGGACAACGATTTTAATACCGCCCAGGCCCTTGGCGCGCTGTTCGACGCCATGAAGGCCATCAACCGCGTGCGCCAGGGGCTGCCCCGCAAGGTGGCGGCCGAGGATGTCGCCTTCTTGCGCCAGCGGGCCCAGACCCTGGTGGAGCTGGCCAATGTCCTGGGCCTGCTCACCGACGAGCCGGCCGCCTATCTTGCCCGCCAGCGGCGGCGGCGGTTGACGTCGTTGAACATCAGCGAGGCGGAGATCGAAGAGCGGATCGCCAGGCGGGCCGAAGCCCGCAAGGCGCGGGACTGGGCCACGGCCGACGCCATCCGCGACGAGCTTTTGGCCCGGGGGATTGAGCTTAAAGACAGCGCTGACGGCACCACCTGGGATATCGCCCGGACCAGTACCGACTGATCCGTCGTGAGGAGGTGAAGAGATGGAGCGCTTGCCTGCTGTCGCCGGTCAATTCTACCCCGACGATCCCAGCGCGCTGCAACGGGAGTTGGCCCGTTGCGTGCCCGCCGTCAGCGCGCCCCGCCGGGCCGTGGCCGTGATCTCTCCCCACGCCGGCTATGTCTACTCCGGCCAGGTGGCGGGCGAGACCCTGGCCGCGGTGCAGGTGCCGGATACAGTGGTGGTCATCGGCCCCAACCATCACGGCCGTGGCGCGCCGGTGGCCCTTATGGCCAGCGGGGGCTGGCGGCTTCCCCTGGGAGTGGCGCCCATTGAGGAACGCCTTGCCCGCCTGCTCTTGGCGCACGCGCCGTTTATCGCCGACGATGCCGAGGCGCACCGCTTCGAGCACTCCCTTGAGGTGCAGGTTCCCTTTCTCCAGTACCGTAATCCTCAGGTGCGGATCGTGCCCTTGGTCCTTGGCCGTCTCTCCCTCGATGCGTGTGAACGGTTGGGAGAGGCGGTGGCCGAGGCGATAAGGGCCTACGGTGACGACGTGCTCATCGTGGCGAGCTCGGATATGAGCCATTACGAGCCGCGGGCCACGGCAACGGCCAAGGACCGTCTCGCCCTCGACCGCATTCTGGCCCTGGACCCGGCCGGTCTTTTGCAGACAGTGGCCGCCCACCGGATCACCATGTGCGGCGTTGTTCCCGCCACGGTCACCTTGATCGCCGCCCGCCGCCTTGGCGCCACGGCCGCTGAACTGGTGCGTTATAGCGACTCGGGCGAGGTGAGCGGCGATACCTTGCAGGTGGTGGGATACGCCGGGGTGCTCATCGTTTGATGGGGCCACATTTTGCTTGACATCTCCAGGCCGAGTTTCGTATGTTTAGGCGCGACTAGCGCTGGGGGATCGTCTAATGGCAGGACAGCAGACTCTGACTCTGCTTATCGGGGTTCGAATCCCTGTCCCCCAGCCAACCTTATCCTCCCTACGTTAGAGCCAGAAAGGGCGTTCCCGATTCTTGGTGACGATCGCCGCCTGTAATAAGGCGGTTTTTTTGTTGGCGCATTTCTCATCCCCACTCGCAGGCAACAACAGCTATGGACAAGCTCATCATCGAAGGCGGCCGGCCCTTGCGCGGCGAGATCGTGATCAGCGGCGCCAAGAACGCCGCCCTGCCGCTCATCTGCGCCACCATCTTGGCCCCGGGCCGCCATCTTTTGCGCAACGTGCCAGACCTGCGCGACACCCGCACCATCCTTACGTTGCTCGAGCGATTCGGGGTACGCTGGGAGCGGTTGGCGGACGGCGCGCTGGCGCTGGATACCTCGGAGATTAGCGACTACGAGGCCCCCTACGACCTGGTGAAGACCATGCGGGCCTCGGTGCTGGTGCTCGGGCCATTGGTCGCCCGCCTGGGCCGGGCGCGGGTCTCTTTGCCCGGTGGATGCGCCATTGGCGCGCGGCCCATCAACTTTCATCTGCGGGGGCTCGAACTCCTCGGCGCCTCGTACTCCCTGGAGCACGGTTATGTTGAGGCTGCGGTCCAGGGCCGCCTCCAGGGCGGCCGGATCTACTTTGACATTCCCTCGGTGACCGGCACCGAAAACCTGCTCATGGCCGCCTGTCTCGCCAAGGGCACCACGGTGATCAAAAACGCGGCCCGCGAGCCCGAGGTGAGCAACTTGGTGGACATGCTCACCGCAATGGGCGCGCAGATCGAGGGGCGCGGCACCGACCGGCTGGAGGTGCGCGGCGTGCCGGAACTGCATCCTGCCGAGGCGGTGGATATCATCCCAGACCGTATCGAGGCCGGCACCTACATGATCGCCGCCGCGGCCACGGGCGGCGAGGTCCGCCTGCGCGGCTGCCGGCCGGATCATCTGCCCGCCCTGATCGAAAAGTTGCAAGAGGCCGGGGTCGGGGTGGAAGAGGGCGAGGAGAGCATTACGGTCGTGGGCCGGCGGCCGATCCGCTCGGTGGATATCAAGACCTTGCCATATCCCGGTTTCCCCACCGACCTGCAAGCGCAGATGATGGCCCTCATGAACCTGGCCAACGGCTATTCGGTAATCGTGGAG
>WFOD01000042.1 GCA_015488275.1 Deltaproteobacteria bacterium
CTCCAGGGGTGCGGAACGAACCGGGCCGTGCCCAGGGAAGACCCGAAAAGGAGCCAAGGAATTCGCGAGGTTGGCCGAAACTTTGCTTTGGCCAACCGATGGTCGAAAAAAGCCAGGGACGGCTTTTTCGACGGACCGCTAAACTGCGGCACGGCCGGGAGCCGCACATGTCCCGTTTGGCGATGGCCGCTACATGCCGCCCATTCCGCCGCCCGCGCCCCCATGCTGCATGGAATGCCCACTTCCAGAAGGGGCGCTCTCGCCGCCTTGCTGCCGCATCATCATCTGGTGCTTCGGGCAGTTGGCCGCGTTAGGGCAGTCATGCCGCATCCCATTGGGCCCCATGTTGCCCATCATCTGACGCATCCCGCCTTTGCCCATACCCCCTCCCATGCCGTGCATACCACCGCCCCAGGTGCCGAGATCGCTCTTGGCTGCGGCAAGCGCCGCAGCGAAGTCAGCGATCTTGCCGCCATACTGGCGGACAAACGCCTCGGCGCTCTCGCGGTCGGCAAAGGCAAGCTTAGAGGTGGCGGTCATGGTGCCCGCCGCCTTGGAGCCAATGACGTACACCGCCTTTTCCGCCGGAATCATGGTCTTGGGATCGAGGTAAAGCGCCACCCGCACGTTTCGCGGCTCTTCGCCAGCCTTGCGGCTCATGGCCGCCACACAATGGATGGAGCAGGCATAGTGCTCGCCCTGACTGTCGGTGAACACGTAGCGGGTGCGGGCAAACGCATTGCGGTTCATGCCGCAAAAATCACAACTCTCATGATCGGTGAACATCGGTTTGCCGGCCAGGGGATGCTCGGGAGCAGCGGCCTGCGCCGAGGCGAGGGGGACGAAGAGGGCCAGAACGATCGTCAGTAGCCAGATTCCAGTGCGCATCGTTATTCCTCCATACAAGATTCGCGGTCACGGCGGAAAAACCTTGTTGTCAATGTAGCAATTTGTCGCAGCAAGGTCCAGGCGACAATTTGCCGCATCGCAAGAAAGATGGCCTTGCAAGAAAGGACTCCAACCGCGCCGGCCAACCGCTTGCCTTTGCCGGTCAGACAGCGTATCATGCGGCCCCGTGTCTTTAGCAGTCCGTCGAAAAAGCCGTCCCTGGCTTTTTCGACCACGGTTGGCCAAAGCAAACCTTCGGCCAACCTCACGAATTCCTTGGCTCTTTCAGAAGCCGGCGGAATTCGGCGGCACATCCATGTGCCGCGCACAGCCCGTTTTTCAACGGGCTGCGAGCAGCCAACCCGCTCCGCAGCAGTACCGCGCAGCCATGCAAACGATTCTCGGCGTTGATACCGGCGGCACCTTCACCGATTTTCTTCTCCTGGGCCCAGACGGCATCCAGACCCACAAAGAGCCGTCCACGCCAGACGATCCCGCCCGGGCGATCATCACCGGTCTCAAGGCTCTGGAGCCAAACCGGGACCATCTCTCGGTGATCCACGGCACCACCGTGGGAACCAACGCCTTTCTCGAGCGTAAAGGGGCCCGGGTGCTGCTTGTCACCACCCACGGTTTTGAGGATGTGCTCTTTATCGGCCGGCAGCACCGGGAACAGATCTTCAACCTGTACGTCGAACGGCCCGCGCCGATCATCGGGCCAGAGGCGGTGGTCGGCGTGCGGGAGCGGGTGCTGTTCAACGGCGAAGTACAGACGCCGTTGGGCGCGACCGTTGGCCGGCGCCTCCGCCGCATCTGCCGCCAGGGCGGTTTTGCCTCTGTGGCCGTGTGCCTGCTCCACGCCTATGCCAATCCGGCCCATGAGCAGGCCATCGGCAACGCCCTCGAACCGCTTGGCCTGCCGGTCACCCTCTCGTCGCGCCTGCTGCCGGAATTCCGCGAGTACGAGCGCCTGACCACCACGCTGATCAACGCCTATCTGGCCCCTGTGCTCGCCGCCTATGTGGAGCGGCTCCGGCGCCACCTCGACGCAATCCCGCTGTTCATCCAGCAGTCCAGCGGCAGCGTTCTGCCTGCGGCCGGCATCGCCCAGCGCGCGGTGCACACCATCCTCTCCGGCCCGGCCGGCGGCGTGCAAGGAGCGCTGGCCATCGGCGAAGCGATCGGCTGTCAACGGCTCATCACCTTTGACATGGGCGGCACCTCCACCGATGTCTCTTGCTGTGACAACGGCCTCACCATGACCCGCGACTACCGGATCGACGGCTATCCCCTCCGCAACCAGGTCATCGATATCCATACCGTGGGAGCGGGCGGCGGCTCGGTGGCGTGGATCGACGCCGGCGGACTCTTGCAGGTGGGGCCGGAAAGCGCGGGCGCTGATCCAGGCCCGGCATGTTACGGCAAGGGAGAACGGGTCACGGTCACCGACGCCAACCTCTTTCTCGGCCGCCTGCCCGACAGCCTGCTCGGCGGCCGGATGCCCCTCGACCGGGAACGCGCCGGCCGCTGCCTCGCGCGTCTCGGCGCCCGCCTCAACATGACGGCCGAGGAAACAGCGCTTGGCGTCATCTCCATTGTCAACGCCACCATGAGCAAGGCGATCCGGGCCGTGACCCTTGAACGCGGGCGCGACCCGCGGGATTTTACCCTCTGCTCCTTTGGCGGCGCATCTGGACTGCATTGTTGCGCCTTGGCCGCAGAGCTTGGCATAGCCACGATCTTGGTGCCAAACCGGGCAGGCATTCTCTCGGCCCAGGGCATGGCCTTAACCGATCCCGCCCTCGACCTCTCCCGCGCCTTTTTCCTTTGCGGTCGGACAGTCAACACTACCGCCCTGGCCGAGGCCATCCAGGGGCTCGCCAACGCCGGCCGTAACGAGGCGCGCCGCCTCGGCCTGCAGGGAGAGCTGGCCGCCGAGGCGGCGGTGGACATGCGTTACCACGGCCAGGCGCACGAGCTCACCATCCCCTGGGGACCTGACCTGGAGACGGCGTTCCACAGCGCCCATCACCGCCTCTTTGGCTACGCCATGCACGACGCCCCCCTGGAGATAGTGGGCATCCGCTGCCGGATCCGGGCCCAGAGCCAACATCCCCATCTGCCGGCGATCGGCGCGGCGGCCGAAGCTGAACCGGACCCGGTCGGCCACCGGTCAGTGGCGCTCGCCGTTGGCGATCGCAGGGTTCTGCCGGTCTATCGGCGGCAAGACCTGCGCCGCGGCCATCAATGCAATGGGCCAGCCTTGGTGGAAGACCGCTACACCACTATCCTGCTCACCCATGATTTTCAGGCCACGGTGGACGGGCTTGGCAACCTGCTCCTCCGCCACCGGCCAGGAGGCAAGGCCGGGTAACAGCCCGTTGAAAAACGGGCTGCTCGCGGCACAGGCACGGGGCCGAAGTTTTCGTTTTGGTCAAGCGATGGCCGGAGAAGCCAGGACGGCTTTTTCACCCGACTGGTAAGCAGTCGGCCCCTTTTGCCAGCACTTTCCTTTTTGTCCCGGCCATGCTATGTTGCCCGGCATGGCCGCCATCACCCCGCTGGAAATCGTCAAACGGACCCCAAAAACCAACTGCGGCGAATGCGGATTCGCCACCTGCCTCGCCTTTGGCGCGGCTGTGGCCACCCAAGGGGTGGACGTGGGCCGCTGCCCCTATCTCGACCGGCAAGGCCTCACCCTCGATACGCCGGCGCAAGGCGCAGCGGCGGACCGCGACTGGGCCTTGGTGGAGCGCTTGCAGCGCAAGGTGGCGGATCTCGACTTCGCCGCCCTTGCCCCCAAACTCGGCCTCGCGCTTCTCGGCGACCAAGCCTTGCAGGGCCGCTATCTCGGCCAGGAGGCGATCATTGGCGTTAAGGAGGTGCGCCTTAACGGCCGCGCGCCTGAAGATCCGCGCGACTGCATCCTCTTGTACAACTACCTGGCCTTTGGCGGCGGCGCCCCCCCTTCTGGCGCATGGATCGGCATGGAATCCATGCCCAACTCCATATCCAAGGTCAAGACCTTGGCCTCCTACTGCGAAGAACCTCTGGCGCGCCTGTTCGACACCCATGACCAGCCAAAGATCGAGCGCGTGATCGCTCTACTGGACGGCCGTCCCACCGCCGGCGAGGGCGCAGACCTCGCTTGCATACTCCCCGTGTTGCCACGCCTGCCGGTCAAACTCGTGTTCTGGCGGGCGGAGCGCGAACAAGGCGTTACGGTGTTCGACGCCAGGGTCAAGATCCTGTTCGACGACACCGCCACCGACTTTCTCGATATCGAATCCCTGGTCTTCTGCGCCGAACGGCTGGCCGAAAGGATTGCCGAACTGCTGGGCGCGCGGGGACAGGAGTAAGCCTATCGGGGCCAGCCAAAGACGCCACACGATCATGAACGCAGGGGCAACCAGCACGCATCCACCTTCCTCCAGCAGAGCCTCCTCAGGAATCGCCGGCCGCCGGTTCCGCTGGGCCGATCTGCATCCAGCGGAACTCGCCCTCACCGCCTTGCTGCTCATCGCCTTTGGCGTCAAGGCCTGCTGGTTCGCCCTGCGGATCAGTCCGGCCATCCCGCCGGACGAAATCACCTGGTTTGGCATCAGCCGCCTCTTCTCCCAATCCCTCCTGCCGCCAGCCGATTCGCCCGCATCTTATCAGTTCGGCCTCATCACCCATGTGCCGACCCTCTACTTTTGGCTCATGGGCAGGCTCCTTTCCTGCAACGTTTTCGGGCTTCCGGATCTCGTCTTTCTCCGGCTATGGAACGTGCCCCTGGCCTTTGGCATCCTCCACTACGGCTGGCACCTTTTGCGCCGCACCGGCTGCGGGGCCGAGGTCCGCCTCCTGTTCCTGGTTCTCATGACCAACACCCTGATGTTCACCTTTCTGGCCGGCACGGTAAGCTACGACAACCTGGCCAACATGCTGGCCGCGGCCGCCCTGTATTACGGATGCGTCTTTCATCTCGACCGCCGGCCCGAAGACCTGCTGCTTTGCCTTGTCTGCCTCGGCCTGGGCGGGCTGACCAAGATCAGTTATCTGCCCTTCGCCTTTCTCTTGGTCGTCGGCGGCCTGATCTACGAACGCCGCCACCTTAACCGGTTGCCAGCCGCTTGCCAGCGGTTGGCCCGTGAAGCCCGCCCCCTTTTATGGAGCCTTTTTCTGGCCGTGCTCGTTCTCTTCGCCCTGAATCTCAAGCTCTACGGCGGCAACCTCCTCGCCTACCACCGGTTGCAGCCGCCAATGGACAAGGTGGTCGGCCTGGAGGCGGCCCTCCAGTACCGGATCTTTGCCCGCGACTATATCGTCCACCAGTACAAGGAAGGCAAGATCTCGCTGGCCGAAGCGATCCGCATGACCCAACGCATCAAACACGAAGGCGACCGCAACGGCGCGCTCTACCTCCTGCAACAGGCGCGGGAAGACAAGATGCGGCTCCAACAGACCCGCCGGCCGGTGGAACGCCTCGATCGCTTCCACTATGGTGTGGCCTGGCTTGAACTGATGACCCACAGAATCGTCGGCATCATGGGCCATCAGGTGCTCTTCAAACGGGATGCGGAGCTCGTCCCCTACTATCTCGTCGCCATCGTTGCCGTGGTGCTCGGCATCCGCTGCGTCGCGGCCAAGGACCTGGGGGGCATGGCGCCGCTCTTGCTGTTTGTCGCCGCTGGCTACGCCCTGATCCTCATGCAGCTCGTCAACTACAAGAGTTATCACGGCTCAGGGGCCATCGCCCTGGCCCTGCAGGGACGCTATATCTTTCCCGTCCTGGTGCCGGCCTACGGCCTGACCGCCCACGCCCTGAGCGCCCGCGGCCCGCGCCTCTGGCGGTGGCTGGCCCTGGCCGTTGTCGCTGTGATCTTCATTCCTGGCGAATTTCCGTGGTTTTTGCAACACGCTGACGCCAGTTGGTTCCAACCCCGCTAACCGGCAACCGGCAGGATGACAACCGGCGCTATGCACCGCCCCAACCGCAGCCAGCCCATCACCCTCCTTCTCATCCTCACGGTGGCCTGCCTAGCGCCCTTCGCCACCAAGGCGTTCCATATCGACGACACCCTGTTCATCTGGGTCGCCCGTCATATCCAACAAGCGCCCTTGGACTTCTACGGCTTTGACGCCAACTGGTACGGCGAGACCATGCGGATGAGCGACATCAACCAAAATCCGCCCCTGGCCTCCTATTGGATCGCCTTGATCTCTGCCCTGTTCGGCGAACGGGAAGTCGCCTTGCATCTCGCCTTTCTCCTGCCCGCCGCCCTGGTCGTCTGGGGCACCTGGGAGTTGGCCGACGGCTGGAGCCGCCGGCCGTTCACCGCCGCCCTGGCGGTGCTCCTCACCCCAGGTTTTCTCGTATCGAGCACCACGGTGATGTCAGACACGCCAATGGTGGCCGCCTATGTGTGGTCGCTGGTCTTTTGGCGCCGGGGAATCGAACAGGAAGGCGATGGGGGGGGATGGTGCCTGGCCGGCGCCCTACTCATGGCCGTCGCGGCCCTCACCAAGTACTTCGGCATTACGGCCGCCGCCCTTGCCCTGGTCTATACCCTGGCGGAGCGCCGCCAGCCGGTCAAACTTCTCTGGCTGCTTGCGCCAGCAGCCATCCTCGCCAGCTATCAGTGGTACACCAAGGAGCTTTACGGCCACGGCCTCTTCACCAATGCGGCCGCCTACGCGGTAAACTTTTACGAACGCGACCTCCACCAGTTGGCCACCAAGACCTTGATCGGCCTCGCCTTTACCGGCGGCTGCCTGGCGGTGATCTTCTTTGCCGCTCCCCTCATGTGGACCCGGCCGCGGTCCCTGGCCGTGGGCGCATTGGTGGTCGTGCCCGCCTTGGCCGGCCTGGCCGCGCTGCTCGGCAAGATTGGCCCCATGCCCATCCGCACGGCCGACGGCATCGCGCTCTCAAGCCTGTGCCAACTGTCGCTTATGAGCAGCACAGGCCTCTTGGTGCTCCTCCTCGCCTGGCTCGATCTTTGGCGTCACCGCGATGGCGCCTCCCTGCTCCTCTTTTGCTGGGTGGCAGGCACCTTTGTCTTTGCCACCTATCTCAACTGGACGACCAACGCCCGAACCATCCTGCCCATGACGCCGGCGGTGGGCATCCTTCTCGCCAGGCGGCTGGAACTTGTGGCCAGGCGGCGGCCAGCGGTCAAACGCTTTCTGCCCGCCAGCTTCACCACGGCCGCCCTGCTCGCCCTGGCCGTGGCCGCGGCTGACACCTCTCTCGCCAACGCGCAACGCCAGGCGGCGGCCAGGATCCTCGCCGCCTATCCCAACCAGCGAATCTGGTTCCAGGGCCACTGGGGATTCCAATACTATATGGAAAAAGGCGGCGCCCTGGCGGTGGACTACGCCCGGAGCCGGCTCGCCCCAGGCGACCTGCTGGTCATTCCCCGCAACAATACCAATATCAAGGTGCCGCCCACCGGCTTCCGCCCCGTGCGGCAATTCGCCCTCCGTCCTTTTCCCGGACTCACCACAATGGAAGCGCCGCCCAACCGGGCGGGATTCTATTCCGACATCTGGGGCGCCCTGCCCTATGGATTCGGCCCGGTCAACCCGGAAGAATACTTTGTCTTCCGCTTCCAGCCCTGAAATCCCTACCGCCCCTCCCCGCTCTGTGCACCGCCCTGCTCCTCCCGCAACCGCAACTCCCGTACAAAACGGCCGTTCCGCCAGTACCCCTCCTTGGTACGGCCGCTGGCAAAGGTATAAACCCCGTAGCCGTCGTAGCGATCTTGCTTGAAGGTGCCCTCGTAGCGGCTACCGTCGGCAAAAGAAAACCTGCCGTAACCCTCGTAGTGGTCGTTCTGGAACGTACCGGCATACTCGGCCCCATCAGGAAAGAACATCCGGCCCATGCCGTGCCGCTTGCCATCTTTGACCATCCCCTCGTACACCGCCCGTTGGGCCGGCTGCTCCGGGGAGTAAACGAAAAAACCCGCGCCGTTCGGCCGGCCGTTTCGCCACTGGCCAATGTAGAGGCGGTCCTCTGGCAGACGGGCCACGCCAATGCCGTTACGGCAATCTCCCTTCACGCACTCGACCGCCGTCTGGCCCGCCGGTAAAGAAGATTCGTCTCCCAGCGCCGGACCAGCAATCAACGGCAACACCCCCAAGAGGAACAACCACCGCACACACCGCACCGCTTCTCCCTCCTGCGATGAAAAAAACACGTGCGAGGACCGCCCACGAAAAAAGGCCACCCCGCAGGATGGCCTTTTTTGCCCATCAAGAGTCTCGCCGGCTGATTAGCAGCCCTCGAGCTTTCTCTTCTTCTTCTTGATATGACAACCGTTACACTTGGTGGGAGCCTTCTTGCCCTCTTTCTTCATCTTCTTGTGGCAATCCTTGCAAAGCGCGTGGCCGTCTTTCTTGGTCCACTTATCGGCCGCCGGGGCGAAATGAGGGCTCTTGTGGCATGTATCGCACTCCAACATCCCCTGGTGCTTGGCGTGCGGAAACTTGACCGGCTTTTTCGCCTTGGCCGTCTTGAGGATGATCTCCGCCGGACCCTTGTCCTTGGCGACAGCGGTACCACCCAGGACCAGACCGGCGGCGAACAGGGCCGCGGTTGCAAGCAAAAGTCCTTTCTTGATCATGCTTCGTACCCCCTTGGTAGTGGTTGAGAAAAAAAACTGAATACCGCCTCACTCTCAATGTTTCGGTTTATAGTCGCTCCCCCCAACCTTGTCAAGTTTTTTTGGCCCTGCGGCCCCACCTCATGAGGACCCGTAGCTATGCAGGCCAGAAAGCCAGAAGTTGACGCCATAGTACGTGAACAAAACGGATAAAAAGCCAAAAACCGCGATCCAGGCGATCCGCCGGCCGCCCCACCCCTTGGTGAACCGGGCATGCAGCGCCACGGCATAGACGAACCACGTGATCAGCGACCACGTTTCTTTGGGGTCCCAGCTCCAGTAGGTGCCCCACGCCGAGTTGGCCCACACCGCCCCGGTGATGATGCCTGCAGACAGCCAAAGAAAACCGAAAACGATCGATTTATGGATGATCTCGTCAATGGTCTTCAGGGGCGGCAACAGATCAAGGACGCCTTCTTCCCCTTCCACGACCCGGCGGCCCGCTGCCTTGCGGTTGCGTTCCTTGCGGTCTTTGAGGAGATAGAGCACACCGATGCCGCAGGCCACGGCAAAGGCGGCGTAGCCGATAAAACAGGTGAACACATGCGCCAAGAGCCAGTTGGACTGCAAGGCGGGCACCAGGGGAGAGATCTCCCGGTGGATCTCGCCGGCAAAGGAGCCGTAGGCCATGCTGGCAAAAGCAAAGGGCAAGGCAAAGGCGCCCAGCATCCGGTTTTTGTAAATAACCTCGATCACCAAATACGACAGGGCGATAGCCCATGAAAAAATGACCAGCGACTCGTACATGTTGGAAAGCGGCGCATGGCCGATGCCCATCTGGTACGATTCCACCCAGCGCATGATGATGCCCGCCGTCTGGACAAGGACGCCAATCAAGGTGACGGCGGTGCCCAGAATCCCTGCCCGCCGGGCCTTGAAGATCAGGACCAGTAGATAGAGAAAGGTGGCGAGGAGATAGATAAACGTCGTAGCGCCAAGAAGTTGCGAACTTGTCATCGTGGTTCACCCATAGTCCTGTGCGGCATCGTCGCGCCCGCAAGGCCAGGAGCGAAGGCGGGCGAAACGGTCGCGCCCCCCTCGCACGCCGCCGGCTCAGCCGCCTTGCACCTGCAATTCGTTACTACTATTCAACAAGGACTCGATCTTGTCCAGATCCTTTTCCAGGCCGTCCCTGTTCTTGTTGGCGTTGCCGCTGAGAACAATGCGGCAGCCTCCTCCTTGGGGCTCGGGGCGCACCCAGATCCAGATCCGCCGGTGGGACATGAAAAAGACCACCGCGAGCCCAAGCAACATGAGCGTGCAGCCAATATACACCGGCCAAACCCCCGGATCCTTGGCCACCTGCAGGCCAGTGGCAAACCGCTGTTTGACCTCCACCGTATAGGTGGCCCCCGGCCTCTCGAGACGCACCGGCTGGTTTTCGCTCACCCAGAAGGATACCGGACTGCCCTTGCCATCGGAGAACCAGATCTTGTGCTGGTACTGCCCGAGCATGTTTGGATTACGGCGCTCGACAATGCCAAAGGCGACGTTCTCCTCCTCCCAGCGCATCTGGCGGAGCGGCATGACGATAAAATTTTGGAAAGCGCCGCTGGTGGTGTTCTTGAGATAGATCACGTACTGGTTGTCAATGGGCTGGTAACTCGACTGGTAAAACGTCAACCCGGCATACTGGAGCGGGTCGTTGACCTCGATCCGCTTTTGCAACACCACCTTGCCATCCTTGATGACCGACAGGTCAGAGATATAGTCCTTTGGCATGCCGTTGGCGTAGTAGGTCAAGAGAAAGCGGTCGCATCGCAAGCGGAACCCCAGAGGAATCGGCGTATGCCGCTCGTCGCGGGCATAGACCTGATCTGTGCTCGTGCCCTCAGCGATCATCACGCTCGCCTTGTACCCCCAAATCGAACCAATGATAGCGCCGATAAAAATCACCAGGATGCTGCCATGCACGGTATAGACGCCAAACCGCGTCCATCCCCCTTTCTCGGCAAAGAACAGCACCCCGCCATCCCGCTCGCGGCTGGCAAAACTCCAGCCGCTTCCGGCCAGCAGGCCGCGCAGCTTGTCAGCCGCCTGCTCCAGCGGCAGGGCCGACAAAAGACGCCGGTTTTTGCCCCGCTTCTCCAGGCGCTCAATATCAACGGCAAGGTTGTCCTTGCGCAGGATCCGCACCACATTGGGAATCCGGTCGAGGGAGCAGGCGATCAAGTTGAGGGAGAAAAGGACGAGAAGCGAGACGAACCACCAGGCGTGGTACATGTCCGGCACGTTGAGATACTTGAAAATCGTGGCCCAGCGGGGGCCGAAGTTCTCCACATAAAAGCCGAACGGTTCGTTCTGCGGGATGATGGTGCCGATGATCGAGGTGGCGGCCAGGGCCAAAAAGGTAAAAATGGCAAGCTTGACCGAAGTAAAGAATTCCCAGAGGACGTTTTTCTCTTTCATTGTGCTGTAGTTCGCGTCGAAGAATAGTGATTGCCACAAACCACTCCGCGCCTCACCCACCGAGGCGCAGAAGAACGGCCTCGGTCCTGCGGAGTGTGGAGAGAGCAAGAACAGACGGCCCGATAGCCATTGTATCGGGCGCGGCGTCCGTCTGTCAAACCAGACGCCCTGCTCCTGGCCTGTCGATCGGCCCGGAAACGCAAGGCCGAGACGCGGCAGGGTTTGTTTCCCGCCCGCCAAGCGGCCAGGCCGGCGGGAGAACGCCTCCCCCGTCACCCTCCTCCCTCGTCGCCACAGATCGGGGGGAGAGCACCACAAAAAAGGGGCCGGCAGACGCGGCCCCTCATTCCTTGCAGGGTCCCTGGGGGTGGCTGGACGGCCTCAGGCCGGCTTCACCACTGCGCCGGAGCGGATACAACGGGTGCAGACCCGCACCCGCTTGGCGTTTCCGTTTGGCGTCGCCATGCGCACCGACTGGAGATTGGGCAGCCAGCGCCGCCGGGTCTTGTTATGGGCATGGGAAACGTTGTTGCCCGTGGTCGGCTTTTTGCCACAAATCGCGCATACTTTGGACATCGGCCTGCTCCTTTACACAAATCGCCCCGCCTATGGGCCAAACAGGGGACGGTTTACGGTTGACAGATGAGCCATCCTATTTACTCCGTTTCCCACTGCGGCGCAAGCGCTTTTTGTGTCCACAACCGCCCAACAGGTTCCAGCGCCCTTCCCAGACGGCATCCGCCATCGCCGCCTCAGGCCCGCACCGCCTCCAACACGCCGTCCACCTTGCGCAGCCGTTGCAACAAGCGCTCCAAATGCTCGACCCCTCGAACCTCCACCACCAGGTTGACCGTCACCATCCCGCTCTCCTTGGCCGTGCGGGCCTCAAGGCCCGTGACCGTGGCGTCGGCCGCGCCCACCGCATCGGTCAACCGGCTCACCAGGCGGCGCTGATCCGTGCCGACAACCCGGATGTGGGCGCTATGGGCCGCCTCGTCGTCACCAGCCCAACGCACCTCGATCCACCGGTTGAGATCAGTGCTTTGCAGGTTGGCGCAGCCAGCCTTGTGCACGCTGATTCCCCGGCCAGCGGTGATGAAGCCGACAATGGCGTCGCCAGGAACCGGCATACAGCACCGGGCAATGGTGACCAGCATATCGTCAATACCGTCGATCTCGATCGCCGGCCCCTTTGGCCGGCGGCGGCGGACGCGACGCTCTGGCAGCGGCGCGCCCTCCTCCTCGGCCGGCGGCCGGAGCTCTGGCGGCTCCACCACCGCGATGATCTGCTCCACGGTGAGCTGGCCCCGTCCCACTTTGAGCAAAAGATCGTCAAGAGAGTTACAAGAAAGACGCTTGAGCACCTCGCGCAAATGGCCGGTCTTGATAACTTTCTTGAGACTCAGATTGTGTTTGCGCAACTCCCGTTCGCACAGCTCCCGGCCAAGGCGCAGACTCCGCTCCTGCTCCTCCCGCCGCAGCCAGGCGCGGATGCGGGCCCGCGCCCGGCCGCTCTTGACCAGAGCGAGCCAGCCGCGCGTTGGATGGGCCTGGGGAGAGGTCAACACCTCCACCACATCACCGGTGTGCAACTGATGCTTGAGCGGCACGATGCGGCCGTTCACCTTGGCGCCGGCGCAGTGATCCCCCACCTCGCTGTGAATGGCGTAGGCAAAATCGAGCGGCGTGCTGCCATAGGGCAGAGCCTTGACCTCGCCGGTGGGCGTAAGCACGTAGATCTCTTCCTGGTGCAGCTCGCCCTTGACCGCATCGAGAAACTCCCGCGGGTCCTCCACCTCTTGCAACCCCTGCACCAGCTGCTTGAGCCACTGGAAGAACTGGGCGTCCTTGCGCGAGATGTTCTTTCCTTCTTTATAGGCCCAATGGGCGGCGATCCCCTCCTTGGCCACCTCATCCATTTCCTCGGTGCGGATCTGGATCTCCATAAAATCCCCGTGCGGCCCTATGACCGAGGTATGGAGCGATTGGTAGCCGTTGGGTTTTGGCGAACTGATAAAATCCTTGAACCGGTGCGGGATCGGCTGCCAGAGGGAGTGGACCACCCCAAGGGCCTCGTAGCACTCCTTCACCGTTTTGACGATGATCCGGAAGGCCACCTTGTCGTACACCCGTTCCAAGGGGATCTTCTGGGCCACCAGCTTGCGGTAGATGCTGTAGAGGTGTTTGGGCCGGCCGAGGATGCGGCAGCCGGCAAGGCCGTTTTCGTCCAGGGCCCGCCGGAGGATACCGATGACCTGATCGACAAAGGCCTGGCGGTCGGCCATCGAGCTTTCGATCTGGGAGGAAATCTCGGCGTATTCCTCGGGATAGAGGTAGCGAAATCCCAGATCCTCAAGCTCCCGCTTCATCCAATCGATGCCCAGGCGGCCGGCCAAGGGGGCGTAAAGGTCCATCGTCTCCCGGGCCACCTCCAACTGCCGCTCCCGGGGCGAGTGCTCCAACGTCTGCATGTCGTGCAGGCGGTCGGCCAGGCGGATGAGGATCACCCGCACGTCGGCGGCCATCGCCAACAGCAGTTTACGGACGTTGCCCGCCTGGTGCGCCTCGCGGCTGGCGTAACGGACGTTTGTGATCTTGGTGGTGCCCTTGACGAGGTTGAGCACGTCCTCCCCAAACCGCCTGGCCACCTCTTTCTCGTCTGCTGGCGGCTGCTCCTTCAACACCGAATGGAGCAGGCCGGCAACGATCGTATTGGCATCCAGGCGCATGGAGGCGAGGATATGCGCCACCTCCAAAGGGTGGGAGATGTACGCCTCGCCGGAATCCCGCTTGCGGCCCTCGTGCACCTGGGAGGCGAATGCGTACGCCTCCCTGATCCGCCGCCGGCCCTCCTCCGGGATATAGTCGGCCACCAGATGAACGATGTTATCGATGACCAACATGGCCGTCAGGTCAAAAGGCCAAGCACCGCGTCCACCACCCCGGCCAGCTCCACGTTCAGGGTCTCGCCGTCCCGCCGACGCCGCACTTCCACGCGGCCTTCGCTCAGATAACGCCGGCCAACGGTGACCCGCACCGGGATCCCGATGAGGTCAGCGTCCTTGAACTTGATGCCCGGCCGCTCGTTCCGGTCGTCCACCAGCACGTCGAGCCCGGAGGCGGCCAGATCCTGGACGATCCCGTCCACCACCTCGCTCACGTTGTCCTTGCGCGTGGAAAGATCGAGCACCGTGACGGCGAACGGGGCGATGGGCGCCGGCCAGACGATGCCGTCCGCATCGTGGTTCTGTTCTATGGCCGCGGCAATGGTGCGGCTGACGCCAATGCCGTAACAGCCCATGACAAAGTGCCGCTGTTTACCCTCTGCATCCAGGAACGTCGCCTCCATCGCCTCGCTGTACGCGGTGCCGAGCTTGAAGATATGGCCCACCTCGATGCCACGGGTAAGCCGCAGTCCTGCGCCGCAGCGGGGGCAGCGGTCCTCCTCGGTGACCATCCGCAGATCGGCGTACTGCTCCACGGTGAAGTCCCGGCCGGGGTTGACGTTACGCAGATGGGCGTCTGGCTCATTGGCGCCGGTCACCGCATTGACCATGCGCTGCACCTCCAAGTCGGCCACCACCCGCAGCCGGCAGCCAACCGGCCCGAGGTAACCGACAGGAACGCCGGCGGCTTCCTGTACCGCGGCATCATCAGCCAGCTCTACTTCCAAAGCGCCAAGCAGGTTCTGCAGCTTGACCGGCTGCACCTCATGGTCGCCGCGCACCAGCACGGCCACTGGATCGCCGTCGGCCAGATAGACCAAGGTCTTGATCAACCGTTTCGGCGAAACGCCAAGAAACTCGGTCACCTCTGCCACCGACCGCTTTCCTGGCGTGGCAACCTTTTCCAGCTCTGCCGGCGGCTCCCCTGCGCCCACGACCGGCGCGGGCCGACAGGTGGCCTTTTCCAGGTTGGCGGCATAATCGCAGCCGTGACAGACAACGATGGTGTCCTCGCCAGTATCGGCCAACACCATGAACTCATGGGAAAAGCTGCCGCCAATGGTGCCGGTGTCCGCCTCCACGGCGCGAAAAGCGAGACCGCAGCGGGCAAAGATCCGCATATAGGCGTCGTACATCCGGCGATAGGTGGCCTCAGCCCCTGCCTCGTCGGCGTCAAAGCTGTAACCGTCCTTCATGATGAACTCCCGGCCGCGCATGAGGCCGAACCGCGGCCGGATCTCGTCCCGGAACTTGGTCTGGATCTGGTAGAGATTCTTGGGCAGATCCCGGTAGGAGTGGACGTTCATCCGCACGAGATCGGTAATCACCTCCTCATGGGTCGGGCCAAGACAGGACTCGCGCTCGTGGCGATCGGTAAAACGCAGCAGTTCCGGCCCATACTTCCTCCACCGGCCGGACTCCCGCCAGAGATCGGCCGGCTGCACCATAGGCAAGAGAAGCTCCTGCGCGCCGCCCCGGGCCATTTCCTCGCGGATGATCGCCTCGAACTTACGTAAACAGCGCAGGGCGAGCGGCAGATACGAATACACACCGCTCGTCAGCTTACGGATAAACCCTGCCCGCAGGAGCAACTGGTGGCTCACCACCTCGGCCTCGGCCGGCGTCTCCTTGAGGGTAGGGATCAGCAGTTCGGAAAAACGCATCACATCGTTCATTGCTCATCTCCTGATTTGGCTCGCCCCAACGTCCCCGGCGCTGGGGCCGCCACAAGGGCACAAGGCAAAACGCCCCCTGCCCGCAAAACCCCGCCCTTTTCACGGGCGCGGTTTCGGCGTTGCCTCCCCGTGGCGCATGACAACCTCGTTCTTTCCGGGGCCGTCACCTCCTCCTGACGATTGTTCTTTTTCCCGCGCCATGACCTCAAGTTCGGCCATGAAAACGTCGAACAGCTCAGCCTCGGGAACCTTTTTCCATATCTTGCCCTTTTTGAAAATGATTCCGGTTCCCTTGCCGCCGGCCACGCCGATATCCGCCTCTCGCGCCTCCCCGGGACCGTTCACCACACAGCCCATGACCGCCACCTTGAGGGGCGTGTGCATGGTTTGCAGCCGGGCCTCGATCTTTTCGGCCAGGGGAAAAAGGTCGATCTGGCAACGGCCGCAGGTGGGACAGGAAACGATCTCCGGTCCCCGCTCCCGCAGCCGCAAGGCCCGCAACAGTTCATAGGCCACCCGGATCTCCTCCACTGGATCGCGGGTGAGAGAGATGCGCAGCGTATCACCGATACCCTCGCACAAGAGGATGCCAAGGGCCACACTGGACTTCACAGTACCAGGGATCAACCCGCCGGCCTCGGTAACGCCAAGATGGAGGGGATAGTCCACCGTTTCGGCCAGCAGGCGGTAGGCGGCCACCGTGGCCAGCACGTCTGACGACTTGATGGAAATCTTCATCGCCTCAAAACCAAACCCCTCCAGCAGGCGGACATGACGGACGGCGGAGGCGACCAGGGCCGCGGGCGTCGGCCCGCCGTGGGCCGCCAAGATATCCCGCTCCACCGAACCGGAATTCACGCCGATCCTGATCGGCACCCCGTGACGCCGCGCAGCGTCCACCACCAGCCGCACCTTGCTGCGTGAGCCGATATTGCCCGGATTGATCCGGATCCCCTGGGCGCCATGCTCCATCGCCGCCACTGCGAGACGGGCGTCAAAATGGATGTCGGCGATTACCGGCAGGGGCGACTGCTCGCGAATGGCGCGA
This sequence comes from Deltaproteobacteria bacterium, assembly GCA_015488275.1. Taxonomy (GTDB): domain Bacteria; phylum Desulfobacterota; class Desulfobulbia; order Desulfobulbales; family S012-135; genus S012-135. The sequence goes on from WFOD01000042.1 coordinate 16,619, forward strand.
ATGGCGCGCGCTGCATCCATATCGAGCACCGCCACCCGGACGATCTCGCATCCCACTGCGGCCAACCGTTTGATCTGGGCCACAGTGGCGGCAACATCACGGGTATCGGTATTGGTCATCGACTGGACCGCCACCGGCGCGCCGCCGCCAACGGGCACGCTCCCCACCATGATCTGGCGGGTGGGCCTTCGCTGGATATGGATGATCGCCTCGCTTGCCATAGGGCACGTACTATAC
>WFOD01000043.1 GCA_015488275.1 Deltaproteobacteria bacterium
ACCACCGTCAACCCGTGGGACGGCTGGTGACCACATTGACGAACGATATCAACAACCTCCACGACCTGTTTACCTCGGTGATCGTTACCGGCTGCACGGATATCGCCCGCATTTTCGGCATCCTTGCCGTTGTTTGCTTTCTTGATCTCCACCTGGCCGCCGCTGTGGGCGTCCTCCTCGTTACGACCACCGCCTGCGTCCTAGTGTTCAGCCGCTTGGCCCGGCAAGTGTTCCGTCAGGTGCGCACTCGCCTGGCCCAGCTCAACGTTTTTGTCCAGGAGCAGATGGCCGGCATATCGCTGGTGCAGGCGTTTGGCGCCACGGATTGGGCGCGCCAGCGCTTCATCCAGGCCAACGAACGCTACTACCGGGCTACACGCAGGCAGATCGTTCTGTTCGGCCTTTTTCTCCCTTTCCTCAACCTCCTGCACACCACGAGCATCGCCGGCCTCTTGGTCATCGGCGGCCGCGGGGTACTGGCGGGCACGACGAGCATCGGTGTTCTCGTGGCCATGCTCGCCTACCTGCGTCTCTTTTTCCAACCGCTACGCGAACTGGCGCAAAAATTTTCCGTGGTCCAGTCAGCCCTGGCCTCAGCGGAACGGATCTTCGCCCTTCTCGACACCACCTCGGCCCGTGCAGGCCAGGACGCTGGCCGCATTCCCCCCTCTTGCCGTTGCGCCATCACCTTTCGTGGCGTAACCTTTGGCTATAACCGGCACGATCCCGTGCTGCGGGCGATCGACTTTTCCGTGGCGCCGGGCGAGACGGTGGCCATCGTCGGCGCCACGGGCGCAGGAAAGAGCACGATCGTCAACCTGCTCGAACGGTTCTGCGAACCGGACGAGGGAGAAATCCGTCTCGACGGGCTGCCGCTTGCCGAGATCGATCCCAACTGGCTGCGCCGCAAGATCGGTCTCGTCATGCAAGAGGTTTTTGTCTGGCCGGACACCATCCGGGCCAACGTGGCCCTCGACCGCTGCTTGCCCGACGACGAACTGTGGCGTATCCTGGAACAGGCCCAGTTGGCCGATGTTGTCGCCGCGCTTCCCGAACAGGAACACACCCGCCTGGGGCCAGGCGGCATGGAGTTGTCCACTGGTCAAAAACAGCTCCTGGCCCTGGCCCGGGTCCTGGCGCGCGATCCGGCCATTTTCGTGTTCGACGAGGCGACCGCCAGTATTGATTCCGAGACCGAAGCCCGGATCGACCAGGCCTTGGCGCGCGTGCTGGCGGGCCGAACGGCCATCGTCATCGCGCATCGCCTGTCCACCGTGCGCCGGGCCGACCGCATCATCGTTCTCGAGGCGGGCCGGATCTCTGCCCAGGGGACCCACGATGAACTCCTGCGCACCTCCGCTTTGTACCGGCGGCTCCATCTCCTCCAAAGCGGCCGCCTCTTTTCTCCCCCGGGGCGGCATACCAGCGCTGGCGACGCGCCAGAAGAGCAATAACCGTTCACCGCTCACGGATGCAGGAGGGCAAAGATTTATCCCGAACGCCCTGACATTGCGGTATTGCGAAAATACAAGGTTCTTGGGAGGGGTCCCTCATGCTCCATGATTGGCATCATCTCAGCGGCTGGATCGACATACCTGGGGGATACTGGCCTCAGGCCGCCCTCGGCCTGTTTTGGCTCCCTCTCTCCCTTTTCGGGGTAGTATCGCTGGTTCGTCTGTTTCGCCGGCGGGGCCAAAAGCTGGCCAAGGAAAAGAGATGCGACGCCTGCGGCCGCGAGATCCAGCCGGAATGGATGCGTTGCCCCCACTGCGGCGCCGCCCTCAAGGAGCACTGCCCCCGTTGTTCGGTCGTGCTGTCAGTAGGATGGAAAACATGCCCGGCCTGCGGCGCGGAACGGCCATGACCGATGCTGGCCCACCCGGCGACACACAAGCAGGAGGAAAAACAGATGCCAGAACTCGCCAGTTCCCTCGGCCATCAGTACTACCGGCGGACGGTTCTTGACCGTGAGGAATTCCTTATACCCCGGCCGCGGCCCAATATCCGGCCTGCACCGGCCAGGCCGCGCAAGCCTGGCCCGGCCGACGATTTGTTTGCCCTGCCAGCGCCCAAACTTGAATCAGCGACCGATCTGTGGCGTGTCATGGGGCAACGGCGGTCCGTGCGGCGTTACTCGCAGCAGCCTCTCTCCCAGGAAGAACTGGCCATCCTTCTCTGGGCCGCGCAAGGCGTCACCGCCCGCTGCGGCCGCCTGGGACTGCGCACCGCGCCATCGGCCGGCGCCCTGTACCCCATTGAGACCTATCTGGCCGCCGAGCGTGTAACTGACCTTGCTCCGGGGCTCTACCATTTTCAAGTCGAGGAGTTCGCCCTTGCCCGCCGGGCGTACGGCAGCCACGCCGCCTCCCTGGCCGCGGCCGCCATCCATCAGGACTTCGTGGCTCGCGCCGCGGTAGTGTTCTGCTGGAGTGCGGTCTTTCGCCGCAACATGAGCAAGTACGGCGATCGGGGCATGCGCTATATCTGCATGGATGTCGGCCATATCTGCCAGAACCTGCTCCTGGCCGCCACTGCCTTGGGACGGTCGGCGTGTCCAGTGGCCGCTTTTTTCGACGACGAACTCAGCGCCCTGTTCGGCTTGGATGGCACGGAAGAAGGAATGTTGTATCTGGCCGCTGTTGGCTGAAAACCGGGCAAAGCGGTTTGACAACGGCCGGCCGCTTACCGATAATTGGACAGAGACCACCCCGCGCCCAAAGAATCCCAACCGCGAGCCTTTCCATGATGCGACGCTCCCTTGCCATCTTTTGTCCCGCTCTTTTTTTGTTGTTGCTGCTGGCTCTCCAAGGCGCGGCCGCTGGCTCTTCACAGCAGGAGCATATCGCCAATTTCAAAAACGTTGCCGGCGAGGTGGCCGTATTGCGTCACGGCGCCTCCTTGCCCGCAGAAGCGGGCATGCAACTCTACGCCACCGACACGGTGACCACGGGCAAGAGCGGCTCCGCCGGCCTCCTCTTTCTCGATGGCACGGCGGTGGCCATCGGCCCCGCAAGCCGGATCAACATTGCGGACTACCGTTTCTCTCCCCAGGCCAAACAGTATGACTTTTCTCTCTACTTGCAGCGGGGCCAGGTCTTGTTCTCCACTGGCAGGATCGGCAAGCTCGCGCCGGAAGCGGTCAAGCTGCGCACCCCCACGGCCGTCATTGGGGTGCGGGGCACCCGCTTCATCGTGAAGGTAGATTAACGGCCCGTTGAAAAACGGGCTGTGCGCGGCACAGGGACGTGCCGCCGGATTCCGCCGGCTCTGGAGCCAAGGAATCCGCGAGGTTGGTCGGAACTCGGTTCTGGCCAACCGTGATTGAAAAAGCCAGGGATGGCTTTTTCAACGGACTGTTAACGGACAAAGAGGTCCCGCATGCGACTCGCTCAGTGTCATCCTTTCCTGTTTTTGCTCCCCCTCCTAGCGCTTCTCACCGGCTGCGGCACCAAGACCACGGTCATCCTTTTGCCAGACGAGGGACAAGAGGCCACTGGCGCGGTCGTGGTCCGCACCGACCAGGCCGCCCAGGTGCTCGACAAACCGTACACCGCGACCACAGTGACCAGCCGGAGCGCCCCTCCGCCTCCTCCCATCCCCCTGGCCCCAAATGAGGTCTTGCGCGACTACCGCACGCTTATCGAAAACGCGCCATCCCAGCCGGCGAGTTTCATCCTCTACTTCACCACAGGCACCACGCAGCTCACCGCGGCCTCCAAGGCCATGATCCCGCACATCCTGGAAGAAGCGAAAGAGCGGGCCCCAGCCGAGATCAGCATCATCGGCCATACCGATTCCACCGGCTCGCAGGCGTACAACGCCAAGCTCTCCCGGCAACGGGCCGAAGCCGTGGCCAAACTCCTGCGAAGGGCCGGCGCTGACATGCGAAAGGTCTATATCTCGTACCACGGAGAGAACGATCCCCTGGTGCCTGTCTCTTATACACATCTCCGAGC
>WFOD01000044.1 GCA_015488275.1 Deltaproteobacteria bacterium
GCCGGCGTTGACCAAGACCGCCTGGCAACGGCCGCCCGTGGCCGCCAGACGCTGCCGGCCGAGAAGCACGGGCGCGGCCTGCACCTGGTTGGTGGTGAACACGCCAGCAGCCGCAGCCGGCCGGTCGCAGGCGATCAGCCCAAGATCAAGGCGATCCTGATAGCGGATGCCAGCGGCCACGGCCGCGCCACGGAATCCAGGAACCTGGAGGAGACTGCCATCTACGGTCATCCGTTCTTCTCCCGCCGTGACACCGGCCTCAGGAACGCCGGCCGCAGCAACGCTTGTACTTCTTGCCCGATCCGCAGGGACACGGCGCGTTGCGGCCGATCTTTCCCCCCGGCCGGGTGACCGGCTGCCGGGAAGCGGCGGCGTCCGAGGAGCGGCTCATCTCCATTTCCTGCCGCCGCCGCTGGCGCCGCTCTTCCTCCATTGCGGCCAAATCTTCCTCTGGGGCGAGCTGCAACCGGAACAGGGTCGAGACCGTGGCGAGCTTCACGTTCTCGATCATGTTGCGGAACATCTCAAACCCTTCCTTCTTGTACTCGTCGAGCGGATTTTTCTGGCCATAGCCCCGCAGGCCGATCCCCTCTTTGAGGTGGTCCATGTTGAGCAGGTGCTCTTTCCAGTGGCCGTCCACCATCTGGAGGAGCACGATCCGCTCGAGCTGGCGCATATTGGCCGCGCCGACCTCTTCCTCTTTGCGGCGGTAGGCCTCGCGCATGTGGCTTGCCAGCTGTTCGGCCAGCCGCTCCGGGTCCATCTCCTTGCGCGTCTCCTCGTCCCAATCCAGCGCAACGCCAAAGGTGACGGTCAGGCGCTCGGCGAGCCCGTCCCAGTCCCACTCTTCGGGCGGCAGCTTGTCGTCCACGATCTCAGCGGCCAGATCCTCGGCCAGCTCAACGATCATGTCGCCGATGATGTCGCTGATGTCCTCGCGCTCCAGCACCTCACGCCGCTGGGAGTAGACCACCTCCCGCTGCTTGTTCATCACGTCGTCGTACTCGAGCAGGTGCTTGCGGATATCGAAGTTGTGCGCTTCGACCTTGCGCTGGGCGTTTTCAATGGCCCGGGTGATCATGGCGTGCTCAATGGGCTCGTCCTCCTCCATGCCCAGTTTGTCCATGATGCCGGAGATGCGGTCCGAACCAAAGATGCGGAGCAGGTCGTCCTCCAGGGAGAGATAGAAACGCGACGAGCCGGGATCGCCCTGCCGGCCGGCGCGGCCGCGGAGCTGGTTATCGATACGACGCGACTCGTGCCGGCTCGTGCCAATGATGTGCAGGCCGCCCAGCTCGGTCACCCCCTCGCCGAGCTTGATGTCGGTGCCCCGGCCCGCCATGTTGGTGGCGATGGTCACCTTGCCCTTCTGTCCCGCCTCGGCGATGATCTCCGCCTCCCGCTCGTGGTGCTTGGCGTTGAGCACCTGATGGGGGATCTTTTCTTTTTTCAGCATATGGGAGATCTTCTCCGACACGTCGATGCTGATCGTGCCCACCAGCACCGGCTGGCCGCGCTGGTGACACTCCTTGATCTCCCGCACCACGGCCCGGTACTTGGCGGCCGCGTTTTTATAGATCACGTCGGCGTAGTCCTTGCGGATCATCGGTTTGTTGGGCGGAATCACCACCACGTCCAGGTTGTAGATCTGCTTGAACTCCGCCGCCTCGGTATCCGCCGTGCCGGTCATGCCGGCCAGTTTCTCGTACATGCGGAAGTAGTTCTGAAAAGTGATCGAGGCGAGGGTCTGGTTCTCCCGCTCGATCTTCACCCTTTCCTTGGCCTCCAGCGCCTGGTGCAGGCCGTCGGAGTAGCGGCGGCCCGGCATGGTGCGGCCGGTGAACTCATCGACGATCACCACCTCGCCGTTGGCCACGATGTAATCCACATCTTTTTTGAAGAGCACATGCGCCTTGAGCGCCTGGTTGACGTGGTGCAGCCACTCGATGTTGCGCGGATCGTAGAGATTGTCCACGCCGAGCAGCTCCTCGGCCAAGGCCACCCCCTCGTCGGTGAGGGCCACGGTGCGCGATTTTTCGTCCACCGTATAGTGCACTTCCTGCCGCATCTTGGGGATGATCCGATCCGCCTTGATGTAGAGGTCGGTGGAGATATCGGCCGGCCCGGAGATAATGAGCGGCGTGCGCGCCTCGTCGATGAGGATCGAGTCCACCTCGTCCACAATGGCGTAATAGAAGTCGCGCTGACAGAACTCCTCGATGGCGAACTTCATGTTGTCGCGCAGATAGTCGAAGCCGAACTCGTTGTTCGTGCCATAGGTGACATCCGCGTGGTAGGCGGCCTTGCGCTCGGCGTCGTCCAGGCCGTGGACAATGGTGCCCACGCTCATGCCGAGGAAACGGTAGATCTCGCCCATCCACTCGGCGTCGCGGCGGGCCAGATAGTCGTTGACCGTCACCACGTGTACCCCACGGCCGGCGAGGGCGTTGAGATACACGGCCAGGGTGGCCACCAAGGTCTTGCCCTCACCGGTCTTCATCTCCGCGATCTTGCCCTGGTGCAGCACCACGCCGCCCACGAGCTGGACGTCGAAGTGACGCATCCCCAGCACCCGCCGTGACGCCTCACGGGTAACGGCAAAGGCTTCGGGCAGCAGATCGTCCAAGGGTTCGCCTTTGGCGAGCCGCTCTTTGAAGGCCACGGTCTTGGCGGCCAGGGCCTGGTCGTCGAGCTTTTCGATCTCAGGCTCCAAGGAGTTGATCCGATCGACGATGGGCCGGATTTTTTTTAGCACTCGGTCGTTCTTGGAGCCAAAAACTTTGGTCAGCAGCGTCTGGAACATAATGCCCTCAAAAGGAGCGCAGCCGGCTTCAAGCGGTCTGACGCGCTCCGGTGGTCAAAGGTCAACCTTCATTAGCAGCCCGTCGAAAAACGGGCTGTGTGCGGCACAGGGACGTGCCGCCGAATTCCGTCGGCTCTGAAAGAGCCAAGGAATTCGTGAGGTTGGCCGAAACTTTGTTTTGGCCAACCGTGGTCGAAAAAGTCAGGGATGACTTTTTTCGACGGACTGTTAGCTCAGCGCCCCTCACGCCGTATACATGAGGGCCTCTTCGTTACAGTCCGGGAATTTCGGACAGTTGATACAATCGCTCCACACCTTGTGCGGCAGCTCGTTTTTATCGATGGGCACAAACCCCAGTTTGCGGAAAAAATCCGGCTGATAGGTCAAGGTGAACACCCGGCGGATGCCGAGACGCGCCGCCTCTTCCAGACAGGCGGAGACCAACCGCCGACCGATACCCTGGCCGTGATACGCTTCGTCAATGGCCAGCGAACGGATCTCGGCCAGGTTCTCCCAACAGACGTGGAGCGAGCAGACCCCCACCACCTGGCCGTTTTCCTCGTGCACCACAAAATCCCGCAACTGATCGTAGAGGGAGCTCAGAGAACGCCCGAGAAGCAGCCCCTGATCGGCGAAGTGGCCAAGCAGGGCGTGGATTCTCGGAATATCGTCCATGCGGGCGGCGCGGATCATGGCTCGCGGACCTCGGTCTCGTCCAGCAGGGTGATGTAAGGGGTGGCGTTGTTCCTGGCGGCGAAGCCGGCCGCCATTTCGTTGGCCCGGTCCAAGGTATCGTAGCGGCCAACAAAGACCCGAAAGCGCGTTTCCTTGCCGGACGGCGCAGTGTAGAAAACGTCGTCGTAGCCGCGGGCCCGCCAGGCGGCCACACTGGCCAAGGCCGCCTTCTCATCGGCGGCAGCGTCAACTTGCAGGCTAAAAAAGGTGGCCCCGGCATACTCCGGCTCCGCCTCGTTCTCCGCCGTGCCAGAACGCACCAGATCGGCCAACCGCTCAAGGGGGGCAAAACCGCGCCGCGCCACTGGCCCGCCGCCGGCGTCCCCTTTGCCGGCGGCAAGGGGGCCCTTGCCCTGGAGCACGGTCTGGCCCGCCCACACGCCAAAGAGAAACATCCACAAAAAAATACAGGCGCAGACGATCACCAGCGCGGCGATCCCGCCAATGCCCAATTCAAACCGGACGACAAACCGCCCCTTTTTTGTTCTGCCGGCCGTTTTGCCACCCTTGCCGGCATGGGCGCGTTTCGAACTCTTCGTCTTTGCAGGGGGCATCGACCGGCACGGGCCTACATGGTTTCCGGCGCCGCCACGCCGATGAGCCGCAGGCCGTTGCGGAAGACGATTCGCAGGGCCCGGCAAAACCACAGACGGGCGCGGGAGAGGTCCGCATCGTCGGACAGGACCCGGTGCTTATTGTAATAGCTGTGGAATTGCCCGGCAAGCTCCTGGAGATAAAAGGTGATCCGGTGCGGCGCCAGATCCAGGGCGGCCCGCTCCACCAGGTCAGGAAACAAGGAGATGACCTTCAACATGGCCAGCTCTTCGGGCAGGGTCAGCCGGTCAAGGGAAACGGCCTCCGCCTCGCCCAAGGAAACCCCTTGGGCTGCGGCCTGTTTGGCGATAGAGCAGAGGCGGGCGTGGGCGTACTGCACGTAATAGACTGGATTTTCCTGGCTCTGGCTGGCGGCGAGATCAAGATCGAACTCAAGCTGGCTGTCCGCCTTGCGCATGAGGAAGAAGAACCGCACCACGTCGGCGCCCACTTCGTCCACCAGTTCGTCCACAGTCACAAAATTGGCCTTGCGGGTGGACATCTTCACCTGCCGCCCCTCGCGCATCAGGGTGACGAACTGGTGGAGGACGACGGTGACTTTGGATTTGTCGTATCCCAGCGCCTCGACACCGGCCAGCACATCGGGCACAGTGGCGATGTGATCAGCGCCAAAGATGTCCACCAGCCAATCAAAACCGCGGCGGAATTTTTCCCGATGGTAGGCGATGTCGGGCAACCGGTAGGTAGGCTCGCCGGTGGACTTGATGATCACCCGGTCCTTTTCCGAGCCCAGGCGGCTGGCGGCAAACCAGGTGGCGCCGTCCTTCTCGTACACCAAGCCGCGCTCCCGCAGCAACGCCACCACCTCGTCCACCAATCCCTGCTCGTACAGGGAGTGCTCGTTGTAGTAGGAGTCAAAGACAATGCCCAGCCGCTCCAGGGTGGCGCGGATGTCGGCAAAGATCATCTCCACCGCCTTGGCGGTGAACGGCTTTTCGTCCGGCGCATCCACCAGTCCTTCGCCATGCTCGTCGATCAGGGCCCGGGCGATATCGTAGATATACTCCCCCTGGTACCCATCTTCCGGAAAAGTGGCCGGCCGGCCGAGCAGCTCCAGATAGCGCGCCCGGGTGGACTCCCCCAACACGCGCATCTGGCGGCCGGCGTCGTTAAAGTAGTACTCCCGGGTGACCTCGTGCCCAGTGGCCTCGAGCAGCCGGGCAATACAGTCGCCGAGCACCGCCTGCCGGCCGTGTCCCACGGAAAGCGGCCCGGTGGGATTGGCGCTCACGAACTCCACCAGCACCCGCCGGCCGCCTCCAGCGCGGCTGCGGCCAAAGGTCTCGTCCAGTTCGCAGACCGCGGGCAATACCTGCTGCCAGACACGGGCGGCGAGCCGCATGTTGACAAACCCAGGACCAGCGACCTCCACAGAGGCCAAGAGATCGGTATGCCGCCGCAAGAGTCCGGCCAGGCGCTCCGCCATGTCCCGTGGATTGGCACGGCGCGCCGGGTCCTGCTTGCGGGCCAGGCCAGCGGCGACCATCGCCAGATTGGTGGCAAAATCGCCATGCGCCTCCTGCTTGGGCGCCTCGAGGGCGTAACGCCCAGCCGCCTCCTCTGGCCACCAGCCGTTGACCACGCCAGTGGCAAAACATTCGTCCAACAGTTGCTTGATACGTTGCTTAATCATCGTGACCCAATGTTCTGCCGGAAAAGCCAGGAATGGTTTTTCCGGCGGACTGCTATGATTGATGAACTCGCAAAAAGTCCTCCCTCCGGCTTAAACCGGGATTCCCGGAGCGGTTTGCGGCGCGGCGCTAAAACTCGCAAGCTCGGGCTATGCCCTCAAACAAGCGAGTTTTTTAACGCGCCC
>WFOD01000045.1 GCA_015488275.1 Deltaproteobacteria bacterium
CCGCCTATGGACTCCATCCGCACGAAAAAGTCTGGGAAAAAGAATGGGCCGCCATCGTGTTCCAGCGGCCAGGAGAGTGAATCGTGCCGCGGCGCTTTTTGCTGCCAATCCCGATCGCGCCAACCGGCAGCGTCGTGTGCCTGGACAAGGAAGAGTCCCGCCACCTCGCCCGCGTACTGCGCCATCGGCCGGGCGACACGGTGCAGGTCTTCGACGGCCAGGGCGGCTGGGGCCGGGCCGTGGTGGAGGAGGCGGCCGCCGATGCGGCGCGCCTGCGGATCGTGGAACAGCGGCAAGCGTCCCCTCCCTTGGCGCGCCTCCATCTGGCCCAGGCGCTACTCAAGGGGGATAAAATGGATCTTGTGATCCAAAAAAGCGTCGAACTGGGTGTTGCCGCGATCCTTCCCTGCCACAGCCGTCACTGCGCGGCGAACCGCCCAAGTGTTCAGCGCATGCGACGCTGGCGGCGGATCGCCCGCGAGGCGGCCAAGCAGTGCGGCCGCCTTTGGCTGCCGCACGTGGCAGAGCCAGAGGAGCTCCACGCAGTGGTCAACCGCTTTGATCACGTGGTCTTCTTTTGGGAAAACGGCGAGGCCGGCGAGGCCCCCTCTCTTCCCGCCAAGGGCGACTGCCTCCTCGTCGTTGGGCCAGAAGGTGGGTTCTCTTCTGAAGAGGCAGCCGATCTCTGTGCGCAAGGCGCGATTCCAGCCAGTCTCGGCCCCTTTATCCTCCGGGCCGAAACCGCGGCCATCGCGGCCGTGGCCGTGAGCATGTTCCGGCTGCGCCAGTCTGTCACCTCTTGCTTTTTGCATAAGAATCCTGCACAGTAAAGGCTTGCGATCGTTATCAGTCCGTCGAAAAAGCCACCCCTGACTTTTTCGGCCACGGTTGGCCAAAACAACGTTTCGGCCAACCTCACGAATTCCTTGGCTCTTTTTCGGATATTCCTTGGGAACGGCCTGGTTCGGTCCGCATCCCTGGAGCCTGCGGCACGGCAGTCGGCTGGGAAAATCCAAAAAGAGCCGGCGGAATTCGGCGGCACCTCAATGTGCCGCTACCAGCCCATTTTTTCACCGGGCTGCTATCCTTACATCACATCGTTTGCACGGAGGCCCGAAGAACATGAGCGGTCATGCCCACCACGAACCCGAAGATCCGATGGTCTGCATCAAGGTCGGCATTTTCTTTATCTGCGTCGTTGTCGCCCTCGTCACCCTGGCGCTGTAATCGATGCGGGCCGTTGTCCAGCGCGTGACATCGGCCGAGGTGACGGTGGATGGCCGGAAGGTGGCGGCCATTGGTCACGGCCTGTTGGTCCTTGTGGGCGTGGGCCGCGACGATGGCCAAAAGGACGCCGATTACCTTGCCGACAAGATCGCCAACCTGCGGATCTTTGACGACCACGCCGGGGTGATGAATCGCTCCGCCTTGGATGTTGGGGCGGCGGCGCTGGTGGTCAGCCAGTTCACCCTGTTCGGCGATTGCCGCAAGGGCAGACGGCCTTCCTACGGCCACGCCGCTCCCCCAGAGGCGGCCAAGCCGCTGTACGAGTACTTTGTCGCCAGAATGACGCAAGCCGGCCTGATGGTGGCCACTGGCGAATTCCAGGCCATGATGGAGGTGCGGCTCGTGAACCACGGCCCGGTGACCATCCTCCTTGACTCCCGCAAACGCTTTTGACCCCGACCGGCGGGCTGCGCGCACCACGCCCAGGTTCGCCACTGCAACGACCATCATCACCCTATCAGCTCCACCCACGGAGGTTGCCAATGTCTTGGAAACTGGAGACCCTCGCCCTGCACGCCGGCCACACCCCCGATCCCGCCACCCGCAGCCGGGCGGTCCCCATCTACCAGACCACGAGCTACACCTTTGCCGACACCGAGGACGCGGCCCAGCTCTTTGCCCTCAAACCCGAGGTCTGGGCGCCACGGCTCAACCTGGAGCAACAAGGACTCCGCCCGGAGGACTTCCCTCCCGAGGCCACCGGCAACATCTACACCCGCATCATGAACCCCACCACCGACGTGCTGGAAAAGCGGATGATGCACCTCGAGGGCGGGGTCGGCGCCCTAGCCACCAGCTCCGGCTCCAGCGCCATCACCTATGCGGTGATGAACCTTTGCCGCAGCGGCGACGCCATCCTCTCCTCGGCGAGCCTGTACGGCGGCACCTATAACCTCTTTCGCCACACCCTGCCCCAATACGGCATCAACACGACCTTTGCGCCAGCCACAGACCTCGACGCCTTCCGCCGGGGGATCACCGACGCCACGCGCTGCCTGTTTATCGAAAGCATTGGCAATCCGCGCCTCGACACCCCGGATATCGCCGCGCTCGCCGACATCGCTCATGCGGCCGGTATTCCCCTCATCGTGGACAACACCGTGGCCACGCCCTACCTGTGCCGTCCCTTTGAGCACGGAGCCGACATTGTCGTCCACTCGCTCACCAAGTTTTGTGGCGGTCACGGCACCAGTATTGGCGGCGTGATCGTGGATTCTGGCAACTTCGACTGGACGGCCTCCGGCAAATTCCCCATGTTCACCGAACCAGATCCTTCCTACGGCGGCGTAGTCTGGAGCCAGGCGGTGGGCAAGGCGGCGTACGTCATCCGGGCGCGCACCATTCTCCTGCGGGACACCGGCGCCTGCATCGCGCCCTTCAACAGCTTCCTCGTCCTCCAGGGACTCGAGACCCTCCACCTCCGCATGGAACGCCACTGCGCCAACGCGGCCAGTGTCGCCGAGTACCTGGAGCGGCACCCCAAAGTCGCCTGGGTCACCTATCCCGGCCTCGCCTCCCATCCGACCCACGGCCTTGCCCGCCGTTATCTGGGCAACGGTTTTGGCGCCCTGGTGGGATTCGGCATCAAAGGGGGGCTGGAGGCAGGCCGGCGGTTCATCAACAGCCTCAAGCTCTTCAGCCATCTGGCCAATATCGGAGACGCCAAGAGCCTGGCCATCCATCCCGCCTCCACCACCCATTCCCAGCTCACGCCGGAAGAAAAGGAGGCGGCTGGCGCGCCGGAAGACTTTGTGCGGCTTTCCATCGGCATCGAACACATCGACGATATCCTCGCCGATCTCGACCAGGCCCTGGCCGCCGCCACTTGATCCTCCGCCCTCTATCCGTCCTCTGGCCCTCTTTTCTCACCCCCCTCCCCCAAAAATCGGGGCAAGGTTGTTGGCCACCCTGGCTTGCAGAATATTCTCCATTCGACTAGAGAATATTCTGCAAGCCACACGCTTCCACCCCCTCCTTTCCCAAGCAACATCTTGTTATAAAACAAAAAATACGCATTGGCACACAACGTGCTGTACCAGGGGAGCCGATACTGGCAACCCTTACCTACAGCACGGAGTCCCAAGCCATGCGTATCCCCCTCGTCCTCACGCTTCTCATCCTCTCCCTGCCTGGCGCCGGCCTCTCCGCCCTGGCCGCGGGACCGGCGGCCAGGGGCCCGGAGACGGCCGACAGCGGTCAAGGCCACCGGCAAGATCTCCAGCTCGAGGAACTGGTGGCCGAGGCCCTGGCCAACAATCCCGCCCTTGCCGCGGCCAAGGCCCGCTGGCGTGTGACGGCGGCGACCGTGCCCCAGGCGGCGTCCCTGGACGATCCAACGTTGAGTCTGGTGCTCAACAACTACCCGGTGGACAGTTTTGCCGACGGCCGGAGCGCCATGACCGGCAAGGTGGTGAAGTTGAGCCAAAAATTTCCCTACCCTGGCAAATTGGCGGCCAAGGCCGAGGCGGCCCGCGCGGCGGCCCGCTGGCAAAAGGCCGTATATGAAGACAGACGCTTGCGCCTGGCCAGCCAGGTGCGCGAGGCCTATTACCGCCTCTACTGGACCGACCGGACCATCGAGATCGTCGAGCGCAACGCCGCCCTGTTGCGCGATGTGATCCAGCTTACGGAAACCAATTATGCGGTGGGCAAAGGGGCGCAGCAAGACGTGCTCCAGGCCCAGGTCAAGCACTCGCAGCTCACCGACCGGTTGATCGGCCTGCGGGCCAAACGGGCGACCCTGCTTGCCCGGCTGAACACCCTGGTGGGCCGGGCGCCAGAAACAGCGGTCAGCACGCCGGCGGAACTCGATCTCCCGCCCGTAACGCCTGAGCCCGAAAAGCTCCTGGCCGCCGCCCGCCGTAACCGGCCGCTGTACGCCGGCTACTTGGCCCAGATCAAAAAGTTCGAGGCAAAAAGACGCCTCGCCCGCCTCAACGGCAAGCCCAACTTCAGCCTCAGCCTGGCCTACACCTTTCGCGAAGCCAATCCAGTGGACCGGGGCACCGACTTCGCCAGTATCGGTTTCGGCATGACCCTGCCGATTTACCGGGCGAGGCGGGAGGCGGAGAAGGCCGAGGCCCAAGCGGCCCTCTCCCAGGCCCGCCACCAACTCGCCGCCTTTGAGGACCAACTCAGCGAAGCCATCCAGACCAGCTGGCTCGATCTCGACCGGAACCGCAGCCAGGCCCTGCTCTACAAAGAAGGGTTGATTCCGCAGGCAAGCATGAGCTTTGAGGCCAGCCTTAGCGCCTATCGGGTGGGAAAGACCACGCTTCTCACCCTGCTCGACAACCTCATGGCCTTGAACCGCCATGAAATCGGCTTTCACCGCGCAGTGGCCGAGGCCCTTGCGGCATACGCCCGGCTCGCCGCCACGGTGGGGGGCGATCCTGCTCTTGGCACCACCCGTACAGGAGGAAACACGCTATGAAACGTTGGGGCAAGTATCTCCTGATCCTGTCCACGATTCTCGGCTTCAGCGGCACCGCCGCCTGGCTCTGGCACCCCGGCGCCGCGACCTCGCCAGGGCCGGTCGCGCCGGCCACGGCCGGCGAGCAGGAACTGGCCGCCAAACAACAGTACACCTGCTCCATGCACCCGTTCATCATCACCGATGAGCCAGGCGACTGCCCGATCTGCGGCATGGACCTCGTGCCGGTGAAGAGCGGCGCGGCCGGCGCCTCAACCGGACCGAGCGACGACGCCATCACCATCGACCCGGTGACCATGCAGAACATGGGCGTGCGAACCGAGCCGGTCCAGCGGCGCACCCTCAGCCATACCATCCGCACCACCGGCGTCGTCGCCTATCAGGAGCCGCTCCAGTATGCGGTCAACACCAAGATCGCCGGCTGGGTCGAACGGTTGTACGTCAACGAGACCGGCCAGCAGGTGGCCAAGGGCGATCCCCTGCTCGATATCTACAGCCCAGAGCTGGTGGCGGCGCAGGAAGAATTCCTCCTCGCCCTGGAAAACGCAAAACGGTTGGGCGCAAGCCCGTTCGCCGAGATCCGGGCCGGCGCCGAACGGCTCCTCACCGCTTCCCGCAACCGCCTGCGCTTCTGGGACATCTCCGCCGACCAAATCGACGAGTTGGGCCGCACGGGAAAGATCCAGAAGAACCTCACCCTGCACGCGCCCTACAGCGGCATCGTGACGAGCAAACACGTCAGCGACGGCATGTACGTCAAGCCGGGCATGACCCTGTTCACCATCTCGGACATCAGCCGGGTGTGGGTCCTTGCCGACGTATACGAGTACGAACTGGAATGGCTCAAAGTTGGCCAGAAGGCGGAAGTGATCCTTCCCTTTGCCGGCAACCGGGTCCTCACCGGACAAGTGACCTACGTCTATCCCTTTGTCGAGGCCAAGACCCGGACGGTGAAGGCCCGGCTCGCCTTTGACAATCCCGGCCTGGAGCTCAAGCCCGACATGTACGTCAACGTCCGTATCCAGGCGCAACCGCGCACCGGTGTGCTGGCCGTGCCCACGGACGCCATCCTCCACTCGGGTGAGACCAAGACCGTGTTCGTCGCCCTGGGCGACGGCAAGTTCGCCCCCCGCCAGGTGGAAACCGGCCTGGCGAGCGAGGACGGCTATACCGAGATCAAAGGCGGCCTGGCCGATGGCGACCGGGTGGTGACCTCGGCCCAGTTCATGCTCGACTCGGAATCCACCCTGCGGGCCGCGATCCAGAAGATGCTCGCCGCGCCAAAGGACACCGCCGCAGCGGCAGACACGCCGGCCGCCACCGGAGACGACAATCTGGAGGATCTTTTCTAGCCATGCTCGAAAAAATCATCGCCCTGTCGCTGCGTAACCGGTTTTTGGTGGTCTTCGGCACGGTGCTGGCCGTGGTCGCCGGCGTGTACGCCATGCGCAACACGCCGTTGGACGCCATACCCGATCTGTCCGACGTGCAGGTGATCATCTTCACCAAATATCCCGGCCAAGCGCCCCAGGTGGTGGAAGATCAGGTGACCTATCCGCTCACCACCCAGATGCTGGCCGTGCCGTACGCCAAGGCGGTGCGGGGCTACTCCTTTTTCGGTCTCTCGTTTGTCTATATCATCTTTGAGGACGGAACCGACCTCTACTGGGCGCGAAGCCGTGTTCTGGAATACCTCAACTACGCGGCCGGCAAGCTGCCGCCCGGCGTGACCCCAAGCCTGGGGCCGGACGCCACGGGCGTCGGCTGGGTGTACGAGTACGTGCTCGAAAGCGACCGCCATGACCTGCAACAACTTCGCTCCATCCAGGACTGGTACCTGCGCTACGAGCTGGCCGCCGTGCCCGGCGTGGCCGAGGTGGCCTCCATCGGCGGCTACGTCAAGCAATATCAGGTGGCCATCGATCCGGACCGGCTGCTGGCTTACCACGTGACCATCCCGCAGATCAAGCGGGCCATCCAGCGGTCCAACAACGACGTGGGCGGCCGGCTGGTGGAGATGGCCGAAACCGAATTCATGGTCCGCGGCCTAGGATACATCACGTCAAAGGAAGACCTGGCACAGGTGGTGGTGGGCACGGACCAGCGCGGCACGCCGATCCTGTTGCGCGACATCGCCCGGATCACCATTGGCCCAGAGCTGCGGCGCGGGCTCGCCGATCTGGACGGCAAGGGCGAGACCGTGGGCGGCATCATCGTCATGCGTTCGGGCGAGAACGCCCTGGCCACCATCGAGCGGGTCAAGGCCAAGCTCGAGGAACTCAAGGCCGGCCTGCCAGAAGGCGTGCGCATCGTGCCAGTGTACGACCGGTCCGGCCTCATCGAGCGGGCGGTGGAGACGCTCAAGGAAAAACTCATCGAGGAATCCATCGTCGTGGCCGTGGTCACCGCCCTTTTCCTCTTTCACCTGCCATCGGCCCTGGTGGCCATCGTTACTCTGCCAGTGGCGATCCTCATCGCCTTTGTGGTCATGTACGCCCAGGGCATCAACGCCAACATCATGAGTCTGGGCGGCATCGCCATCGCCATCGGCGCCATGATCGACGCGGCGATCATCATGATCGAAAACGCCCACAAGCACATCGAGCACCACCGGGGCAAGAAGCCGCACTGGCGGATCATCTACGAGTCGGCCAAGGAGGTGGGGCCGTCGCTTTTCTACTCGCTGCTGGTGATCACGGTCTCCTTCTTTCCCGTCTTTGCCCTCGGCGAGCAGTCCGGCCGTATGTTCAAGCCCTTGGCCTATACCAAGACCTACGCCATGGCCGCTGCGGCCCTGCTCTCCATCACCCTGATCCCGGTGCTCATGGGATGGTTCATCCGCGGCCGCATCCGGCCGGAGACCGCCAATCCGATCAACCGGTTGCTCGTGCGGTTCTATCTGCCTGTCGTGGATGTGGTCCTCAAGTGGCGCTGGACCACCATCCTGGTGGCTCTGCTGGTGACCGCCTCGACCATCGTCCCGCTCAAACGGCTCGGCAGCGAGTTCATGCCCCCGCTCTACGAGGGCGACCTGCTCTACATGCCAACCACCCTGCCCGGCGTGTCGATCACCAAAGCCAAGGAGCTGTTGCAGCAGACCGACCGGATCATCGCCGCCTTCCCTGAGGTCGAACGGGTGTTCGGCAAGATCGGCCGGGCCGAGACCGCCACCGACCCAGCGCCGCTTTCCATGATCGAGACCACGATCATGCTCAAGCCCGAATCCGAGTGGCGCAAGGTGAAGGCCGCGCGGTTCTACTCCGGATGGCCGGAGGGGCTCGAATGGCTCAAGAAAGGGCTTCGCCGCCTCTGGCCCGAAGAGCGACCGATCACCGTGGCCGAACTGACCGCCAAACTCGACGAGGCGATCCGCTTTCCCGGCCTGACCAACGCCTGGACCATGCCGATCAAGACCAGGATCGACATGCTGTCCACTGGGATCAAGACACCGGTGGGCATAAAAATCATGGGCGACGACCTGGCGGTGCTCAACCGGTTGGGCGAGGAGATCGAGGCCGTGCTCCGCCAAGCGCCCGGCACCCTTTCCGTGTTCGCCGAACGGGTCACCGGCGGCAACTACCTGGACTTTGAAATCGACCGGGCGGCCGCAGCCCGCTACGGCCTCACGGTGGGCGATGTGCAGGACATCATCCAAAGCGCCATCGGCGGCATGAACGTTACCCAGACCGTCGAAGGCCTGGAGCGCTATCCAGTGAACATCCGCTACCAGCGCGACTACCGCACCGACCTGCCGGCCCTCCAGCGGGTGCTCGTGCCCCTGCCCAACGGCAAACACATCCCCATCTCCCAGGTGGCGAAGATCAAAGTGAGAAAAGGGCCTCCGGGGATCAAGAGCGAAAACGCCCGCCGCACGGCCTGGGTGTACGTGGACCTCAAGGACATCGACGTGGGCAGCTATGTGAAAACCGCCCGCCGGCTGGTGGCGGAAAAGATCAAGCTCCCCCCAGGTTACTCGCTCGTGTGGAGCGGCCAGTTCGAATACATGGAACAGGCGCGCCAGCGGCTCATGGTGGTGGTGCCGCTCACGATCTGCATCATCTTCATTATCATCTATTTCGCCACCAAGTCGTTGGTCAAGACCGGCATTATCTTTGTGGCCCTGCCGCTATCCCTGGTCGGCTGCTTTTGGTACCTGTACCTGCTCGGTTACAACACCTCGGTGGCGGTCTGGGTGGGGGTGATCGCGCTGGCCGGCATCTCGGCAGAGACCGGCGTGGTCATGCTCCTCTACCTCGACCTCGCCTACGAACTGTGGCAAAAACACGGCCGGATGCATACCTACGGCGATCTGGTGCAGGCGATCCACCACGGCGCGGTCAAGCGGATCCGCCCCAAAATCATGACCATTTCGGTGATCATCGCTGGCCTCGTGCCCATCATGTGGAGCCACGGCGCCGGCGCGGACGTGATGAAACGGATCGCAGCGCCGATGATCGGCGGGGTCGTGACCTCGGGCCTCATGGAGCTCCTGGTCTTTCCGGCCATCTACTTCATCTGGCGGCAGCGCGGTTTGCAAAAAGATTACGAGGCCACGGGACACGCCATCCTGGAAGAGTAACGCAGGGTGCGCGGCCCCAGCCACTCCAGGCCTGGAAGTGCTCCGGCCTGACCACACCACTCCAGCACACCACAACAAGGAGGCACCCATGAAGCGCATGAACAGCACGAAGAAGATCGTCACCAGCCTGGCAGCCATCGCCGTCTTCGCCATACTGGCGGCGCCAAGCCCATCACCGGCGATGAACATGCAAAACATGCAGTCCGGCGGCAACAACTCCATGATGAACATGCAAAACATGCGGTCTGGCGGCAACAACAACGCCATGTCGTCCATGCAGATGCAAGGAAATGCGGTCATGCTCCCCGGCTCGACAGTAGCCGGGATCACGGCAATGGGGCACCTGAAGGACATCCGCTCGGCCATGCAAAAGAGGAACATGCCCCAGACCCACCACTTCATGATCATGCTCACCGACGCCAAGACCGGCAAGCCGGTGGACAAGGGGGCGGCGGCGCTGAAAATCACCGACCCCACGGGCGCCACAGGCAAGCCGATCAAGCTCATGGCCATGACCGGCGGCTTTGGCTCCGACGTCACCCTCGACAAGCCCGGCGCCTACACCTTTACCGTGGGCACCCGGCTGGCTGACGGCAAAAAACGCAGCTTCACCTTTCACTATACCTTGCGGTAACCCCTAACAGCCCGTTGCAAAACGGGCTGTACGCGGCACATGGATACGCCAAGGAGCCAAGAAATTCGTCAAGAAATTCGTGAGGTTGGCCAAAAAGCCAGGACGGCTTTTCCGGCGGACTGCTACGAAGAGCCGGACAGAGGCGGGCGGGACGGCCTCCCGCCCCTGTCCTTGCCAGAAAAAGGATGACAAAACCGCGTGAGGCGACTATGGTGCGTTGGATGTGAGGAGACAGGAAGCAGGGGAAGGCAAGGCGGGGGAAGGCAAGAGCATGTTTGCATGACCGATCTTCGGGAGACGATCCTCGCCTGCCTGCACCGTCACGCTGACGACCAGCCCCAACTCATCGCCCGCCTGGACGAGCTGGCGCGCGAGCACGGGCCAGCGATCTACAGTCTCATCCTCAATCTGTTGGCCGATCTCCACCTCGCCCCAGAGGACGCCCTCCGCCACTGGCGTGGCGTCCTGCGCCACCAGCGGCAAATGAGCGAACGGCTCGGCCGGCCCGTACTCCTCCAGACCGCCCTTCTCGACTATCTCAGCTCCCGCCTCCCCCTGCCCGCGGTCATGAAGATGGTGGACATCAACGCTTTTGAGCGGCTCAAGGACCTGTCCCGCACCGACCCCCTGACCGGCCTCCACAACCGGCGGGTGTTCGACGAGCTTTTCGCCCGCGAGGCCTCGCTGGCCAGTCGGCACGCCACCGATCTCTCCCTGATCTTTTTCGATCTGGACGACTTCAAAAAGATCAACGACCGTTACGGGCATCAGACCGGGGACGAGGTGCTGCGGCAAACGACCCACATCCTGCAAACGCAACGGCGCAGCGAGGATATCGTGGTGCGTTACGGCGGGGAGGAGTTCTTGCTCCTCTTGCCCCATACCGGCAAACACGAAGCCCTGCTCATCGGCGAGCGGATCCGGCGGGCGGTGGCCGCCAACCAGATCCGCGTAAACGGCCATTGCCTGCGGGTGACGCTGAGCGGCGGCCTGGCCGCCTATCCCTTTGACGGCGCAGGGCCGGAACGGCTGATCGAAGACGCAGACCAGGCCCTCTACCACGCCAAACAGACAGGAAAAAACCGCATCTGCCTTTACTCCGACAGTATGCGGCGCTACGCGCGGGCCCCCCTCGACGCCGAAGTCGAGATCCACGACCTGCGGCAGCGAACCCGCCGCCAGCCGGCCCGCTGCCGCAACATCAGCGGTGGCGGCCTGCTGCTCGACAGCCACCGGCCCTTTGCCTTGGGCTCGCTCATCGAAACGCGCCTTCCCATCCTGAGCAACCCTCCCTTGGCCCTTGCCGGGCAAGTGATCCACCGCCAGCACCAGGGCCCTGGCCGCTGGCGGCTCGGAGTACGGCTCCTTGAGCCGGACCGCCGCACGGCCCTGGCCATCGCCAGCTTCATCCTGCACCGCTCCCTTGCCTGTTAACACAACCGCTGCCGCGGAGAGCTGGCATGTCGCCGTCACCGCCCACGGAACTCCCGCCCCGTTTCCTGTCCCGGCTGGCGGAACTCTTTTCCCCCGACGAACGGCAACAGGTGCTCCGCGCCATCCACGGGAGATCAGGGGTGGGTTTCCGGGTCAACACCTTGCAAGCCTCACCCCAAACGGCCCTTGAGGCGCTCGCCTGTGCGGGCCTGACGCCCCGCGCCCTTGCCCAGGTCCCCGACGGATTCGTTGTGCCAGCCAGCGAGCGGGCCCGGCTCTCCTCCAGTCTCCCTGCCACAAGGGGGGAGATCTACATCCAAAACCCGTCATCCATGCTCGCCGCCCTCATTCTGGCTCCCCAACCAGGAGAACGGATACTCGACCTCTGCGCCGCCCCTGGATCAAAGACCCTCCACATGGCGGCCCTGATGCGGAACCGGGGGTGGATCTCGGCGGTGGAGCCGGTGAAGCAACGTTACCACCGCCTGCGCGCCAACATCCACCGCCACGGGGCCCGTATCGTCCGTTGCTATCAACGGGACGGCATGCGTGTCTGGCGGCTGGTGGGCCCCACCTTTGACCGGGTGCTGGTGGACGCACCCTGCTCGTCCGAGGGGCGTTTTACCCTCCACGATCCCAACTCGTACGCCTACTGGAGCGAAAAAAAGATCCGGCAGATGGCGCGCAAGCAAAAAAAACTCCTCTATTCCGGCCTCCAGTGCCTCAAACCAGGCGGCCGCCTCCTCTACTGCACTTGCACCCTGGCCCCAGAAGAAAACGAGGCCGTGGCGGCGGCAGCCTTGCGCGTCTTTGGCGATACCGTTACCATAATCCCCATCAACATGGACGCGCCCAGCCGTCCGGCGCTCCGCGCCTGGGCGGGGCAGGAGTTCCCCCCCGCTGTATGGCGCCATTGCCGGCGCATCCTGCCCGACGGCCTGTGGGGAGGTTTTTTCTTCTGCCTTTTCGAAAAGGCGTCTTCTCTTTCTGTCAACGCCCAAGCAACTTAGACTTTCCGCCGCCAAGTAAACACAGGCTTTTCCCATGCAGCGATTCCCCCTCTCCCTCATCGTCATCATCACCCTCGGCCTGCTGGCAGTGGCCGCCCTGCCCCTGTACAGCTTCACCTACCTGTATCCGGCGGTCACCGATCTGATCATCAAGGGCCGGGAGCGTGACGCCCGCCAGCTCGTCGATCATCTGGCCCACATGTACGCCGCAGCCATTGCCGATGCGGGCATCGGCCCACACCTGCAAGACACCGACTTTCCGGAAACAGTGCAGCGCCTGGCCGCCAGCTTCGGCCTCGTCAAGGTCAAGGCCTTCAGCCCTACCGGCAAGATCATCTATTCCACTGATCCGCAAGACATCGGCAAGACCAACACCAAACCATACTTCATCAACGTGGTCGCCCGCGGCGGCAAGTACACCAAGGTGGTGCAAAAAAACGAAAAGACCCTTGAGGACCAGCTCGTCCTCCGGGATGTGGTGGAAACCTATGCGCCGGTCATGCGGGGAGAACGTTTTCTCGGCGCCTTTGAGCTGTACTACGACATCACCGACAGCAAGACGGCCCTGCGCCGCCTGCTCTCCACCGCCCAGTGGCTGGCCTTTATCATCGCCCTCACCCTGTTGACCGGCATGATCGCCGCCGCCCTGCAGGCACAGCGTTTCTTGCGCCTGCGCGACAAGGCGCAGGAGCAGCTCCGCCAGGCCAACCGCGACCTTTCCCTGCTGCTCGACTTTGCCTCGCGGATCAACAAGACCCTGCGCCTGGAGGAGCTCCTGCCCCAGGCGTTCAACACCCTCCTGGACCTCAACATCCTGCCCATCGACCGGCAAGGCTGCATCTTTCTCGTGGAGGGCGACCATCTCCGCCTCGTCTTCCACACCCAACACGACGAGGCGTTCCTCGCCGCCCATCAGGACTTGAAAAAGGGAGAATGCCTCTGCGGCCAGGCGGCGGCCACGGGGGAGGCCATCGTCTCGCCAAGCTGCCTTGCGGACAAGCAGCACACCATCCGGCCGAAAAACGGCCACGATCATGGGCACATCGTCCTACCCCTCAAGGCGATGGACGAAGTCGTCGGCGTGCTGTGCCTCTACACCGCGCCCCATTTCCAACTGCCAGCGGCCAAGCAGCGTCTGGTCGAGGCCCTGGCCGCCCAACTCGGCATTATGATCAAGAACGCCCAGCTCTACGAGAGCACCAAAAGGCTTTCCTTGCACGACCCCCTCACCGGCTTGCCCAACCGGCGTTTCATGACAGCGCGCCTGGAGCAAGAGCTGCGCTCCGCCCGCCGCTACCGGCAGAGTTTTGCCGTGCTCCTTTTTGACATCGATCACTTCAAACGGTACAACGACACCCACGGACACGACGCCGGCGACCGCCTGCTGGCCAAGGTGGCCCAGGTGGCCAGCTCGACGATCCGCGAAAGCGATTTTGCGGCCCGCTACGGGGGGGAGGAATTTCTCATCCTCTTGGGGAGTGAGTCCGCGGTCAACACCTGCCGGGCGGCCGAACGCCTGCGCCAGGCAGTGGCCGCGGCCACGGACGTGACGATCAGCATCGGCGCAGTGATCTACCGCCCTGAGATGCAGGCCGAGGAGTTGATCCGCTACGCCGATCAGGCGCTCTACCACGCAAAGGAACAGGGCCGCAACCAGGCCTTTGTCTGGAACGCTCCGGACTCGTTTATCGCCTGCGCCGACACAGAACCGGCACGCGAGACAGGGGGATCACCTCACGAACGGAAGGCCGAGCAAAGGCGGCAGAAACAAACACCCAACAGCTCATCGTCTTAGCAGTCCGTCGAAAAAGCCATCCCTGGCTTTTTCGACCACGGTTGGCCAAAGCGCAAGCTTCGGCCAACCTCACGAATTCCTTGGCTCTTTCAGAGCCGGCCGAATCCGGCGGCACATCTCTGTGCCGCCCACAGCCCGTTTTTCAACGGGCTGTTAGCAACAAGGAGAACAGCAATGGAGTGCAAACAGGAACAGAACCGCAGCCACTGCAACTGCACCTATGATCCCTGCCCGCGCAAAGGCGTCTGCTGCGAATGCCTGCGCTACCACTTGAAGATGCGCCAGCTGCCCGGTTGCTGCTTCCCAGACGATGCGGAACGCACCTACGACCGGTCGTTCGAGCACTTCGCCCGCCTGGTGACGAGCGGCGCCTGCTAGCTGCCCGACGAAAAACGGGCTGCTAGCCTTCGCCGCCAGCATACACCACCAGCGCTGGCCGGGCGCAGCTCCGCACCACATCGAGCGCCAGGGAGCCAAAAAACAACCGCTGCACCCCCTGGGTCCGGGGGGCGGCGAGCACGAGACAGTCGTGCTCCCGCGCCTCGTCGAGCACGGCCTCCAGGCGGGCCGCCGTGGCCACGGCCCGGGCATAGACAAAGGCGCCAAGCCCCTGGCGGCGGGCCCAGTTCCGCAGCCGGTCTTCCGCCCCGCTGATCCCCTCGTCGGCCACCTCGGCAGGCAGGAGCCGGAGCAAGGTGATCCGATGGCGTCCCACTGTGGCAAGCGCCCGCAAGACTCCGGCCACCACCTCCAAGTCGGCCGAGCGGATAACCGGCACCAGCAACCGCTCGGTATGGAGTTCGCCGCAAAACCGGACCACCACTACTGGACAGGGAGCGGCTCGGAC
>WFOD01000046.1 GCA_015488275.1 Deltaproteobacteria bacterium
ACGGCCAACCGCACAATAACACCTCCTTCTTCAGGCTTCCAGGCAAGCAGTATGGAAGATAAAACCTTGACCGGCAAAGCGCAAGCGGCAAAACCGCGAGCCCACACCTGACACCGGCGCAGCGGCCGGAGATCAAATTTTTTCCCCTGGCTGAAAAAAACCCTTGCGTAAATCCCACATTGTGGTACACTAACAATCAAGAGATACCACATTGTGGTAGATAACCGTATGCGGTTGCCGCCGGTCTAACCGTGCGTGACCATACCCCCCTTCTCTTTATTGTCACCCCTTTCAGGAAAAGAGGGAGGCGACGCCAGTCGTCTCCCTCTTTTCCTTTGTCCCCCGCCAGCCCAGGGCAAAACGGTCAGCCGGCAAAGTGACCAATGATCCGGTCGATGAGCGCAGGAATGGTATAGGTCTCGGGCTGGACATGGACAGGCAGCCCCAACCGCCGGGCGGTCCGGGCGGTGACCGGGCCGATGCAGGCCACGGCAACGGTGTCGAGCAGCTCTCGCCGCGCGGCCGCATCCTCAATACCGAGCATGTGGCAGAAGTTGGTCACCGTAGAGGAGCTGGTAAAGGTGAGCACGTCCACCCGCCGCTCCAGGAAGAGCTGGCGCAACTCCTCGCTGCGGGCCGACGGCCGCACGTTTTGATACACGGGCGCGATCACCACTTCGGCGCCGGCCTGGCGCAAGGTCTCGGGCAAGATCTCCCGCGCCTTCTTTGCCCGCGGCAGAAGGATGCGCTGGCCCTCCACCCCCTGCTCCACAAGGGCGGCGGCCAGCCCCTCACCGGTAAACTCACCGGGCAGCAAATCGGCCTCAATGCCGTATCCCCGCAAGACATCGGCGGTGGTGCTGCCCACCACCCCGATGCGGCACCCGGCCAGGATCCGGCTATCCAGCCCCTTGTCGCGCAGGCGGCCGAAAAAGCAGCGGATGGCGTTGATGCTGGTGAAAAGGATCCAGTCAAAGGCGTGCAACTCGGCCAGGGCCTGGTCAAGCGGCTCCCATGAGTCTGGCGGCCCAATGGCAATGGTCGGCCACTCGATACACGCAGCCCCGGCTTCTTCAAGGCCGGCGACAAGCTCGCTGGCCTGCTCGCGGGTGCGGGTGACCATCACCGTCTTGCCGAAAAGGGGCCGCTTTTCGAACCAGTTGATTAACCGCCGCAACCGCACCACTTCACCCACCACGACAAGTGCGGGCGGGCGGATGTCGTGCTTGCGGACCACCTCGGCGATGTCCGCAAGCGTCCCCTCCACCGACCTCTGATCCGGCGTCGAGGCCCACCGGACCACCACCACCGGCGTGGCGGGATCCCGGCCGTTGTCGATAAGCTTGCGCGTGATGTGCGGCAGGTTCTTGATCCCCATATAGAAGACCAAGGTGCCCACGCCAGTGGCGATTTTGCGCCAGTCAACATTGCTGCCCGGCTTGGTGGGGTCTTCGTGGCCCGTGACAAAGGCCACCGACGAGGTGTAGCGGCGATGGGTGATCGGCACGCCGGCATAGGTGGCGGCCGCCGTAGCCGAGGTCACGCCTGGCACCACCTCGAAGGGGATGCCCGCAGCCACCAGTTCCTCGATCTCCTCGCCGCCCCGGCCAAAGATAAAGGGGTCGCCCCCCTTGAGCCGCACCACACGCTTGCCGGCGCGGGCCCGCTCCACGAGCAACTGGTTGATTTCATCTTGCGTCTTGGCGTGCAGGCCGTGGCCTTTCTTGCCCACATACACCTGTTCCGCCTCGGCCGGCGCATACCGCAACAATTTGGGGCTGGCCAGGTAGTCGTAGACCACCACGTCAGCCTTTTCCAGAAAGCGGCGGCCCTTGACCGTGATGAGATCAGGATCGCCGGGCCCGGCCCCCACGAGATAGACCTTGCCCAGCGGCTGGGACGGAACCGGTGTCTCGCTGGCAGAACGCATAACCGCCATCAGGAAACCGCGCCGCCGTACACTTCGGCCAGGATCTCGGCCCCACCCCGGCTGAGCAGGTCTTCGGCCAAGCGGCGGCCCATGTCCGCCGCCTCTTCAGGCGGACCGGTCACTGTGTCGCGCAACATGGTTGTCCCGTCCACCGAGGCGATGAGGCCGGTAAAGGCGAGGCGGCCTTGCGCCAGCACGCCGTGGCCGGCAATGGGAACCTGGCATCCCCCCTCGAGACGGGCGAGAAAGGCCCGTTCAGCGGTCACGGCCACGGCGGTCTCTTCGTGGTGCATAAAAGAAAGGGCCTCGAGCAGCGCATCGTCTGCCCGGCGCAACTCGATCCCCACCGCTCCCTGGGCAATGGCGGGCAGCATCTCCTCGGCTGAGAAGAAACGGGTCGCCCGATGGGCCAGTCCCAGCCGCTTGAGGCCGGCGGCGGCCAGGATCACCGCATCGTACAGGCCGTCGTCGAGCTTACGCAGCCGGGTGTCCAGGTTGCCGCGGAGATCCTCGATCTCCAGATCAGGCCGTTGTGTCGCGATCTGCGCCTTGCGCCGCAAGCTGCTGGTGCCCACCTTGGCGCCGGCCGGCATGGCGGCCAGGGAGTCGTAGCGGGTGGACAAAAAGGCGTCTCGCGGATCTTCCCGCCGGGTAATGATGCCGATATGCAGCTCCTCGGGCAGGACGGTGGGCACATCCTTCATCGAATGCACCGCAATGTCCACCTCGCCGCGGAGCAGCGCCTCCTCGATCTCCTTGACGAACAGCCCCTTGCCTCCCACCTTGGCCAGGGGCACGTCGAGGATCTTATCGCCCTTGGTGACGATGCGGACCAACTCCACGGTCACAGAAGGATACCGCTCCTCGATCATCCCCTTGATCCAATTGGACTGCCAGAGGGCGAGCATGGAGCCGCGGGTGCCTATTTTGATCGTCGTTTGCATAACGTTACGGTCCTTTGGCTAGAAGGAGGAAAAGAGCGGCGGCCCGCACCGGAGACCGCTTACCGGCAGGAACTGCAGTTGCCGCCCGCGCAGCCGCCACACGCCGAACCAGAGGAGGAGCCGCCCGGCGCGCTGCCGTGCACGGCAAAGGAGGAAGGAAGCTTTTCGAGATCCTGACCGCCGCACTGGGGGCACTCGGGCCGGTCGCTCCCCAGCACCAGGGCCTCAAACCGATGATCGCAGGACCGGCAACGGAAGTCGTATAGCGGCATCACCCATCTCCTTGTCGCCGCCAGCCGGCGGCGTGCAGGCGCTCCTTGACCGCCAGGGCCACGAGGGGCAGCAGCAGCTCGTGATGACCGGTGAAGTGGAAGCCGCGGCCGCCCTCGGCGGTCGGCCGATGCACCACATTGGTCAGCGGCCGGTAGTGGCGGATGAAGTCAAAGTTGGCCGTGGTGAAACGCCTGACGGTATACCCGAGATTGCGCACCGCCGTCAAGGCCTTGAGAAAGACTTCCGGCAAGAGCACGGCCGAGCCCACGTTGCAGTATACGCCGCCCTCAAGGTCGGCCACGGCGCGGCAGAACCGCTCGAAATCGGCATACGAGGTCTGGCCAATGGCCGCGCCGTCCGCCGCGGGGTGGATGTGAACGATATCCGCGCCCATCGCCACGTGGACGGTGACCGGCACGCCGTAGCGCACCCCGGCGGCGAGCAAACTCTTGTCGCGATGGGGAAGCCCCTCCGCCTCCATCGCTTCTCCCAGGGCCTGGCCCATGCCGATCCCCCGGGCCGCTCCCTGCTGGATGGCGCGGTTGACGAACTCGCCGGTCTCGCGCGCCGCGCCAAATCGCCCGTCTCCGAGCACGGCCCCCACGTCCTCAGAGGTCTTTCCCGCCAGGGCTAACTCGCTATCATGGACGATACACGCGCCGTTCATGGCGATGCTGGTCACGATCCCCTGCGCCATGAGATCGATCAGCACGGGGTTGAGCCCCACCTTGATCACGTGGGCGCCCATGCCGAGGAGCACCGGCCGACCGGCCAGGCGGGCCGTGGCCACCGCCTCGACGAACGCGCCAAGATCGCGCCCCATGAGCTGGCGCGGAAGGCTGGCGAAAAAGTCGGCAAACGAGGCGCCAGGGGCCAGCGGCCGGCCAAAGTCGTCGATCCCGACCTTGCTCGGCCGGTCAAACAGGGAATAGGTCTTGAGGTTAGCGAAGAATCCGGCCATGTCTGCTTCCAAATGAAAGTACGCGGTTGCGGCGCGAGCCAGTCACGCCTGGCCGGCGCCGGACCGGCTGCGCCCACCGAAAAGCAAGTGGTCAACGAGCTGGCAGAGGAGATGCTCGGCCCATAGATGCGTCTCCTGGATGGCCGGCGTATGCCGGGAAGGCACGGCGAGGAGGAAATCCACCCGGCCGGCCAGCCGGCCGCCCCCCTCGCCGGTGAAGGCCACGGTGACGAGCCCGCCTTCGCGCGCCCTGTCGATCGCCCGCACCACGTTGGGCGAATTGCCGCTGGTCGAGATGCCGATCGCCACGTCGCCCGCTTGGCCAAGGGCCTGCACCTGCTTGGCAAAGATATCGTCGAAGGAAAAATCGTTGCCAATGCTGGTGATGATCGAGGTATCGGTGGCAAGGGCGATGGCGGGAAGCGGCCGCCGGTCGATCAGAAAGCGGTTGACGAATTCGGCCGCCACGTGCTGGGCGTCGGCGGCGCTGCCGCCGTTGCCGAACAAGAGCAGCTTGTGGCCCTGGCGGATCGCCTCGGCGCACCGTTCGGCCACCTCGGCCAGCACGCCGGCCGCCTCGGCGGCGAACCGCCGCTTGGCCTCAATGGAGGCGGCCAGCGCCTGGTCGATCGCCGCCCGCATGGCCGCCCTGTCGTCGGCCGCGCTCATAGCGCCTCTCCGGCAGCAGGGGCGGCCGGCGCGGGGCCGAACACATCCTCAAGCACGGCCAGGGCCTCCTGCACGTAGATATCCTTTCGCACCCGCTCGACCCACCGCTCGTAACGCTCCCGCTTGCCCAACCGGGCGGTCTCCTTGTCCATACCCCAGGCGCCGTGCACGGAAAAAGCGAGGCCAGCATCCTTTTCCGCCTCCATCTCCCGCCGTTCGGCCTCGATGTCGGCAAGACGCAGGGAGAGCAAGGTCTGCTCGCGCCGCGCGCGCGCCCGCTCGCTTTCCTTGATAATGGTCTGGAACTTCTCGCTCCGGGCCACCCGCTGCTTGCTTCTGGCCACCGCAACGGCCAGCCGCTTTGGGAGCACCATGTTCACCGG
This sequence comes from Deltaproteobacteria bacterium, assembly GCA_015488275.1. Classification (GTDB taxonomy): domain Bacteria; phylum Desulfobacterota; class Desulfobulbia; order Desulfobulbales; family S012-135; genus S012-135. Next base: position 5,161 of record WFOD01000046.1, read on the forward strand.
TGTATAGGCGGTGGCCGGCACCGTGTCCCACGGCAGGGGGTTGTCCAGATATTTCTCGCCATACTCCAGGTATTGGAGGCGATCTGGCAGGATGACGTCCGGGGTCACGCCCTTCACCTGGGTGGAATGGCCGGTAATACGGTAAAATTTTTGGATGGTCACCCGCAAGGCGCCCAGGGGCTTGTACTTTTGCATGTTAGGCCAGAGGAGCATCCGGTCGAGATCGACGATGGTCTGCACCGTTCCCTTGCCGTGGGTATGGGGACTGCCGACGATCACCGCCCGCCGGTAGTCTTGCAGGGCGGCGGCCAGGATCTCCGAGGCCGAGGCGGAAAGCTCGTTCACCAGCACCACCAGGGGGCCGCCATAGACCATCGCCGGGTCCTTGTCCTCGTGGACCAGGATGCGGCCGTCATCCTCCTTGACCTGAACGACCGGCCCGTCGGCAAGGAACAGGCCGGCAATGTTCACCGCATCGATGAGCGCCCCTCCCCCGTTGTTGCGCAAGTCGAGCACCAGGCCGCTGACGCGCTTCTTGTCAAGGGCGATGAGGGCCCGCCGCACGTCGTCGGTGGCGTTACGGCCGCCGCGGCCGAAGTCAAAATCGCGGTAAAACGAAGGAATATAGATATAGCCGTAGATGGCCTTTTTTTTCTCTTCCCGCCCGTAGGGCACGGTGGCGGTCTTGACAAAGGTCTCCTCGATCTGCACCACGTCCCGGACGATGGAGATCTCCTTGATCCGGCCGTCCGGCTTCTTGACGATCAGCCGGACAATGGTCCCCTTTCTGCCGCGGATCAGGGCCACGGCGTCGCGGATCCGCATCCCGACGATATCCACCGGCTCCTCGTCGCCCTGGGCCACCTTGAGGATGATGTCCTCGGCGTCCAACTCGCCCTGCCTGGCGGCCGCTCCGCCCGGGATGATGCTCACCACCTTGATCACGCCGTCGATCTCTTGCAGCCGGGCGCCGATCCCCTCTAAGGAGCCTTTCATCTGGATATCGAAATCCTCTTTCTCCTGGGGCGGCATGTAGCCGGAATGGGGGTCAAAGGCGCGGGCAAAGGCGTCGAAGTAACGGTCGAAGTACTCACGGTCCCGCATCTCGGCCAACCGGTCAAAGAACACCTCGTAGGATTTCTTGACCTTGGCCCGGGCCTCGCGCATGGGGTCCTCGGGCGCCGGCCGTTGGCCGCCGTCTTCTTTCTCGCCCTCCTTGGCGGCCAGGTCCCGCAACGAGAGATAGCGGTTGGCCAGATCGTACTTGAGGATCTTGCGCCACCGGTCCCGGAGATCCGCCTCGGTAGCGCAAAAGGAGCGTTTTTCAGGATCGGTCTCCAGGCTCTCGGCCCGATCGAAGTCAAAGTCGCTGTCCATGAGTTCATCGACCATCCGCCGCACCGCGGCCACCCGGGCGCGAAAACGGCGGGCCGTCGCCACAGGCAGCTCAATGGCGCCGTTGGTCAGCTCATCGTCGATCTTGTCGGCGTATGGCTCCAAGGCGGCGATGTCGGCGGCAAGGAAAAAACGCTTGCGGGGATCGATCTGTTTGAGAAACAGGGCGAAGGCCTCGCGTGAAAGCTTGTCGTCGAGCTGGTGATGGCTGTAGTGCCGGTTGAGGACCTGGCGCCGGATGAGGTTGCCGATGAGCTTGGCCCGCCAGCCGACCTCGGTGGCGGGCATGGCGGACGCGCTCACCACCGTGCAGGCAAGGACGAGAAGGACGGGAATGCACACCGCCCTGACAACAGAAGAAGGCGAGTATCTGGTCATGGAAAGAAAAACCGTGGCTGGCAGAATCGCGCGATCTGCACGTGTTGCATTGACGCTAAGGACGTAATAGCGCATTATAGAAGATTCCAGGCGGACGCGCCACCCCTCATTGTTCTTCTTCCTTTCCCCTTGCTCCCCGGCGGCAAGGAGGATACCATAACAACCCGCTGCAAAACGGCTGTGTGCGGCCCCAAAACGCGCCGCCGCATTCCGCTGGCTCTTTTGGGGTTTCCCCAGCCGGCCGCCGTGCGCACCAACGCTTTTTTGACCAGCCGGGCCGCCCAAGCGATGACCGCCTATATCCTCCGCCGCATCTTGCTCATGATCCCCACCGTTTTCGGGATCATGCTCATCACCTTTACTGTCACCCAGTTCGTGCCCGGCGGACCGGTGGAGCGGATGATCGCGGAAATCGAAGGCCACCGCGCCGGCGCGGGCGAGGTGACCGCCAGCAGCAGCCTCTACCAAGGACGCGAAGGGCTGGACCAGGAGCGCATCGAACAGATCCGCAAGATGTACGGCTTTGACAAGCCGCCGGCCGAGCGTTTCCTCTCCATGATGGCCAACTATCTCCGCTTCGACTTTGGCGAGAGTTACTACCACCAGAAGAGCGTCGTGGACTTGGTGGTCTCCAAGCTGCCGGTTTCCATGTCCCTGGGGCTTTGGACCTTCTGCATCGTATACGGGGTCTGCATCCCGCTGGGCATCAAAAAGGCGGTGCGGGACGGCTCCCGCTTCGACGTGGCCACCTCGACGGTGATCCTGGTGGGATACGCCATCCCTGGCTTCGTGCTCGCCATTTTGCTCATCGTCCTGTTCGGCGGCGGGTCGTTTTGGTCGATCTTCCCGTTGCGCGGCCTGGTGTCGGACAACTGGGCGGAACTGGGGCCAGTGGACAAGGTGCTCGACTACTTGTGGCACATGGTCCTGCCCGTGACCTCAAGCGCGGTGGGAAGCCTGGCGGTCATGACCCTGCTGACCAAAAACAGTTTTCTCGAGGAGATCCGCAAGCAGTACGTGCTCACCGCCCGCGCCAAGGGGCTGGGCGAAGAGCGCATCCTCTACCGCCACGTGTTCCGCAACGCCATCATCCCGATCATCACCGGCTTTCCCGGTTCGTTCATCACCGCCTTCTTCACCGGCAGCCTCCTCATCGAGACGATCTTCAGCCTCGACGGCATGGGGCTTTTGGCCTACGAATCGATCATGAACCGCGACTACCCGGTGGTGCTCGGCACCCTGTACTTTTTCACCATCATCGGCCTGTTCAGCCGGCTGCTCTCCGACTTGAGCTACGTGCTGGTCGATCCCCGCATCACCTTCGAGAGTGTCGAGCAATGAACCCGACCCCCCTCTGGCGTCGACGCTGGCACCGTTTCAAACGCAACCGTCGCGGTTACTGGAGCCTCGTCATCTTTCTCGTTCTTTTCCTCATCAGCCTGTTCGCCGAACTGCTGTGCAACGACAAGCCGTACGTGGTCTTCTATCAGGGCGACTACTACTTCCCCCTGGTGCGGGCCTATCCAGAGACCACCTTTGGCGGCGACTTTGAGACCGAAACCGATTACCGCGACCCGTATATCCTGCAAAAGATCACCACCAACGGCAACTGGGCGCTCTTTCCTCCCAACCCGTACAGCTACGACACCATTAACCAGAACCTCGACCAACCAGTGCCCGCGCCGCCGTCACGCGACAACTTTCTCGGCACCGACGACCGCGGGCGCGACGTTCTGGCCCGCCTGGTGTACGGCTTCCGCATCTCGGTCCTCTTTGGCCTGGCCCTCACCGCCATAGGCACGCTGACCGGCATTGTCGCCGGAGCGATCCAAGGCTATTTTGGCGGCAAAGTGGATCTCCTCTGCCAGCGGTTCATCGAGATCTGGAGCGCCATGCCCGAGCTGTACCTGCTCATCATCTTCTCCTCGATCTTCAAACCGTCGATCTTGCTGCTGCTCATCCTCCTTTCGCTCTTCGGCTGGATGGGCCTGGCCGACTATGTGCGGGCGGAATTCCTGAAAGGCCGCAACATGGAGTACGTCAAGGCGGCGCATGCCCTTGGCGTGGGCAACGTGACCATTATGTACCGCCATCTGCTGCCCAACGGCATGACGCCGGTAATCACCTTTCTGCCCTTCCGGCTGTCCGGTGCGATTCTCGCGCTCACCAGCCTCGACTTTCTCGGCCTGGGCGTGCCTCCCTCCACCCCAAGCCTCGGCGAGCTCCTGGCCCAGGGCAAAGCAAACATCGAGGCCTGGTGGCTGTCTATCTCCACCTTTGTGGTGCTGGTCGGCACCCTGGTGCTGCTCATCTTCATCGGCGAGGCCCTGCGCGAGGCCTTTGACCCACGCAAGGGATGACGGATATGGAGCCGCTGTTACAGGTAAAAGGCCTTTCCGTCCGCTTTCTCCTCGGCGAAGGCGGGCGGCAGATCCTCCACGACGTGGATTTGGAGGTAAGACGGGGCGAAACCGTGGCCCTGGTCGGCGAGTCGGGTTCCGGCAAATCGGTCACCGCCATGTCGATCCTGCGTCTTTTTGAAGCCGGCACCGTGCGCCTGGCGGGCAAGATCGTGTTCGAAGGCCGCAATCTGCTCCAGCTCTCCGAGGCCGAGATCCGCCGGGTGCGCGGCAACCGGATCGCCATGATCTTTCAAGAGCCGATGACCGCCCTCAATCCGGTGTACACCATCGGCGATCAGATCATGGAGCCCCTCCTGCTGCACCAAGGCATGGCCAAGCAAGCGGCCCACCGCCGGGCCATCGATCTGCTCGACCGGTGCGGCATCCCAGAGCCGGACCACCGGATCGACAGCTTTCCCCACCAGCTCTCCGGCGGCCAGCGGCAGCGGGCGATGATCGCTATGGCGCTGGCCTGCGACCCAGCCCTGCTCATCGCCGACGAGCCGACCACAGCCCTTGACGTCACCATCCAGGCCCAGATCCTTGAACTGCTCGCCGATATCCAACGCCAGTCCGGCATGGCGGTGCTGCTCATCAGCCACGACCTCAACATGGTGGAAAAAGTGGCCCACCGGGTATCGATCATGCAGGCAGGCCGCATCGTCGAGCAGGGAGAGACGGCCAACCTGTTCCGCCAGCCGCGTCACCCCTACACAAAAAAACTCTTGGACAGCATTCCCAAACCCAAGCCCGCCTTGCAAAAGGTGGCGGCCGCCCCCCCTCTGCTGGTGGCCCAGGGGCTCTCCTGCCGGTTCGCCAGCGGCGGCGGCCTCCTGTTCCGCCGCAAAAAGACCACGGTGACCGCAGTGGACAACGTGACCCTCACCGTGCGCGAAGGCGCCACCCTGGCAGTTGTGGGCGAATCAGGATCGGGGAAGACCACGCTGGGCATGTGCCTTTTGCGCCTCCAGGCATGCGAGGGAAAGATCCTGTTCGCGGGCACGGACATCGCCGCCCTGCCCCGCCGCCGGCTGCGCCCTTTGCGGCGGCAGATCCAGGTAGTCTTCCAGGATCCGTTTTCCTCCCTTTCCCCCCGACGCACCGTGGGGCAGATCGTGGGCGAAGGATTGACCGTCCACCGCATCGGCCATAACCAGGAAGAACGGTGGCGGCTCATCCAGAAGGCATTGCTCGACGTAGGGCTGGAGCCAGAAATGGCCGACCGCTATCCCCATGAGTTCTCGGGCGGCCAACGGCAGCGGATCGCCATTGCCCGGGCCATCGTCCTCCGGCCGCGCCTCCTTGTTCTCGACGAGCCCACCAGCGCCCTTGACATGACCATCCAGGCGCAGATCATCGGCCTGCTCGCCGATCTCCAGCAGCGGTATCAGATGAGTTATCTGTTCATCAGCCACGACCTGCGGGTGGTGCAAGCTCTGGCCGACGAGGTGGCGGTGATGCTCCGGGGCCGCATCGTGGAGCATGGGCCGGCGGCCGAGGTCTTCGTCCGCCCCCGTCATCCCTACACGCAAACCCTGTTCGCCGCCGCCTTCTCCTTAGGCGGACGCCAAACAGACCGCCTTTCCTAACGAAAAAACTATCGCCAAACCATTCCTTCTGGGCTAGAATGCAGAGTCGCGCGGCAACAACAGTGTTGTGGCTTTTTCGCCGCAGCCCGGTCACAGACATGCGCCGCAACGTCGTGACCACCGTCTGCCGCCAGCAGGCGTAGGGGAGCGCCAGACTACACACGGGGACAGAAGGGGATGTATTACCTACGGGAGAGAAACGATGCGGGGGTGTCCTTCTCTTGGTCTCCGGGTAGTGGCGTTCGCTTGTCTTGTTGCGCTCTGTTGGGCAAGGCCGGGTGCGGCGGGGAGTTTTCTGCACGCTCCCCACAACGCGGCCAACGGGCTTTCCTGCGGCGCATGCCATCAAGACGCCTTTGACAGTATCGCCGGCTACGTCCCTGACCCGACAAATATCGACGACACGCCGCGCAACTTCATCTGCCTTCGTTGTCATGGCGCAGGTGGCGCGGCGCCCGCCAAGGGGATGCACTCCGCCCTGTCCCTTTCCAGCCGTTTTCCCGGTTGGACCACCCAGTGCGTTGATTGTCACGACCCACATTTTCAGCGCCAACTGCAATACTTCCTTACGGACAGCGACCGACTGTTCCTCGTGCGGGGCACGGTGACAGGCATGAGCGTAGCCGCCGGCCAAACCACCCTCTCTTACGCCAATCTCGTCATCAACCGCCCAGAATGGACCGATCCCGCCACCTGGACGGCCAAGAACCGGCCGGGCCGCGGCCTCATCCTGGTCACGCCCATCGGCCCCACTCCCTCACCGGCCAACTTTCAGCACACCGCCGAGATTCTCGCTGCCAACGGCCAGACTATTACTGTTAACAGTGTGCTAGGGCCAGAGGTCGTGGGACAGGAGTTTGCCCTCATCTACGGCATGCTGCTCCGCGACCAGATCCGCAGACCGGATGGAACCCTCGCCCCCAGCAAATTTTTCTATCCTGACGGCGGATTTACCTCAACCACCACGGCCGAAGGCATCTGTCAGGTCTGTCATACCCGCACCAACTATTGGCGGCGGGACACGGTGCTCGCCAACGACCACAACGCTGGCACCCGTTGCACCCTCTGTCATCTCCCGGCCAATGGTTTTAAACCCACCTATCCCGATCATGCGGCATCGGGTTTTGTTGTGCCTGTGACTCCGTGCAACGGCTGTCACACCGCCCAGGACGTGATCGGCGGCATTCACAAGTACCAATGCGGCCACTGCCACACCACAGTGCCGGCCTTGCAGGCCGGGCTCTCTCCTGGTCCATGCACTGGCTGCCACGGCACCTCGGCCCATGACAGCACGCTGGTCCACAACCACCGGCAAATTGCAGCTACCTGCGCCCCCTGCCACCAAGTTCCTGACCAACCCTCGGTGGACGCCCTTCACCGGGACTGCCTGACCTGCCATGCCTATGGGGGCGGCAAACTCGATGCCGCCACCGTGGCCGCGGTGATCGCCACGGGTAAAGGTCCCAATGGCACGGATATCGACTGCACCTCGTGTCACGGTCCCGCCCACGATACCGTTGTGGTCCATGACCAACGGGGGGCCACAGGGCTGACCGTGGATTGCACCGCCTGTCACGCAGTCACCGACCAAGCGTCCATCGACGCCTTGCACAACGGCTGCACCACCTGCCACACTTCCTCCAAAACCGCGGTCATCGACACCATCAACGCGGGCAAGGCCGGTACGCAGGTCAACTGTGAGTCCTGCCATTCCGGCGGCGCGGGTTCTGCCATCACCCACGGCACAACGCCTGCGACCGCCGCGCCGGTGCACGACATGTTCGCCAGCGCCGCCCTTTGCGCCAACTGCCACGACATCGCCACTGCGGAACAGCGCATCAGCATCCACCCCGATTGCCTCACATGCCATACCTCCTCAAAGACCGCGGTCATTGACACCATCAACGCGGGCAAGGCCGGTACGCAGATCGACTGTCAGAACTGCCATAGCGGGCCGCCCATGCTCTTTCACCACCAAACCCTGGCCGCGCAAACGGGCTGGTGTATCAACTGCCATGTGCCTCCGGCGTCGGCAAGCGACGTGCCCCCGCAAGCGGCGTGCCGGCAGTGCCACATCGACGAGAACGGCTTTGTCTATCGTCCTGGCAATCCGCCCATACACGACTACAATACTCAAGGCGCGATCAAGCATTTTGGCGCCTGTTTCGCCTGTCATGCGCCAGTTCCCTATCACGCCCGGCCGACCGTCCGGCCAGAATGGTGGGACACCGCCCCTGGCAAGGGATCGTTCAACCTTTTCTACGGAGACTATCACCGTCCCGGCACCCGCTATTACCGGCGGGACAGGCGGCCGTCACCGGTGCCTGGCTACTCCACCATGTGGGATTTGGGGAAGAATTTCTTGCGCTACGACCGTGGCAAGGAATGGCAGACCCCGGCAATCAACTACTCAATGGTGACCATCATCCACAACGGTCAGGTGTACACCGTGCCAGCCTTTGATGAAGCAAACTAACGAACGGACGCCTAATGATGGGAACTGGAGGTAAACCGCCAACGAGACGACCGGCCACGCTTTTCGCCGGCCTGCTAGCCTTTCTTTGTCTCGTCATCAGGGGGTGGGGAGTGGGGTTGGAGGCGAAGGCCGGGGAGGCGGCGTTGACGCTCTCCTCTGCCGCCTTTCGTGCCAATGGCCCGATTCCAGCACGTTACACCTGCGACGGCGCCAATATCTCTCCACCTCTTGCCTGGCGCAACGTGCCACCAGGCACCCGATCGCTGGCGCTCATCGTCGAGGATCCGGATGCCCCCGATCCCCAGGCTCCACGGATGACCTGGGTCCACTGGGTGGTCTACAACCTGCCTCCCAACAGCACAGAACTTGCTGAAGATGCGCGCCTGTTGCCAGAACCAGGACGCCAGGGAAAAAACGATTGGCAGCGACTGGGCTATGGCGGCCCCTGCCCCCCCATTGGCCGGCACCGATATTTTTTCAAGCTTTACGCCCTGGATATAACCCTGCCGCAAACCCCGCCATTGGACAAGGCTGCGGTCAAGAAATGGATGCAGGGCCATCTCCTTGCCCAGGCCACGCTCATCGGCACGTATAAACGTCCAAACAATTAGCGTTGGCTGTCACCGTCCTCCTGAACACCGAGCCCCTCCCACAACCTTCCGTGCGCGCCTCCGTCCCCACGGCCGCTCATCCTTACTGCGCGGTTGTTGGCTGCGTTTCGCGTCACTCGCTGTACCCCGCTCTGACGCCCCCTGCCCCCGCCGCAGAGCGCGCGCCCCAATAAAGAAACGGCGTCCGTTCTGGACGCCGTTTCTTTCCTCCGGCCAACAGGGGGCAGGCGGCAGCGCGCCGCGCCTCTGTGCCGGATGGAGAGCGCTGCCAGCGGCTGCGCCGCCAACAGCCCGTTTGGCAACGGACCGCTACGGTCAGGGCGCGACCCCGAGCTCCTTCTCCTTTTCCGCCACGGCCAACCGCGTCTTGATCACCGTATCCGAGATCAGGCTCATGGAGTCAATCCCGCACTCGACCAGGAAGGTGGCGAACTCAGGGAAATCAGACGGCGCCTGGCCGCAAATGCCGATCTTGCGGCCGCGGCGCTTGGCGGTCTCGATCACCATCCGGATCATGGTCTTCACCGCCTCGTTGCGCTCGTCGTAGATGTGGGCCACGAGATCGGAGTCGCGGTCCAGGCCCAGGGTGAGCTGGGTGAGGTCGTTCGAGCCGATGGAAAACCCGTCGAACACGTCGGCGAAGGCCTCGGCCGCAATGACGTTGGAGGGAATCTCGCACATCACGTATACCTCAAGGCCGTTCTCGCCCTGCACCAGACCGAACTCGCGCATCACCTCGATGACCTTGCGGCCTTCTTCCGGTGTGCGGCAGAAGGGCACCATCAGCTTGATGTTGGTCAGCCCCATCTCGTTGCGCGCCTTGAGCAGCGCCTTGCACTCCAGCTCAAAGGCGGGCTTGTACTTGGCATCGTAATAACGGGAGGCCCCCCGCCAGCCGATCATCGGGTTGGATTCCTCGGGCTCGTAAAGCTGGCCGCCGATGAGATTGGCGTACTCGTTGGACTTGAAGTCGGAAAGGCGGACGATCACGTCCTTGGGATAGAACCCTGCGCCGATGCGGCCCACGCCTTCGGCCAACTTGTCGATGAAGAACTGTTTTTTGTCGTCAGGATAGGCGCTGGTGCGGGCCTCGATCTCGGCAACGATGGCCGCCACCTCCTGGTCGCCCGCCTCGGCCTGCTTTTTCAGCTCCTCGAAATTATAGAGAGCCAACGGATGGATGCCGATGTGCGAGTTGATAATGAACTCCTCGCGGGCGAGCCCCACGCCGTCGTTGGGGATTTGGCACTCGGAAAAGGCCTTTTCCGGGATGCCGACGTTCATCATGATCTTGGTGCGGGTGGCCGGGATGTTGTCGAGGTCCAGGGTCTCGACCTCAAACTTGAGCAGGCCCTCGTAGATGTTGCCGGTTTCGCCCTCGGCGCACGATACGGTGACTTCCTGGCCGGTTTTGATCTTCTCGGTGCCGTTTTCCGTGCCAATAACGCACGGAATGCCGAGTTCACGCGAGATGATCGCCGCATGGCAGGTGCGGCCGCCCCGGTTGGTGACAATGGCCGAGGCGATCTTCATGATCGGCTCCCAGTCGGGATCGGTCATGTCGGTGACCAGGACCTGGCCCGCCTTGAAATCGTGGATATCGGCCACGTCCATGATCACGTTGGCCTCGCCCTGGCCGATCTTGCTGCCCACGGCCTGGCCGGTGGCGAGCAGGTTGCCGGTCTCCTTGAGCACATAGGTCTCCATCGTCTTCTTCGACGCCTGGCTGTGCACCGTCTCGGGCCGCGCCTGGACGATGAACAGGTTGCCCGTGCCTACGCTCTCGCCGTCGCCGTCCTTGGCCCATTCGATGTCCATCGCCTTGCCGTAGTGCTCCTCAATGATGCAGGCCCACCGGGCGAGCTGGAGGATTTCGTCATCGCTGATCACGTACCGGCCGCGCTCCTCAGCCGTGGTGTCGATGTTTTTCACCGGCTCCTCGGCATTGGGATCGTCGTTGTAGATCATCTTGATCTCTTTGGACCCCACCCGTTTGCCCACGATGGGCCGCTTGCCCTCTTTGAGTGTCGGCTTGAACACGTAGTACTCGTCCGGATTCACCGCTCCCTGAACGACGTTTTCACCCAAGCCCCAAGCGCCGGTGATGAACACCGCGTCCTCAAAGCCGCTTTCCGTATCAATGGAGAACATGACGCCCGAGCAGGCCGAGTCGCTACGGACCATCTTCTGCACCACGATGGAGAGGTAGACGTCGAACTGGCCGAATCCTTTGTCGTGCCGGTAGGAGATGGCGCGATCGGTGAACAGACTGGCAAAGCAACGCTTGCAGGCGTCGATCAGGGCGTCGGCGCCGCGGATGTTCAGATAGGTCTCCTGCTGGCCAGCAAAAGAGGCGTCGGGCAGGTCTTCGGCCGTGGCCGACGACCGGACGGCCACATCAACGTTCTCGCCGTACTCTTCCTCCATCTTCTTGTAGGCGGCAAGGATGGCCTCGCGCAGATCGGCAGGGAATTCGGCGTTGCGGATGATCTCCCGCGCCTTACGGCCCCGTTCCTGCAGGTTGCGCAGATCGTGGGTATCGAGACCGGCGAGGGCCTCCTCAATGGCCTGGGCGATGCCCGCCTCTTTGAGCAGATACTTATACGCCGTGGCCGTAATGGCAAAGCCGTGCGGCACGGCCACGCCCTTGTCGGTCAGCTTGCGGTACATCTCGCCCAGGGAGGCGTTCTTGCCGCCAACAAGCGGCACGTCTTCAATGCCGATTTCCTCGAACCACAGAATGAGAGCCTCGTCATGCTTTCCCATCGTGCATTCTCCTTCCTCGACCCGCGCGGAGGTCTTTTTTTATGTGTGGATATTGTTGCGTTGTCTGCCGTCCCGATTTTCGGGAAAAGGGGCAAGCCTGTTATAGCTAATCCAGCGTGAATAATCAATAGCAGGCAGGAAAAAGGGGTGGTTTCCACAGGGCCGCGGCTCCGGCAAACAAAGGGTAACTGGTCAGGGGGGCCATTCGGGAGCCGAAGTCGCAGCCCCGCAGACCGGCTCTGTCTGGTTACAGGGTGCTCCAGAGGCAAGAAAGAAGCCCGCGCAGCGTACTGGGAGCGTGTCCGTGGCCGCCCTGTCATGGCTTTCAGGGACCGGAAAAGAACCGTCCTCAAAATCAAAACGAGCGCCCCAAGTTGACGTGCAGCCGCAGCCGGCTCTCACTGCTGGCCGCGGGGTTGAGCTTGTAGCCCAGATCCACGCTTACCGGGCCAATGGGGGTGCGGTAGCGGATCCCCACTCCCGCGCCGTACCGGAGATCGCTGCCGTCCACCCGGTAAGGTTCGGGAAAGACGTTGCCGCTGTCAAGAAAGAGCACGCCGCGGATCCGTTCACTGAGGCGGAGGCGCAGCTCAGCGCTCGCCTCGAACAGGGCGAGGCCGCCCAAGGGGTTGCCGTTGGCGTCCTTATCGCCCACGTCCTGAAAGGCATAGCCCCGCAAGGAGCGGGCGCCGCCAGCAAAAAATCGCTTGGAGATCGGTACGTAGTCCCCCTGTTTGAAGGGATCAACGCTGCCGAGCCGCATCCGGCCCACCATGCTCAACCCGGCGAACAACGGCCGGAAAAGGCGGGCCGAGAGTTCCTGGCGCACGAATTCGAACTCGCCGCCAAAAATGCCAAGGCCGCTCTCCACCCGGTAATCCAACGTTTCGCCGCGCAAGGGATCCAACGGGTCGTCCAACCGGCGGAACAACACTCCCGCCTCCAGGGACGTCACCGTGAAGCTCTCCTCCTCCACCCGGCCGAAGCGCTGGACCGCGGCGGTCATGGTGGCCGGGTCCACGTCAGAGGTCTCGTTGCTTTCCAGATTCTGGGCCAAATGCACTGTCCACAGCCGCCGCCACGGACGGCGCACGGCAAGGCGCGCGTAGTACTGCCGGTTGCGGAACGATTCGTAGTTTTGCAGCCGGCTGCCGAACTCGGCGGAAAACCGCAGGTTCCGGCGGCCGAAAAGCCAGGGATTTTCAAACAGCAGCCGGAACCGGTGCCCCAGGGAGGAGAGCCGGCCCTCCATCGAGGCGGTGTAGCCGCGGTCAAGAAAGTTGCGCCACCTGAGTTCAGCCAGCCCCCGGGCCCCCTCCTCAGTGCCGTATCCCACCCCAAGTTTGATGCCGCGGGGCGGCTTCTCCTCCACCTGCACCCGCAGGGGCACCATCTCTTGCGTGGCCTGCGGCCAATCCGGCCGGATCGCCACCCGCCGAAAGAGATCGAGCTGGCGCAGGCGCTTTTCATCCTCCACGATGCGGGAAAAGGAAAACGCCTCCCCTGGCCGGAGAAAAAGCTCGCGCAGCACGAGCGTATCGGCCAAACGCTCGTTACCCAACACCGAGATCGTCCCCAGGCGGTAACGCCGGCCGGCCCGCAGGTCGAAGCGCACGTCCACCTGCCGCTCTAGGCGGAAGACCTGGGCCTTTCCGTGGACCGTGGCCTTGGCGTAGCCCAGATCGGCCAGGGCGCGCACAAGCCCCCGCTTCATGGCCTCGTAGGCGTCGATGGCAAAAATATCGCCCTGCCGCAAGGGCGGATCGGGCAGCAGGCGCTCAAGGGCCACGGGAGCCCTGGGATCGCCATCCGCCCTGCGCAGCCAATCCGGGCAATCCTCGCAGCGGCCAACGAGCTCCGCCACCCGCACCGGCTCCCCCTCCCGCACGGTCAAGACGATATCCACCCGCCCGTTGCGATCGGCCACCTCTGTGCCAATGGCCACCTCATAGTAGCCACGGCGGCGGTACAACTCCTGGATGCGGGCCAGATCCTCCTCGAGCACGGCGGGGTCGAACGCCGGCGGCCGGCGGAACCAGCCAGCCGGCCGTAGCCGCAGCACGGCCGCCAACTCTTTCGTGGCCACCGCCCGGTTGCCGGTGATCACCAGCCGGCGGACCAAGGGCGCGCCGCTCTCCTGGAGCCCTCCTCCTCTATCGCCATGCGCGGCAACCGTGGGCAATGGCTGGTCAATGGCCGCCGCCGCTGCCGCCAGGACAAGAAACGACAGCAAGACAACCGCCGGCACAACCAACGCAAGACCACGCATCAATCCTCCTCGGCCGTATCTGATGGCATCGCAAAAAGTCCTCGTGGAGGCGCATCC
>WFOD01000047.1 GCA_015488275.1 Deltaproteobacteria bacterium
AATCATGGCAGCCAATCGACGGACGTTTCTCAAGCTCACCGCCAGCGCCGGCCTGCTGGCAATAGCCGGCTCCCCTGCCCCAGCGCGGGCCGCCCCAGCCCTGCCGCCCGAGGCCGTTGGCATCTTGTACGACGCGACCCTGTGTATCGGCTGCAAGGCGTGCATGACACGCTGCAAGCAGGTCAACAGCGTGCCGGGCGCGCCGCTCTATCAGCCAGACGGCTCGATTCCCTACGAATTCCGGCCGGGCGACCAGGCGCACGACGCGCCGTCAGATCTGTCGGCCCGCACGCTCAACATCATCAAGGTGTACCGCCAGGGCGCCGGCGTGCACAAGGATCAGGCAGAGGATGGCTACTCGTTCGTCAAACGGCAGTGCATGCACTGCCTGGAGCCGGCCTGCGCCTCGGTCTGCCCGGTACGGGCCCTGGACAAGGACCGCCGCACCGGGGTTGTGACCTATGATCCCGAGCGGTGCATCGGCTGCCGCTACTGCATGATGGCCTGCCCTTTTGGCGTTCCCAAATTCGAATGGTCGAGCACCAGCCCGCGGATCGTCAAGTGCGAGCTGTGCCGGCACCGGTACGCAAGCGGCGGCTACGCCGGCTGCTGTGAGGCATGCCCCACCGGCGCCTCTCTCTTCGGGCCGGTGGCCGAACTGCGGCGCGAGGCTGAACGCCGGCTGCGCCTGCCGCCTGGCACGGAGTACCGGTTCCCCGTTGGCCGTCTTGGCGCGGGCATGTTCTCCACCCGCAAGAGCGGCACCTACGTCCAGCGCATCTACGGCATGGAAGAGGCGGGCGGCACCCAGTGCCTGCTCCTTGCCGGCGTGGACTTCGACCTGCTCGGCTTCAATCCCCGTATCGACAACGTACCCTATCCGCAGTTCACCTGGGCCTATATCAAGAAAGTGCCGGTGCTCATCGGCCTGCTCTTGGCCGCTGGCACAGCGATCCACCGGTTGACCAGGGAACGCGACTGAACGAACTCACCACTGGAGGAAGACACATGGCGCGGCGCATCACCATCGACCCGGTAACCCGAATCGAGGGCCACCTGCGTATCGACTGCGAGGTCCGCGACGGCGCAGTGACAAAGGCGTGGTCCTCGGGCCAGATGTGGCGGGGATTCGAGCTGATCCTCCAGGGCCGCGATCCTCTGGAGGCATGGCTGTACACCCAGCGGTTCTGCGGCGTGTGAACGTCGGTGCACGCACTGGTCTCAGTGCGTACAGTGGAAAACGCCCTCAACCTCGAGGTGCCGAAAAACGCCCAGTACATCCGCAACATGATCATGGGCGCCCATGCGGTGCACGATCACATCGTCCACTTCTACCATCTCTGCGCCCTGGACTGGGTGGATATCGTTTCCGCCTTGTCAGCCGATCCGCGGGCCGCGGCCCGCTTGGCCCAGAGCCTCTCCGACTGGCACCGCAACACCTACGAGGAGATGAAGGCCACCCAGGAGCGGCTCCAAGCCCTGGTCAACTCAGGCCAACTTGGCGTTTTCGGCTCAGGGTACTGGGGCCATCCGGCCATGAAGCTGCCGCCAGAGGTCAACCTGCTGGCGGCCACCCATTACCTCCAGGCCCTGGAGTACCAGCGGGAGATCAACAAGGTGGTGGCCCTGCTGGGCGGCAAAACGCCCCACATCCAAAACGTGGCCGTGGGCGGCGTGGCCAATCCCATCAACCTGGACAGCCCGGACACCCTGAACATGGAACGGCTGTACCACATCCGCACCCTGCTCGACAAGGCCGACGCCTTTGTCAAGAAGGTGGCCCTGGTGGATGTGGCCGCGGTAGGCGCCTTCTACGCCGACTGGACCGCGCATGGCACCGGGGTGACCAACTACCTTTCCGCGCCGGACATGCCAATGGACGAACAGGGAACAGAGTTCTTCCTCCCCGGCGGCTACATCCCGGCCGGTGATGTGGGGGCCTTTACCGCCATCACCTCGTTCGACGATCCGTTTTTTGAAAAAAACGTCCAGGAATCGATCAAACACTCCTGGTACGACGGCGACTGGCACCGCCATCCCTACGAGGAGGAAACCGTGCCCCGCTACACCGATTTCCAGGACGATGGCAAGTACTCGTGGGTCAAGTCGCCAACCTTCAAGGACGAGCCCGCCCAGGTGGGCCCCCTGGCCAACGTGCTGTGTATGTACGCCGCTGGCCACGAGCCGACCAAGAAGTACGTGCACCAGGTCCTCGACACGGTGTCCACTCTGGCCAAAACCAAGGTGGGCGTCCCAGCCCTGCACTCGACCATCGGCCGGATCGCGGCCCGGGTGGTCCGCTGCGCCGTGCTCAACGACACGCTGGCCCACCAGTGGCGGTCCCTGGTGGCCAACATCGAGTCGGGCGACACCAGCACCTTCAACCCGCCATCCATGCCCAGCGGCACGGTGCAGGGATTCGGTTTCCACGAGGCCCCGCGGGGCATTCTCTCCCACTGGATCGTCATCGACAACGGCAAGGTCAAGAACTACCAGGCCGTGGTGCCCTCCACCTGGAACGCCGGGCCGCGCAATCACAACGATGCGCCCGGCCCTTACGAGGCGGCGCTGGTCGGCACGCCGCTGGCCGATCCAGAACAGCCCCTGGAGGTCCTGCGCACCATCCATTCCTTTGATCCATGCCTGGCGTGCGCCATCCATCTGTTTGACCCCGCTGGCGGCGAGCTGGTGCAGGTGCGGGCGCTGTGAAAGCGACAGGCCAACACAAAGGCCACAGGTCAAGGGACAGGCACGACGGCCCAGGGCGGCGGCCGGCCATCCTGGTGGTTGGAGTGGGCAACGTCTTGTTGCGCGACGAAGGGGTAGGGCTGCACGTGCTGGCCGAACTGGCCCGCCACTACCGGTTCGGTCCTGATACCGAACTGCTGGACGGCGGCACGTCTGGCATTGAGCTGTTGCGGCATGTGACGGGCCGGGAACTGTGCCTCTTCATCGACGCCATGCAATCCGGCGCGCCTCCGGGCACGGTGACGGTCTTTCGCGACCAGCAGGTAGGGGCGCGGCTCTCCTCCCGCATCTCGCCCCACCAACTGGGGCTTTCCGACCTCCTAGCCGCCGCCTTGCTCACTGGCGAGACGCCCAAGCGGGTGGTTCTGGTGGGCATCGAGCCGGCGGTCCTCGATCCAGGGGTCGATCTTTCGCCCCCAGTGGCCCGCGCCGTGCCAGAGGCCATGCGCCGGGTCATTGCCGAGCTTGCCGCCCACGGGGCGCAAGCACGACCACGGACAGAGCCGCTAACGGGAGGGCCGCGCTTTTTCTGGCGCAACGAACGGGAGCCTCAGGAGCATACAACGGTCCAGGCAACGGGCTGAGCAAGGAGACAGGAAGATGAACGGGCAACAGCACGACATCAAGATGTGGACCCCGCATACAGTGATCCTTTTCGTCCTCATGCTGGTGGGCCTTGCCGCCATGACCTACCGGCTCCTTTACGGCCTCGGCGCCGCCTCGGGCATGAACGACGTGTATCCCTGGGGCTTCTGGCTCGCCTTCGACGTGTTGGGCGGAGTGGCGATGGCCGCTGGCGGATTCATCATCGCCTGTGCCATCTACATCTTTAACTGGAAGAAATACAAGCCCATTGGCAGGCCGGCCATCCTCACCGCCTTTCTCGGCTACCTCATGGCCGTGGTCGCCCTGTTTCTCGATATCGGCCATCCCTTGCGCCTCTGGCATCCGATGGTCATGTGGCAGGTCCATTCGGTGATGTGGGTGGTGGCGATCCATGTCATCCTCTACACCACCACCTTGGGCATCGAATCGTCGCCCATGCTCTTGGAAAAACTCGGCTGGCAACGCACGCTGGCCGTGCTCAAAAAGCTGATGGTGGGAGCGGTCATCTTTGGCGTCATGCTCTCCACCCTGCACCAGGCATCCTTGGGCGCGGTCTTTTTGATCACCGGCCCCCGCATGTCGCCTCTGTGGTACACCCAGTTTCTGCCTTATCTTTTCCTGGTCTCGGCCATCGCTATGGGCCTGGCAATGGTGAGCATGGAGGCGATGTTCAGCTCTTGGGCCTTCAACCACCGCATCCCAGGCGAAATCTTTACCGGCCTGGCGGCCGGCCTGCGCAACACCTTGGCCGTCTACCTCGTTCTCAAGCTTTTTTTCCTCATCAAGAACGCTGGCATTGGCGCAGCCCTGGACGGCAGCCTGGCCGGCAACATGTACCTGGCCGAGATGCTCATCGGCGTGGTGATGCCGCTCGCCGTGCTCACCTTTGCCGGCACCCATCTGGACCGCCTTTCGCTCCTCGTGGTCAACGTGCTGGTCATCGGCGGCGTGCTCCTCAACCGGCTCAACGTCTGTCTGTTCAGCATGGAGGAGTACGCTGAATTCCGGGGCGGCTCCTACCTGCCTACCTTGCCCGAGCTGCTCATCACTCTTGGCATCGTGGCCCTGGGCGTGTTCCTTTTCAAGATGGCGGCCAAACACCTGCCGCTCTTTGCCGCGGAAAATTGAGGGGCCCGAAGTCAAGCTTGCCGTGCTACAATACCGGACATGCATGAGTTGAGCTTGGCATGTTCGCTGGTGGATCTGGCCTGCCAGCGGGCGCAAGAGGAAGGGGCGAGCCGCATCACCGCCCTGGAGGTCGAGGTGGGGGCCCTGGCCGGAGTGATGCGCGAGGCCCTGGCCTTTGGCTTTGAGGCCGCCTGCCGCGACACCCTGGCCCAAGGGGCGCGACTCGTGATCATCGAGGAGCCGGCCAAGGGTGTATGCAGCGCATGCCGCGTCACCTGCCGGCTGGCCCGGTTCACCATCACCTGCCCGGCCTGCGGCGCGGCGGCGCTCGAAATCAGCGGTGGAGACCGTCTCTGCCTGCGCGCCATTGAGGTAGCGTGAGCCAACAAGCGGCGGCGCAAACGTAAAAGTGATCACAGGACTGCCTCTTCGAACGCCGAAGTCGCAGCCTCGCAGACCAGCAACCAAGGATCCATCATGTGCACCGACTGCGGTTGCCACCCGCATCATCCCGACGACACCCCGCATACGGGTGATCCAGGGGACGGGTACGCCTCCCGCCGTCTCTTGGTGGAGGCGGCGGCCACTGCGGCCAACGACGAGACGGCCCGCCACAACCGGGAGGCGTTTCGCCGCCAGCGGCTCACGGCCCTCAACCTGATGAGCTCGCCAGGGGCGGGCAAGACATCGATCCTGGAGCGGACCATCCGCCACCTGGCCGGCCGCCGGCCGGTATATGTCATCGAGGGTGACCAGCAGACGCGCAACGACGCCGAGCGGATCGAGCGGGCCGGCGCAACAGCGGTACAGATCAACACGGGCAGCGGCTGCCATCTGGAGGCCGGCATGGTGGCCCGGGCCGTGGAGCGGCTCGATCCCCTTCCAGGCGGCCTGCTGTTCATCGAGAACGTCGGCAACCTCGTGTGCCCGGCCATGTTCGATCTCGGCGAGCAGGCCAAGGTGGTCATCATCAGCGTAACCGAGGGTGACGACAAGCCGGAAAAATACCCCTACATGTTCCGGGCCGCCCGGCTCTGCCTGATCAACAAGACCGACCTGCTCCCCTACGTGGACTTTGATCCCGGCCGCTGCCGGCAACTCGCCCGGGCGGTGAACCCGCACATCACCTGCATCGAGCTGTCGGCCCGCACCGGCGAGGGATTCGACGCCTGGCTGCAATGGCTTTCCGGGCTGGCGTAAAACGCACCGCGAGCCACGCCTTGCCGCGCCCGCGCCACGGGGAGAACGCACGGCTGCGTATCGAGGTGCAAGGTTTTGTCCAGGGCGTGGGCTTCCGGCCACACGTCTATCGCCTGGCCACCCGCCTCGGGCTCAGCGGCTTTGTGCGCAACACGCCAGCAGGCGTGGAGATCGAAGTGCAGGGGCCGGCCGGGACGCTGGCCCGCTTTCAGGACGAACTTGCGGCCTCGCCACCGCCGGCGGCCCGTATCCTGGCCCTGCACACAGAGCGGGTCCGGCCGGGCGCTGAACGCTCTTTTGTCATCCACCCCTCGACCGCCGGCCACGCGGCCACCGCCCTGGCCAGTCCCGACATCGCCCTGTGCGCCGATTGCCGCCGCGAACTGTTCGCCGCCGGCGACCGCCGGCACCGCTATCCCTTCATCAACTGCACCAACTGCGGCCCGCGGTTTACCATTATCGAATCCCTGCCGTACGACCGGCCGGCGACCACCATGCGCTCCTTCACCATGTGCGCGGCCTGCCGACAGGAATACGAGGATCCGGCAGACCGCCGCTTCCACGCCCAGCCCAACGCCTGCCCGGCCTGCGGGCCGGCACTCGTGCTGCTGGCCCCTACGGGCGCTCTCCTTGCCCGGCGCGAGGCGGCCCTGGCCGGCGCGCGCCACGAGCTGCGGGCCGGAAACATCGTGGCCATCAAGGGCATCGGCGGCTTCCACCTCGCCGTGGACGCGGCCAATGCAATGGCCGTGCACCGTCTGCGGCGGCGTAAACGCCGGCCGAGCAAGCCCTTTGCCCTCATGGTCCGCGACCTTGCCACCGCCCGCCGTATCTGCCGCCTTTCCCCCCAGGAAGAAGCGGCGCTCTGCTCGTGGCGGGCGCCCATCGTGCTCTTGGAACGCCTCGCCGCCGCCGATCGCCTCGCCGCCGCCGTGGCCCCAGGACTGGACCGGCTGGGGATCATGCTGCCGTACACGCCGCTCCACCATCTCATCCTGGCCGACGGACCGGACATCCTGGTCATGACCAGCGGCAACCGCAGCGGTGAACCCATCGTCACCAGCAACGACGAGGCGATGCAGCGCCTCTCCCCGCTGGCCGACGCCATTCTGGCCCACGACCGCGACATCGTGCTCCCGTGCGACGATTCGGTGGAGATCCAGCTTGGCCAGGGGGTCGTCCCCCTGCGCCGCGGCCGGGGATGGACGCCGGCCCCCCTGCCCCTCGCCGGTCCGGCTTCCCTTGGCCCGCCGGTGCTCGCCACAGGCGGCGACATGAAAAACGCGGCCTGCACCTTGCGCCATGACCTCGCCTTTGCCGGACCGCACGTGGGCGACGTGGACACGCCAGCCGGCCTTGCGGCCTTTGCCAAGGCGATCGCCCACATGGAGCATCTCCTGGGGGTGCGGCCGGAAATCGTGGCCTGCGACCCGCATCCCGACTATCTGACCCGTCAATGGGCCGCGGCCTGCGGCCGCACCGTTGTGGAGGTGCAGCACCATCACGCCCACTTTGCCGCCTGCCTGGCCGAAAACCGGCTCAGCGGGCCAGCGGTGGGGCTGATCCTCGACGGCACGGGCTACGGCCTGGACAACACGATATGGGGCGGCGAAATCCTGGTGGGCGACGCGCGGCACACGGCGCGGCGCGGCCATCTGCGGCCCCTGCGCCTGGTGGGCGGCGAGCGGGCGATCCGCGAGCCCTGGCGCACCGGCATCGGCTTTCTTTTGCAAGTGGCGGAACCCAGCCTGCTGCCCGCGCATCTGCAGACCTATCCCTGGCAGATGCTGGCCCAGGCCCTGGCCGCAGGCATCAACGCGCCGCTCACCACGAGCTGTGGCCGGTTGTTCGACGCGGCCGCCGCCATCACCGGCCGCTGTCTGCGCGCCTCCTTTGACGGAGAAGCGCCCATGCGCCTGTCGGCCGCCCTGACCCTGCCCGCCGACCATCTTTACCCGGTGCGCCTGGAGGAAAAGGACGGTATACTGGTGCTCGATACCGGCCCGCTCCTGGCCGGCATGGCCGGCGACATGCAAGCCGGCGTCGGGGCCGAGAGGATCAGCGGCCGCTTCCACGCCTCGCTCGCCCATCTCCTGGCCAGCGCCGCTGCTCAGGTGGCGGCCGACGAGGGGCTCGATATCGTGGTCCTGTCCGGCGGCTGCTGGGCCAACCCGCATCTCTTCCATCTCGTGCGCCGCGAGCTCGCCGAACGCGGCCTGCGGGTCGCCCGCCACCAATTCCTGCCGCCCGGTGATGGCGGGCTTGG
This sequence comes from Deltaproteobacteria bacterium, assembly GCA_015488275.1. Taxonomy (GTDB): domain Bacteria; phylum Desulfobacterota; class Desulfobulbia; order Desulfobulbales; family S012-135; genus S012-135. The sequence goes on from WFOD01000047.1 coordinate 7,949, forward strand.
CCTGGGGCAGGCGGTAACGGCGCGGTTGCGGGCGGCCGGTTAGCAGCCCGTTGCACAACGGGCTGTGCGCGACACACGGATGCGCCACTGACGCTGCAGATGGGATACCCTGTGACCAGATACCTGCCGGAAACACCAAGGAGGAGCCATACGCCATGTGTCTCGCCATCCCAGGCCAGGTAGCCACGATCACCGACGAGGGAGGCTTGCGCATGGCCGAGGTGGCCTACGGTCCTGTCCGCAACAGGGTCTGTTTGGCATATCTGCCAGAGGCCAAGGTCGGCGACTTTGTGATCGTCCACGCAGGGTTCGCCATCTCGATCCTGGACGAGGCCGAGGCGGCCGAGCGCCTGGCCGCCTGGCGCGAGTACGTGGAGGAGGCCCGGCGGGCTGGAATGGAGATCCCAGAAGCCGATACCGTACTCCAGGCCCTGGAGACGCCGGAACGCCCCAAGAAGCACGTTACGGACGACGACCATCACGAACGCCGCTGACCGCCCGCTCCTGGAGCCAAACCATGTCGCCCATCCCGCACCTCGACGAATACCGCGATCCCAACTACGGCCGCGGCCTGCTCGCCGCCATCGGCCGTGTGGCTTCCCGGCCGTGGCGCATCATGGAAGTATGCGGCGGCCAGACACACGCCATTGTCAAAAACGGTATCGACCAGGCGTTGCCGGCAGGGATCTCCATGATCCACGGCCCTGGCTGCCCTGTATGCGTCACGCCGGTGGCGACCATTGACCGCGCCTTGGCCCTGGCCGGACGGCCGGATGTGATCCTCGCCAGTTTTGGCGATATGCTGCGGGTGCCGGGTTCTTCCAGCGATCTCTTGGCCGTGCGCGCCGCGGGCGGCGCGGTGCGCGCCGTCTATTCCCCCCTCGAGGCCGTGGCCCTGGCGCGGGACAATCCCGGCCGACAGGTGGTCTTCTTCGCCATCGGCTTCGAGACCACGGCGCCGGCCAACGCAATGGCCGTACTGACAGCGGCGCGGGAGGGACTGGCCAACTTTTCCCTCCTCGTCTCCCAGGTCATGGTGCCGCCGGTGCTCCGCGCCTTGCTTGCCAGCGGAGAAGTACAGCTCGACGGCCTGCTCGCCGCCGGCCATGTCTGCACGGTGACAGGATTCGCCGCTTACGAGCCCCTGGCCCAAGAGTTCCAGGTGCCCATCGTAGTCGCCGGCTTGGAGCCAAACGACATTCTCGATGGCCTCCTCCGGCTGGTCACCATGCTGGAGGCCGGGGAGACAGGGGTCGCCAACGCCTATCCCCGCTCGGTGCGGCGCCACGGCAATCCCCATGCATGGCGGGCGGTGGAGCAGGTCTTCCAACCCATCGACCAGACTTGGCGCGGCCTTGGCCTCATCCCGCAAAGCGGCCTCGGCCTGCGGCCGGAATACCAGGCCTTTGATGCGGCGCAACGGTTTGGCCTGCAGGGCATCACAGCGCCCGAATCCTCCTCCTGCCGCGCCGGCAAGGTGCTGCAGGGCGTCATCCGGCCGGACGAATGCCCGGCCTTTGGCGATCCGTGCACTCCGGAACAGCCGCTCGGCGCGACAATGGTCTCCAGCGAAGGCGCCTGCGCCGCCTACTACCTTTACCGGAGATCCCAGCCATGAACCGCGCCAAGCCCCCTCCTTCTTGCCCCCTGCCAGGAGCCGCCGCCGGCAACGGCCGCATCACCCTGGCGCACGGAAGCGGCGGCCGGCTGAGCGCCGAACTCATCGAGCGCCTCGTGCGCCGCCACTTCAGCAATCCGGCCCTCGACCGGCTGGAAGACGCGGCCACCCTGCCCGCCACCAGCGGCCGGCTGGCCTTTTCCACCGACACCTTTGTTGTCCAACCGCGTTTTTTCCCTGGCGGCAACATCGGCGAGTTGGCGGTGAACGGCACGGTGAACGATCTCGCCATGATGGGGGCCCGTCCCCGCTGGTTGAGCGTGGGGTTTGTGCTGGAAGAGGGCTTTTCCCTGGCCGAACTCGAAGAGATCTGCGCCAGCATGCGCCAGGCCGCGGACAACGCCGGGGTAACGATCGTGACCGGCGACACCAAGGTGGTGGGACGCGGCGGCTGCGACGGCCTGTTCATCAATACCGCTGGGATCGGCGTGGTGCCGGAGGGCGTGGATCTGGGCGCGCACCGCATCCAGGCCGGCGACCGCCTCATCGTCTCTGGTCCGATCGGCAGTCATGGCATGGCCGTGATGCTCGCCCGCGGCCAGCTCTCCTTTGCCTCGGAGATCGCCAGCGACACCGCGCCCCTGGCCGGGCTGGCCGTCGATATCCTGCGCGCCGCAGGCAGCGGCCTCCACGCCATGCGCGACGCCACCCGCGGCGGTCTTGGCGCAGTGCTGGCCGAGTTCGGCCGCGCCGCTTCCCTTGGCATGGAGATCACCGAACAACGGCTTCCCGTGCCGCCGGACGTCCAGGCCGCCTGCGACATCCTGGGCCTCGACCCGCTCTTCGTGGCCAACGAAGGGGTGCTGGTGGCCGTGGTGACGCCGGAGACGGCGGACGCCGTGCTCGCCGCCTGCCACGCGCATCCGCAAGGCAGGCACGCGGCCTGCATCGGCGCGGTGTGCGCCGAGCATCCTGGCAAACTCCTCAGACGCACGCCCTTTGGCGGCCGGCAAATCGTGGCCGTTCCAGCGGGCGAGCTGCTGCCGCGCATCTGTTGACAACAGATGCCGCGCCCAGCCACCGTCCACAACACAACAACCAACCAGCCCGTTCTTCTTGGCGACGGGCTGATGCGGAGCCTTAATCAATCATGCAGGAAGAAGAACTCAAAGCCTTTTTCACCCGCGACCGGCTGGCCGCCCTGCTGGGAATCGAACTGGAGAGCGTGGGATCCGGCAAGGCCACGGCGCGGGTAACGCTGAGCGATAAGCACCTCAACGGCGTGGACATCGCCCACGGCGGCACTCTGTTCACCCTGGCCGATTTCGCCTTTGCCGCAGCCTCCAACTCGCATGGCACCGTGGCCGTGGGCATCAACGCCACCATTTCCTATCTCAAGCCCAGCCGGGCTGGCGAAACGCTTACCGCTGAAGCGGTCGAGATAGGCCGCAGCCACCGGCTCGCCACCTACGAGGTGCGGGTGCGCAACCAAACAGGCGATCTGGTGGCCCTGTTCCAAGGAACGGTTTACCGGAAGCAAGAGCGGCTGGCGGATATCGCCCCATAACCTTGCAGGTGTCAAGTCCCGTTCAGTGAAAACTTCCTGTCACCTTGCCCCCGGGCACCGCCGGGCTAATGGCCCAAGATCCTCCCATAACCGGCCACTCCAGCAATCCCGACCAGGCGGATCGCGCCCTTCGGGGCGGCTGGCTGCCTTGGTTCCGGGCCGAGGAGTTCGCCGATTTTCCTGCCCTGGTCCGCGCCATGCCGCCGGCCTGCCTCGCCCACCAGGGCCGCGAGGTGTACGACGATCCCGTTCGCTACCGCGACGCGGCCGGCCAAAAACGGCGAAAGCAAATGCCTATCACCTCACCTGTCAGATCAGAGCAACGGGAATCTGGACGATTTGCTCGCCTAGGGGCCTAATCTCGTCGCTGTTATTGACACGGGGCCGAAGGGCGCGTCGTGCTCGGCGATGAAGCGGCGCGGGCAGCCACCTGCTTCGGGGATGTGTGGGTAGAGAATTTTATCTCAATGGGCAGGAGGCCGAATTTGCCCTCCAGAACCAGATCCACCTCGGCGCCGTGCTTGGTTTGGAAATAAAAATATTCCCAGCGCGTCGCGCTGGTCGCCTGCCCACCCTTGATGATCTCCTTGATGACGAACGATTCGAAATTCTGACCTATCCGAGGGGAGCGGATCATCTTTTCCCGGGAGTCGATTCCGGCGAGATAGTGGAGCAGGGCCGTGAGGTTCCTTTCCAGTACGGTCATATTCTGATGTTACATCAGGTTTTTCCCGGTATGAAAGAACGGCGACAGGAATTTGGGGCTCTTCTCTCGCCGCCATCCCATGCGAAAGGGTGGCCAACGGCGTGTTTCCGCCCTCCGGTTCGTTCCTGGTCATGGACGGCCAGGTGCCGCTCCGCCCCCCTGGCCGGGCCGTTCCGGACCGCGGTCCTGGCCGGCCCGGCGAAAGCAAATTCCTGTCAACTGTTACGAGACCGTCACAATTGACAATGTGAGTCGCGCATGATAGAGTTGAGCTAAATTATAGTTGACCTATATTTAGTTCGATTGCTGGGCGTGTCACTGAAGGAGGTTGTCCATGAATATCCTTTCCGTCTCGGAGGCGAAAATGAAGCTCAGCTCCCTGGTCGATTCTGTCAAGGCGACCGATCAGGAGGTGGTTATTACCAAGAACGGCAAGCCAGTCGCTGTCCTGGTGAGCCCTGAAGAGTTCGAGGGGTGGCGGGAGACCATATCCATACATTCCGACGCCGACCTGATGCAGGAGATCAGAAGAGGATTGAAGGCCTTAAAGAAGAACAGGAGCGATCTTTATTCACTTGAGGAACTGTTGTAAGGATGGCTGGTGAATATCGATTGCGTGTGCCGGTTGAAACCGCAGCATTTTTGAGGAAACTGCATCCCAAGATCAAACGGCACATCAAGTCGGCCCTTGAGATGATTGTCAATGATCCTTTCTTGGGAAAGCCGCTCAAAGACGATCTGGAAGGTTTGCGAAGTTTGCGCGTCAAAAGGTACCGAATTGTCTACCGGGTCGCGGTTCCTTTCCGGGAAATAGAGATCGTCGCCATTGGACCCAAAAGAAATATTTATGAGGACACATTCAGGCTTATCAGCCGTGAATGAATCGGTGTGAAAGAGTAAAGTGTCGCGTCCCGCCTCCTTGCCCGCCGGCCCGGCGAAAGCAAATTCCTAGCACCTATCTCCTATCCCCCCCCGACTCAGCCCGTGAGCAGGGCCAGGACGGCGAACCCGTCGATGCACCACAGGGCGAGCGGCACCTCGCGGCTCCGTCCCAAGGCCACCTTGAGGAGCGTCCAGGCCAGAAATCCCCAGATGATCCCCTGGGTGATGGAATAGGTCACCGGGATACAGAACATGGCGAGAAAGGCGGGGATCGCCTCGTCCAGCTCGCGCCACTCCACGGCCGCCACCGGGGCGGTCATGTACACCCCGACCAGCACCAGGGCGGGGGCAGTGGCAATGGCCGGCACGATGGACAAAAGCGGGGAAAAAAACATAAAGGGCAAGAAGCACAGGCCGGCGACTACGGCGGTGAGGCCGGTGCGCCCGCCTTCCCGGATGCCGGTCGCCGACTCGATGTAGCTGGTGGCCGGCGACGAGCCGCTCAAGGCCGCGCCGATCGTGCCCAGGGCATCGACGATAAGGGAGCGGCGGATGTTGCGCGGATCGCCATTGGCGTCCTTCAGGTCGCCCGCCTCAGCCACGCCGACAAAGGTGGCCAGGCTGTCGAACATATCGGTAAAGGCAAAGGCAAAGATCGTCGGCCAAAGAGAAAGGGTCAGCGAGCCGGCAAGGTCGAGGCTGCCGAGCAGGCTGAAGTCGGGCGGCGCGAGCACTCCCCGCCACTGCACCGCCACCGTCTCGCCCCACAGCCGGCCAAGGGGGACGGCCATGAGCGTGGTGGCGGCGATGCCCAGCGCCAGGGCGCCAGGCACCCGCCGGACCACCAGCATGGCGGTGAGGGCAAGACCGGCCAAAAAGGTGAGGGTGGAAGGCGTAAGCTCGCCGCGGGTGATGATCGTCGCCGGGCTGGCGGCCACAAAGCCGGCATTGGCAAAACCGATCAGGCAGATGAACAGCCCGATCCCGGCGGCGATGCCGTAACGCAACTGCACGGGAATCGCTTGCACGATCCGTGTGCGCACGTTGGTCGCCGACAGCACGAGAAAGAGCACGCCAGCCCAAAAGACCGCGCCCAGGGCCGTGGCCCAGGAAACGCCGCCGCCAAGGACCACGGTATAGGTAAAAAAGGCGTTCATTCCCATGCCCGGCGCCAGGACAATGGGATTGTTGGCGTAGAGCCCCATCGCCAGGGAGGCAAAGGCGCTCACCAGGACCGTGGCGGTCAGTACGGCGGGAAACGCCATACCGGCCTTGGACAAAATCGCCGGATTGACCACGATGATGTACATGGTGGCGAGAAAGGAGGTGCATCCGGCCAGCACCTCGGTGGCCACCGTAGTCTGATTCGCCCGCAAGTCGAACATGGCAAGACCTCCCCCCCCCGGTCGGCGGCGTGCCTCACTGCAGGCCGTGCCTGGCGATGTAGCGCCGCACCGCCTCGGTATCGGCCGGCAGGATCTCGCACCGGGCCGGCCGCTTTTCAATGTCGCGCAGGGCCGGCGGCCGTTCGGGCCGCCGGCCGATGGCCCGCGCCACCGCCGCCTCGAATTTGGCCGGATGGGCAGTGGCCAGACAGACGACCGGCACGCCGGGCCGGCGGCAGTGCTGGGCGGCGGCCAGCCCCACCGCGCTATGGGGATCAAGGAGGTAGCCGTGCTCCTTGTACGTTGCCGCAATGGTGGCGATGGTCTCCTCCTCGGATACTGCGCGGGAGGCGAAATCCTGCTGCACCTGCGCGACCACCCCAGCGTCGAACGCCAGCCGGCCAGTGGCGGCAAAATCCTCCATCATCGCCCGGGTGCGTTCCGCGTCCTCGCCGTTCAGGTAGTAGAGATACCGTTCAAAGTTGGAGGCCACCTGGATGTCCATCGACGGACTCAATGTGGCCACCACCGCGCCCTTGGAATAATCGCCGCGGGTAACGAAGCGGAACAAGAGATCGTTGGTGTTGGTGGCAAGGATCAAGCGGCCGATGCGGCCGGGCAGGAGGCGGCGGGCCACGTAACCGGCAAAGATGTCGCCAAAGTTGCCGGTGGGCACGGCAAAGTCCACCTCGTGGGCGTCGAGCCGCAGGACGGCGTACACGTAGTACACCACCTGGGCCACGATCCGCGCCCAGTTGATCGAGTTGATCGCCCCGAGACGGTAACGCTCCTTGAAGGGAATGTCGTTGAAGATCGCCTTGACAATGGCCTGGCCATCGTCGAACGTGCCTTGCACCGCGATATTGAACACGTTCCGGTCCAGGACCGTGGTCATTTGCAGTTCCTGGACCGGACTCACCCGTTTGTGCGGATGCAAGATGAAGATATTGATCCCTTCGCGGCCGCGCACCCCGTGGATCGCCGCGCTGCCCGTATCGCCCGAAGTGGCGCCCAGGATGTTCATAAAACCGCCGCGTGCGGCCAGGAGATGCTCGAACAGGTTGCCGAGCAGTTGCAGGGCCACGTCCTTGAAGGCCAGGGTTGGGCCGTGGAAGAGTTCGAGCACGTAAAGATCGCCCACTTCGACCAGAGGCGTGACCTCAGGATGATCAAAGGTGGCGTAGCTTTGCTCGACGAGCGCTCCCAGTGCCGGCAGATCACCGGCGAACAGGCCGATCACCTCGCGGGCGAGATCCGGATAGGCGAGTGAGCGCCAGCGGGCTACAGAGGCAGCGTCCGCCACTGGCAGCCGCTGGGGCAACAGCAGGCCGCCGTCCGTGGCCAGGCCCATCATCACCGCCTCCTGGAACTCCACCGGCTCGATCCGTCCCCGGGTGCTGATATAGCGCATGACGCTCCTCTCTCCTTTTTTACCAGTCCGTCATCAGTCCGTCGAAAAGCCTTCCCTGGCTTTTTCGATCACGGTTGGCCAGATACCCGGCCCGGTGCGCGAGGCCGCGGCTTCGGCAGACGAAGGGGTACCCTCCGCGACCAGTGACAACCGGATTACGGCAGCAGGAGGTTCTCGCCCTCCATCTCGTCTGGCACCGGCAGGCCGAGCAAGTGGAGAATGGTGGGGGCAATATCCTTCAACGCGCCGCCGCTCCGCAGCTGGCGGCCGGCCAGCCCGTTCCCCACGAGGATGAACGGCACCGGATTCAAGGTATGAGCGGTGTAGGGCTCGCCGGTCTTGGGATCGGTCATGATATCGGCGTTTCCGTGGTCCGCCGTGATGCACACCACGCCGCCGCGGGCCAGAACCCCCTCGACAATCCGGCCAAGGCAACGGTCCACGGTCTCGCACGCGGCCACCGCCGCCTCCAGGATACCGGTGTGGCCCACCATGTCGCCGTTGGCAAAGTTGAGGACGATAAGGTCGTAGGCGTCTGCGGCGATCCGCTCCAAGAGGGCGTCGGTCACCGCCGGCGCGCTCATGGCCGGTTTCTGATCGTAGGTGGCCACCTCGCGGGGCGAGGGCACGAGCAGCCGCTCCTCGCCAGGGAACGGCTCTTCGCGGCCACCGTTGAAAAAGTAGGTCACATGGGCGTACTTCTCGGTCTCGGCGATCCGCAACTGGGTGAGCCCGGCCCGGCTGACCTCTTCACCCAGGATGCGGGCGAGACTGAGGGGCGGGAAGGCCACGGGCACGTCGAAATCTTTCTCGTACTCGGTAAAGGTGACAAAACGGAGGAGCTGGGGCCGGTGGCGCACCGGAAACCCGGCAAACGACGGATCGGTGAACGCCTGGGTCAGTTGCCGCGCCCGATCGGCGCGGAAGTTGTAAAAAATCACCGCATCACCGTCTCTGACCGCGCCCAGCGGACGGCCCTGCTCATCCACCATCACCGTGGGCACGACGAATTCGTCGGTCTCACCCCGCTGGTACGCCGCCTCCACGGCGGCCACCGGATCGGTGGCCGTGGGACCGCGGCCGTCCACCATCGCCTCCCAGGCCCGCTGCACCCGCTCCCACCGCTTGTCCCGATCCATAGCGTAATAGCGGCCAGAGACCATGACAATGCGGCCCACGCCCGCAGTGACGATGATCTCCTTCAGCCGCCGCAGATAGCCGGCGCCGCTCTCCGGCGGCGTGTCGCGGCCGTCGAGAAAGGCGTGGATGCAGACCTCGCGCACGCCGCACCGGGCCGCCAGGCGGAGCAGGGCGGCCAAGTGGTCGATATGGCTGTGCACCCCGCCGTCGGACACCAGCCCCAGGAGGTGAACAGCGCCGCCGCGCTCGCGCGCTTCGGTCATGGTGGAGACCAGCACCTGGTTGTCGAAAAACGAACCATCCTCAATGGCCAGGTTGATACGGGTAAAATCCTGGTACACCACCCGGCCGGCGCCGATGTTCAGGTGCCCCACTTCAGAGTTGCCCATCTGCCCCTCGGGCAGGCCAACGGCGCCGTTATGCGCGGCGAGCAGGGTGAAGGGATAGGCGGCCCGCCACTGATCCATATTGGGAGTGGCGGCCACGTGCACGGCGTTGGCAGGCGAAGGCTCCCCCTCGCCCCAGCCGTCGAGAATGGCGAGGAGCACAGGACGTGGACGTGATTGGGACATGGTGATCTCGTTATTCCATAGAAGTAGGACCTGCCGCCGTTTGCCCGGAGGCGGCGGCCGCAGGCCCCCCGTCGATCCCGATGCGCGGCGCATCGTGCCACAACCCCTCGAGATCGTAGAACAGGCGGGTCTCGCGGTAAAAGACATGAACCACCAGATCTTCGTAGTCGAGCAAGATCCAGTGGCCTTCGCTCCAGCCCTCGATGGCCGACTCCTTGAGCCGTTTGCCGCCAAGCCGGTTGTCCACCGCCTCGGCGATCCCCTGGACATGCCGGGTGGAGCGGCCGCTGGCGATGACAAAGAAATCGGTGAACGAACACAGGCCGCGGACGTCCAAGGCCACGACCTCCTCGCCCTTCTTCTCCTGGATGGCGGCCACGGCCAGATCGACCAGCTCCCGGCCGGACAGTTCCCGCAACTCTTTTTTCAAAGCACGCATGGCGTGTATGTATAGTGAAATCTCACCAGGGTTGCCAGCTTTTTTTGTCCACCGCCAGCACTGGCCAGGGGCTAGGCCTTGTTCTCGTCTCTGTCCCCCGATGGAGCGCCGGAGGGCAACACCCTGCGCATCGCATCCCGCAGGGCGGCGAAACGGTACGGCTTTTGGATGAAGCCGGCCAGCCCCTTGCCCACGAACTGCTGGGTGACCTCCTGCTCGTTATACCCCGACGACATGAGCACGCGCACGTCGGGCTTGATCCGCCGCAGTTCGCGGTAGGCCTGCTCGCCATCCATGTGGGGCATGGCGAGATCGAGGAGCACGCAAACGATCTCCGCCGCCCGGGAACGGAAGAGCTCCACCCCCTGCCGGCCGTCCGCGGCGGTGATCACCTGAAAGCCCATGTGTTCAAGCATCCGCTTGGCCACCGAACGTACGGTCTCTTCGTCGTCCACCAGGAGCACCAGGCCCTCGCCCCGCCATTCCGCCTTGTCGGCCACCACGCTTTCGATCCCCTCCACACTCCCCGGCACAGCGGGAAACAGGACCTTGAAGGTGGTGCCGCGGCCCAGTTCGGTGTACACCTTGATGCAGCCGCGGTGGCCGCGGACGATGCCGAGCACGGCGCTCATGCCCAGTCCCCGGCCGGTGAACTTGGTGGTGAAAAACGGGTCGAAGAGCTTGGCCTTCACTTCCTCGGTCATGCCGCAGCCGGTATCCGCCACCTCGAGATACACGTACAACCCCTCGGGCAACTGCTCGTCGAGATAGGTCTCGGCCAGATAGCACCGGTCGCACTCCATTGCGCCGGTGGAGATCGAGATGATGCCCGACCGGTCGCCGATCGCCTCAGAGGCGTTGATGATCAGGTTCATGACCACCTGCCGGAGCTGGGTGGCGTCGGCCTCAATGGCGGGCAAGGGCTCGGACAGGTTCCACTTGAGCACCGCCTTCTTGGAGATCGACACCTCAAGCATGTGGGTCATCTCCTTGACCACCGCGTTGAGATCGAGCCGCTGAACCACGAACTTCCCCTTGCCCGAATAGGCGAGCATCTGCCGGCAGAGATCCGCGGCCCGGCGGGCGGCCTTTTCGATCGCCAGCAGGGAGTCCCGGCCTGGCGACACTGGCGACAGCTCCATGAGCGCGAGATCCGCGTTGCCCAGGATCGCCATGAGCAGGTTGTTGAAGTCGTGCGCTATGCCGCCGGCCAGGATGCCCAGGCTTTCGAGCTTTTGCACATGCTGCAACTGGGCCTCCATCCGCCGCCGCTCTTCCTCGGCCTGCTTTTCCGCTGTCACGTCGCGCAAGATCAGCAACCGGCCGGAACGCCCCTCGCCCACGTCCTGGATCTCGGCCACCAGAAGCTCGCACGGCACCTTCCGGCCCGCACGGGTGCGGCAGGTCACCTCCACAGGGGCGGCGGAGACGGCCGCCTCTGCCACCAACGCGTCTGAGGCCAGCTCTGGGGCAAGGCGTTCCACCGCCATGCCAGCGGACTCGGCGGGCGGATAGCCAAAGAGACGGGCAAAGGCCGGGTTGGCCGTCCGGACATGCCGGCCGTCAGGGTCCAGGAGCAGCACGGCGTCCGGTATGCCGTTGAAGATCGCCTCGAACATGGCCTGGCGGCGGACCGCCTCTTCCTCGGCCCGCTTGATCGGCGTAAGGTCGTGGTACACGGCCACGATCTCGCCAGAGGGCAGTTTATAGACATCGTTTTCCCGCCAGCCGGCAATGCGGCCGTCCTGATAGAAAGAGACCGGATGGTGGGCCGGCTCGCCGGTGCGCCACACCCGCTGGAACACCTCGAACAGGCCAAACTCCCGCACGCCAGGGAAGACCTCGAGCACGCTGCGGCCGATGATCTCCTCGCGCCGGACCTGCTCATATTCCTCCACCGCCCGGTTGCAGTCCACAAAGATGAAGTCCTCGCCGTCGTTCACCGCCCGGTACACGGCCACCCCGCTCTTCATGTGGGCCACCAGTTGCCGGTAACGCGCCTCACTGGCCGCCAGGGCCTTTTCCAGGGCCCGCAGGGAAGAAATATCAAGAAGCACCCCCACCAGGCCGTCCACCGTGCCGTCTGGCCGGTGATAGGTGGCCTTGGACAGGATGACGTTGCGGCGTCGGCCGTCACGCCTTTGCACCTGGCTCTCGTAACGCTGCACCCCGCCGCGCGCCAGAAGCTCCTCGTCGGCCTCCTGGTAGATGGCGGCAAGGTCGGGCGGCGCCACGTCGTGCACCGTATGGCCAACGATCTCTTCCCGCGAGGCGCCAAGAAACTCGGCAAAGGCGTCGTTGCACCCCAGGTACACCCCCTGCCGGTCTTTGTAGAACACCGGATGGGGAATGGCGTCGAGCACGGCGCGCAGCAAGCGCTCCTGGCGCCCCAACTCCTCAAGGCGCATGATGTTCTTGATCGCCACCGCGGCCTGACAGGCAAGGCTCTGGAACAGGGCGACCTCTTCCTCCGTAAACACGCGCCGGCGGCAAGAGTGGCCGATGAGCACGCCAAAGACCTCCCCCTTTGCCATCATGGGCACGCAAAGAGCGGAGACGATGCCAAACTTCCGCACCACGGCCGGCACCGCAAAGCGCTTTTCCTGGGCAAAGTCCTCGACAACGGCCGGGCGTTTCTCCTTGACCACATAGGTCGAAAGCCCTTGCCCCTCCAGCAACGCAAAGGAGCCGATCATCGAGTCGGGAAAGCCCACCGAATCGCGGATCCGCAAGGCCCGTCCCTTGTCCTCTAATAGCATGAGGGTGGAGAAATCAAAGGCGAACGCCGCATGGACCCGCTCCACGCAGGCCCGGAAGAGCAAGTCCACCTCCTCAATACGGGCGATATCCGCGGAAAAGGCGATGAGGTGCCCCAAGGCGCTCTGGCAGCGCTTCTCGCGCGCCAGCGCCTCGCGTAGCCGTTGCTCCAACTCCACCCCGGCGCGGCGGCCTGCGTCGCGCTTTTCAGGTCGTTGCTCCATCCACTTCCCCCAGAATCTTTAGCGGAATCCGGCGGCACATCCCTGCGCCGCATACAGCCCGTCGAACAAGCCATCCCTGGCTTTTCGACCACGGTTGGCCAGAGAGGCCAGCCTTTATGCCGGCCATCGGCCAAAGGACCGCACCCCTCGTTGCACAAAACCGCGCCCCCGGTATAATGGCTCGCCTATCAGTCCGTTGGAAAAGCCGTCCCTGGCTTTTTCAACGGGCTGCTATGGCCGCGGTTCGAGCCCGTACAACCGGCGGACAAGACGCGCCTCTTCGACGTGCGTCAGCCGTTCCGCGGCAGCGGCCGGCGGCAACCAGGCAAGGCCGCGGACCTCGGCGCCTGCGGCAAAGGCGGCCGGGCCGTTGGCCCGCATGGTCCAAAAGACCACCACTTTGGGAGCGCGGCCGTGCAGATAGCTGGTGGCGCCGGCAAAGCCGGTGATCCGCGCCGAGCAGCCGGTCTCCTCGGCCACCTCGCGCACGGCGGTCTGCTCCAGGGACTCGCCCGGCTCCTGCTTGCCTTTGGGCAAGGCCCATTCCGGGCCGTAGAGCTCCCGGTAGATGACCGCGATGCGGTCCGAGCCGTCGGCCGCAGTCACGATGCCGCCTGCGGCCAGGATAAGGGGCGCCAGGCCGTGCTCCCCACCGCTCACGCTTCTGGCTCCTCACCGGCCATGAACCGGGCCGCCACATCCACCGCGGCCTTGCTGCCGATGATGAGCGGCACCCGTTGGTGGAGCTCTTCGGGCTCGATATCCAGGATATCGCGGCCGTCATCGGTGATCGCCCGGCCGCCCGCCTGCTCGGCGATAAAGGCGAGGGGCGCGGCCTCGTAGAGCAGCCGCAGCTTGCCGCGGGGCTTGGCCGGGTTCTTGCGGTCGGACGGATAAAGAAAGATGCCGCCCGAGATGAGGTTGCGGTGGAAATCGGCCACCAGCGAGCCGATGTAGCGGCCAGAGAGCGGCCGGCCGGTGGGGCGGTTCTCGGCCTTGAGATAGTCGATGTAACGGCGGACCCTGTCGTCCCAGTAGATCGTGTTGCCCTCGTTGACGCTGAAGTACTTGGCCCGTTCCGGCATGGTGATGTCCGGATGCGACAGATAGAACTCGCCCACTGTCGGGTCCAGGGTGAAGCCGTCCACCCCCTGGCCGGTGGTGAAGACCAGCATGGTGGAGGAGCCGTAGATGATGTATCCGGCCGCCACCTGGTTGCGGCCAGGCTGGAGGAGATCGGTCTCCTCGCCCTGGCCGTTGACGCTCCTGCGGCGGTGGATGGAGAAGATCGTGCCAATGCTCACGTTGACATCGATATTGGAGGAGCCGTCCAGGGGATCAAAGGCCAGGGTATACTTGCCTTCGTAGCCCTCGGTCACGGGAATGATGTCCGCCTCTTCCTCCGAGGCCATGACGCACAGATAGCCGCACCGGGACATGCGGCGTTTGATGAGCGAGTTGGCGTACTCGTCGAGCTTTTGGACATCCTCGCCCTGGACATTGGTCTTGCCGGCCTGCCCGAGGATGTCGGCCAGGCCGGCGCGGTTGACCTCAGCGGCGATGGTCTTGGCCGCCACGATCAGCTCGATGAGCAGGCTGGAAAGCTCGCCCGTGGCCTCTGGGTGCAGGTGCTGGTTATCAAGGATGTGACGGCTTACCGTAATACCCAAGGGTTTTGTATGCATATCTTTTCCTCCTCCTTGCCGTGTCTTGGCAACCTCATCCTCGGCTGGCCGGCCGGCACGGCCCGCCACTGAACGCACGCGCATGCCTTCCCCTTCGGTGACCAACTGGCGCAGCTACCGCGACCTGCTGCGCGACAATCCCCGCTACCGGCGGTTCTGGCTTGCCGGCGTCATCAGCCAGCTCGGCAACTGGTTCAACTATATCGCCGTGTTCGTCTTGCTCACCAACCTTGGCGGCGGTGGGGGCACGGTGAGCTGGTTTCTCATCGCCAAATTCCTGCCCACCACCATCTTCGGGCCCGCGGCCGGCGTGCTCGCCGACCGCTTCTCCCGCAAGGCGATCATGATCGCCGCCGACCTTACCCGTATCGGCGTGGTCCTCGCCTTTCTCGCCGTGCGCCGGCCAGAACAGATCTGGCTCGTTTACCTGCTCGCCGTGGCGCAGGAGACCTTGTGGACCTTTTTCGACCCCGCCCGCCGGGCCTCCACCCCCAACCTGGTCTCACGCGCGCAACTGCCGTTGGCCAACGCCCTGTCCGGCGCCACCTGGTCGGTGCTCCTCGCCCTTGGCGCCGCCCTAGGCGGCCTGACGACCGCCCTATGGGGCTGGCGCACGGCCATTGTGGTGGACGCCGCCACCTTTGCCCTCTCGGCCGCCATTCTCGCCACCATAGACCTGCCACAAACGCGCCCCTCGGCCCAGGAGCGCCCCCGGTCCAGCTGGCGGCAGCTTTCCGGCTGGGAGGATATCCAGGCCGGCTACCGTTACCTGCGCCACAATCCAGAGGTGGCGCGGATCATGCTCGTCAAAAGCGGTTGGGCCCTGTCCGGCGGCATCCTGGTCATGCTCACCGTGTTCGGCGAACAGGTCTTTCGCATCGGCGGGCATGGCGGCGGCAGCGGCCTCTTTTACAGCTTTCGCGGCATAGGGGCGGCCATCGGCCCGATCCTCGCCTGGCGCCTGTTGGGCGATGACACGCCAGCCATGTACCGCGGCATCGCCGCCGCCTTCTTCATCTCCTCTGGCGCCTATCTTGCCTTCAGCATGGCGCCCCATATCGCCATCGCCCTGCCCTTGGTGCTTGTGGGCCACATAGGCGGCTCCATCCAATGGGTCTTCTCCACCACCCTGCTCCAACAGATGGTTCCCGACTACGTTCGCGGCCGGGTGCTGGCCGCGGAAATGGCCCTGCTCACCCTGGTGCTGTCGCTCTCCACCCTCGCCACGGGCCAGGCCCTGGACGCCGGGCTCGGCCCGCGGCCCGTCACCGCCGCCCTGGCCCTGCTCTTTCTCCTGCCCGGCCTGTTCTGGCTCCTGCAGATCCGGCGCAAGCGCCTCACCCCGCCATCTGGAGCAGCTCCTCCAGCTGACGGCGGAAAAGATCCCGGCCAAAGGGCTTGACCAAAACCGCGTCGGCGCCAGCCGCGCGGATCAATTCATGCTGGACCGGATCACCTTCTTCTGTGGCCACCAAGATCGGCAGCCGCTGCCAGCGGGGATCACGCCGCACCTCACGCACCAATTCGAATCCGCTCATCCGCTCCATAACGAGTTCGGTCACCAGACAGTGCACCTCGGCCTCACGCCGGATCCGTTGCAAGGCGGCCAGCCCGTCCGCCGCCGCCAACACCTCGATTCCCAGGGCGATGGCCACGCTCTGGTAAAACGAGCGCATGGCGGCCGACTCGTCGGCCACCACAAGCCGCTTGCCAACCAGCGATACCGAGGAGGGCAAACTCGCCAGGCAGTGCGCGGCCTCCCCGTGCTGGCGCTCTTGCAAGACACGGCGCAGCAGACCGGCCGCTTCTGGATCGTTCGCCGACCGCACCGCCTCGCACAGCACGGCGGTGACGGCTGGATCGCGGACCAACGAGGCAAAGAGCCGCGCCGGCTTGGCCACCACCAAGGCGCGCAGGATGCGCTGCGCCTGATCGTCTTCAAGCAGGATCCGCCGGCGCAACACCTCGGCCACCGCTGGATCGTCCAGCAACTCGAGGCCGTGCAGCACGGCGATCAGCGCCAACTCATCCGTCTCCTCAAGCCCATCCACGAGCCCGACCTTGCTCCGCACGGTGCCAAGGTTGCCCAGGGCCTGATAGACGGCAAACTTGAGCAGCGGCTCTTCGGCGGCGGCATCGCGCTCCAAGGCATCGGTCAAGATGGAGGAGGCGCCCATCTCGCCGCTCTTGCCCAAGATACGGGCGGCAAAGATCTTTTCATCCAGCACGCCGCGGGTCAGCAGGCGCTCGAGGGCCGGCAAGGCGGCCGCGCCCATGCCCACCAGGCTCTCCCCCACCAGTCGGCGGACAACCGGATTCGGATGGCGCAAATTGCGCACCAAAAGCGAAATCACCTCTTCCTCGCGGAAGTTACGTAACTCCTGAATGGCGAGCCCCAGCCATAGATCGCAGTCATCCGCCGGCCCAAGCTCGGCCAACCGACGGGCCACCCGGTTGCACAGGCGCACGCACACCCGGCCGTCGCCGATTCTCGCCAGGAGCTGGATGGCGAGCCCGGCCACCGAGGCGTCGGGATGCTCGACAAAGGGCAAAAGCTCGTCCACCAAAGAGGCGTCGGCATAGGTCTCCAAGGCGCGGATGACCTCGGCCAGCAGTTCGGCGTCATCCTCCTGCCGCAACCGATGGAGCAAGGCATCCCGGCCGCCGGCCAACGGTTCCTTGGCCAAACGGCGGATGCAGAGCCGCCGGACGCGCGGTGACTCGTGCGTCAGTCCGGCCCGGGCAGCGGCCGGATCAAGGGCCAACAGATCAAAGAGGGTGTGATACAGCATTTCGTCCACCGCGGTATCGCACGCCCGCTCGGCGTAGAGGGCGAAAAGCGGCGGAATGGCGCTCACATCGCCTTCAGCCCTGACGGCCTCCAGGTGGACGATCTGATCGATCATGTCGAGGTCGCAAAAACGGTCGAACATGGCTTGCACTCTACCGAATGCAAGGGGATGAGGTCAACCGCCTGTCTTGGCAGCCTATCGAAAAAAACGGACCTTTTCGCCACGGCTAGCAGCCCGTTGAAAAAGAGGCTGCCTACGGCACAGGGATATGCCGCGGAATTCCGCGGCCTGGAAGAATCAAGGAATCCGTTTCGTGAGGTTGGCCGGCCACGGCTCAGCCGTCATTCCGGGCCGGAGGAGAAAACCGCTTCCGGGTGGCCACATCCTGGGGAAGGCGGGTGGCCGGCTGGACGCCCGGCACGATCTGCAGCGGGACGTCGCTTACCACGCCGCGCTTGATGCGGTAGGCGCGCACGGCGTCCACGCCGTACATGAGGCTGACGATGACGTAGACGGTGTTGGGATCGTGGGCCAACCGAATGTCTTCCAGGGAGGGCCGGGCCGGGGTCTCGGGATGGGTATGGTAAACTGCGGCCACTTCTCTTCCCTGTTCCCGGATCGCGCGGATGGCGGCGAACTGCTCGGCCGGATCCATAGTGTAGTGATCCGGCGCGGCGTCCACGTTGGTCAACTCGATATGGAAGTCGATCACGCCGTCTTTTGCGCCCAAATAGCCACAGGCCTCGTTCGGCTCCTCTGATCTTCCGTGCCGGATGAGCGATGCGACGATATCCTCGGTGATCTTCAGGTTCATGGG
This sequence comes from Deltaproteobacteria bacterium, assembly GCA_015488275.1. Lineage (GTDB taxonomy): Bacteria > Desulfobacterota > Desulfobulbia > Desulfobulbales > S012-135 > S012-135. The sequence continues at coordinate 25,944 of WFOD01000047.1, forward strand.
ATCAATTCCTTTGACGAGAGCGGTTTCGCGGCTTCATCAACTCATGCCCCTCATGCCCTTGGAGACGATGCCGCATCCTCCATGCCACGACGTTCGGCAACGATTGCATCGAGGTGGGTACGGGCCAGTTCAAGAAATGGCTCCATGGCCAGAGCGATCTTGAAGTTGTGCACCGCCTCGTCCAAGCGGTTCAGTTTACGGAGATTGACGCCGAGGTTCGCGAATTCGATGGCCGAGGAGGGGTCGATCTCGATGCTGCGTTCAAAGTGGGAGACTGCGGTTTCGTAATCGCCGAGCTTGTAATAACAGAAACCCAGCAAGTTGTGGATGTCTTGCCGTTCTTCGTCGTACTCCAGTCCGCGTTGCAGGACTTCGATGGCGTCGGCGAACTCTCCCATGTCCTTGAGACATTCGCCCATGAAGGCGTAGATGTAGGGGAGGTCTTCCTCCTCGGGATCCAGGGCCAACGAACGGCGGAAATGCGCAAGCGCCTCGTCAAGCCTCCCGGCGGCGGCCTTTTTCTTCCCCAGATAGAACTCGATGAAATAGGCGTCCGGCAGCAGGGCGCCCATCTTCTCGAGCTGGGCGATTTGTCGGGCCGGATTGCTGATCTGCTCGTGGGCGAGCTTGGCGGCGAACAGACCGGCGTTGCGACACATGGAGCGCTCCCGGAAATGGGCTCCAGGCACGATGGTGTAGATGGCGGGGACCTGCACCAACGGGTGGCGGACATCGATGACAAAGACCTCCATGTCGAGGCGGGCCAGCGCCGCAAGGCAGCGGTCGATCTCCACCTTCATGTTGGTGTCGCTGAGATCGGGCAGCTCGTCCAGCCGCACCGTCTTGCCAGGATGGACGATGTAGTCCATCTCTGCCAGGGAGCGGGGCTTGGGCAGGCCGCTGGCCTCGTAGTTGGAGCTGGTGTGGAAGTCGCCGGCAAGCTGGGCCACTTCGGTCAGGGCCCTGATCAGGGCCTTGGTGGGCTCCGGGGTGGTGCCCGCCGTATAGACGATCTCGCTCGTTTCCGGGAAGGTGGAGGGATCAATGGCCAAGGCGGCGACCGTGGGGATGCCTGTGTTCAGCGAGAAATCGTTGAGATAGACCTGGATGCCGTGGCGGGTGAACTTGTGGAGAAGCTCCTTTGCGACGGGATCGGAGATGGAGGCGGGATCGATCCGGGGCGCCCGGATCCGCTCCCGGGTGATGACGGCGCAGACATGCCGCTCGACAATCTCGCACAATCCCTGCAAGATCGCCTCCTCATAGGTGTTCCCGGCCGAAGGGCCGTTGAACTCGTTGATCGCGTAAAACCAGGAATAGGGCAGAAGCACCACCTCTCCCCGGCCGAGATTCGTGCCCCAGGCCCAGCGGATGGGGATATCGGCAATCAAGGCCGCCAAGGTCTCCTCAGAGGTGGTCACGTCGTGCACCGACTGGAGCAGGTAGCGGAGGGGCAGCACCGGCAGGCCCTCGGCCACGACCTGGGAATAGGGAGCGAGGATGAAGTTAGCGGGATTCTGGCGGAAGCTGAAGAAGCTGTAGCGTTCGATCAGCTCCATACAGGCGCTGGCCATGGACTGGGCCGGGGTGCAGCCCTTGCCGAGCTGCTTTTTGTTGCGGATGACCTCGTAGGCCTCCCTGCCGCAGATGCTGAAGTAAACGGGGATGTCCAGCCGGCCGCTGTCCACTCGCTCGACCTTGCCAAGGATGTCGAGATCAATGGTCGCCAGCTTTCGCCGCAGCCTGGCGACGGTCTCCTCAGGGGGACAGACCTTGTCCTGGTCATAGGTGTACTGCTTGCGGCAGTCGTTGTAGCGTAAGGGCTGGGGTTTCGGCGGTCGTCTTTGCGCTTGGGCCATCAGGAACTCTCCTTGCGTCCGAGCCGGAGAGGCTCGCTTTGCCTTATCTGTCCGGCGAAAAAGCCTTCCCAGGATTTTTCGGCCACGGCCCGTTTTTCAACGGACTGTGCGCGAGTTCAATTGGCCATGAATATGAAAAAGAGAGATTGCCTTGTCAAGGATTTATACCACAAAGTAGCAGAAACCCCGACGGCACAGAGCTGGCTCCTGCCTGTCGGAGGCCGCGCCCGGCAGGTGTCCTTCATCTTAATCTCGTGCTGTTGGCAGCCCGTCCGATCTTGGGGGACCCCTTCTCCTGCCAGCGCCAAGACTGAATAGCCGCTCATTTTCCTTTGCAAAATTCGCCGGCCGGTTTTATAGTTGCCGGCACGGTTGGGCGCTTGCGCCCTCCAAACTCTACTGACCCACGACTTCCGGCTCCACGCCGTATCCGCTCAATCCAAACCAAGGAGTGTATCATGAACATTCTCATCTTCGGCCCCAATGGCAGCGGTAAAGGCACCCAAGGCGCCATCATCCAAAAGAAGTACAACGTGCCCCACATCGAGTCGGGCGCCATCTTCCGCAAAAACATCAGCGAGGGCACCGAGCTGGGGAAAAAGGCCAAGGAATACATCGATCGCGGGGACCTGGTGCCAGACGACATCACCATCCCGATGATCCTCAACCGCCTGAAAGAAGACGACTGCAAGGACGGCTGGCTTCTCGACGGCTTTCCCCGCAACAAGGTGCAGGCCGAGACGCTGGCCAAGGCCCTGGACGAGGCGGGCATGAAGCTCGACTATGTGATCGAGATCGTGCTGCCGCGCGAGGTCGCCAAACTGCGCATCACCGGCCGCCGCTTGTGCGTCAACGACAACAATCACCCAAACCACATCGCCTTTGACGCCATCAAACCGGTGGAAAAAGACGGCAAGCTGGTCTGCCGGGTCTGTGGCGGCGACCTCAAGACCCGGGCCGACGACCAGGACGACGCGGCCATCGACAAGCGGCACGACATCTACTACGATGAAGAGACCGGCACGATGGCGGCGGTGAACTTCTTCAAAAACCTTGGCACGGTCAAGGTCATCTCAGTGGACGGCCGGCCGTCCATCGAAGAGGTGACGGCAGCGATCATGAAGGAACTGGACTAATCAGCGACCAGAAACGTGTAACGCCGGCCCGACAGGAGCGAGACAACGCCCTGCCGCACCGTCACGCCGATGTTGGGCGCAGGCGCACGCACGGCAACCACCTAACGGGCGGCCGGGCCTTTCGCCGGCCGCCCGTTTCGTTGTATCACTTTAAGACAGCCATGCCGTGAACCGTTGTCAGTCCCTCGAAAAAGTCATCCCTGACTTTTTCGACCACGGTTGGCCAAAACACCGTTATTCTCCGCGCAGCGCCTCCACTGGATCGAGGCTGGCGGCGCGCAAGGCGGGCAGCACGCCGGCCACCAGCCCGACAGCCACGGCCAGCCCCAGAGCGGCGACGCTGTAGGCGGGAGACACGGCCACCGGCAAGGCGGCCACGGCCATATGCAGCAAAAACGCTCCTCCCCAGCCAAGGAAAAGGCCGGCCACTCCGCCCACACCGGCCAAGGATGCGGCTTCGGCGAGAAAGAGGCGCAATACCTGGCCGCGTCCTGCGCCCACGGCGCGTAACAGGCCGATTTCAGCGGTACGGTCCTGCACGGCAATTGTCATGATCGTAAAAACACCCACCGCACCCACCATGAGCGATATCGCGCCCAAAGCGCTCACGGCCAGCGTGAGCTTGGCCAAGATGCCGCCAAGCACATCGAGCATCTTTTCCTGGGTGGTGATGCTGAAATCCACCCGGCCGTGACGCCTGGCGAGCAGCCGCTCCACGCGGCCAGCGATTCGCGCCGCCGACAGGCCGGGCGCATAGAGCACATCGACCTCCATCAGTCCCTCCCGATCAAACAGGGCGAGGGCCCGTCCCACCGGGACATAGACCGCATCATCGATGTCAAGGCCGAGCACCACCCCCTTGGGCGCCATGACGCCGATCACCCGAAAACGCATCCCCCCGACGCGCACCACCTCGCCTAGGGGATTGCGACCGGCAAAGAGTTCCTGTCGCACCCGGCTGCCCAACACGACAAAGGGCCGGGGAGCGCGTGGATCGTCGTCAGGAAGAAACCTGCCGGCGGCCACGCGAAACCGCCAGACTTCCGGGGCCTGCGCCCCGACGCCAAGCACGGTCACCCGCCGCTGGCGGCCGCCACCCTCCACAGCAGCGTTGCCCTGCACCACGGGCACGGTGGCCAGTACGCCGGGCAGGCGGGCAACGGCCCGCTCATCCTCCACGGTTAAGGGTCGCACCGTGCCGATGACCGCGCCGGACACGCCCAGGATGGACTTCTTCCCTGGCGTCACAGCCAGCAGGTTGGTGCCAAACTGGGTGAACTCCTGGAGCACAAACCGCTCCACCCCCGCCCCAATGGCGGTGAGCAACACCACCGCGCCAATACCAATGGCAATGCCAAGCACAGTGAGCCCGCTGCGCAGCCGGTGGCTGGCCACGGCGTGCAGGGCGAACAAGAAGGTAGCCAACGGATGCATGGCGCGTTACCTCCGGGCGAGCGCGCTTACCGGATCCAACCGCGCCGCCCGCCGGGCTGGCAGCCAACCGAACAAGAGGCCTGTACCCAAGGCAACGGCTGCGGCGGCCGCCACGGCCCACGGCACGGGCGCCAAGGGAAACCCGGCGAACAGGGAAAGGCGGCGCAAAAGGCATACCAGGCCAAGGCCGAGGAGGGAACCGGTCAGCCCGCCAACACCGGCAAGGATCACGGCCTCCAGGAGAAAGAGCAAAGCGATACCGCGGCCCGGCGCGCCCAGAGCGGCCAGGAGCCCGATCTCGTGCCGGCGCTGGCGCACGGCCACCATCATGACGTTCATCACCAGGATGCCGGCCACCACCAGGCTGATCCCCCCGATGCCGGCCACGGCCAGGGTCAAGGTGTCGAGCGTGCGCCCGAGAGAACGGAGCACCGCATCCTGGGTCACGATGGTGATATCGTCTTCGCCTCCGTGACGCGCCCGCACGATCCGCCGCACTTCTGCGCCAACCGCGGCCAGCGGACGCCCTGGCGCGCCCTGGATCAAGACGCGGAAAAGACCATCCGTATCAAAAAGCCGCATGGCGGCAGCCACGGGAAGCAGGACGATTTCGTCGAAATCCACGCCAATGGAAACACCGGTGGGCGCGAGCACGCCGATCACCCGAAAGGCGCGGTCCCCAACCAACACCCGCTGCCCCAAGGCCGACCCGGCGGGAAAAAGCTCCCGCGTCAGCCCATAGCCCAAAACACACACGCGCCCGCCGCGCTCCATGTCGCCTGGCGGGAGAAAACGCCCCTGGGCCATCGCCAAGCGGCGGATGGCGAAAAAATCGCTCGTCGTACCCAGCACCGGACTCTCGCGCTCGCGTGCGCCCACCGACACCGGCGCTGCGCCAGCGGCAATGGGCGCGGCCCGCAGCACCCAAGCAGAGCGGAGCATGGCGCGGGTATCGGCCAAGGTAAGGGGTCTTGGCGTCTCGCCCAGAAGGGGTGGCGCCCCACCAGTGGTCTCTGAGCGGCCAGGCAGGACGATGAGGATGTCAGAACCAAGCGAGGCGAAACGGTCGATCACGTACTGGCGGGCCCCCTCTCCCAGGGAGGTGAGCACGATCACCGCCGCCGTGCCAATGGCCGTGGCCAAGACGATGAGGGCGGAACGAAGACGGACAGCGGCCAAGGCATGCAAGGCGTACTGGACAGCATCGGCAAAGCGCATCGGCCTGCTACCCTTTCCGTTCGTCGGCCACGACCGCGCCGTCCACCATCCGGATACGGCGCGGCGCGCGGCTGGCCAGTTCGGGATCATGGGTCACCACTACCAGGGTAAGCCCCTCCTCCTGGCGCAGCCGCTCAAGGATAGCCATGACCTCCCGGCCCGACCGGCGATCGAGATTGCCGGTCGGCTCGTCGGCCAAGAGGACGGACGGGCGGCTGATCACCGCGCGGGCAATGGCCACCCGTTGCCGTTGGCCGCCGGAAAGCTGATCAGGCCGGTGCCCGGCCCGCTCGGCAAGCCCGAGTTCGGCGAGCAGGGCTTCGCTGCGGCGATGGCGCTCCCGGGCGGGGACCCCGGCGAGCAAAAGGGGGAGCTCCACGTTGTCCCGAGCGGTGAGCCGCGGCACGAGATGAAAGAACTGGAACACAAAGCCGATCCGTTCCCGCCGTAACGCCGCCCTTTTCTCGTCGTCCAGGGCCGTGGTCTCACAGCCGGCGATCCATACCTGGCCCGCATCTGGCCGGTCGAGCAACCCAATGGTATGCAACAAGGTCGATTTGCCCGAGCCCGACGGACCGGTGACCGCAAGATACTCACCCGGCGCAAGCGCAAGATCGATGCTGCGCAAGGCCGCGACCGTCTCCTCCCCCACCGTGAACCGCCGCTCCACGCCGACGAGTTCGATGATCGGGCCGCCGGGGCTCATGGGGCGCTGGCGCTGGATGCTGGGGACTGTATCCGCACGGCCACGCCCTCACCCACTCCCTCGCGGTCGAGACTGGTGATCACCAGCTCACCCTCGGCCAGGCCATCCACCACTTCGGTATAGCGCCAGTTGGCCAGACCAGTGGCGATCCGGAGCAGTTCGGCGCGTCCGTTGCGCACCACCAAAACCTGGTCCTCCCCCTGCACCGCCTCGGTGGGCACCCGCAACACCCCCTCATGCCTGGCAAGGACGATCTCTGCGTCGGCCGAGTAGCCGGCCAGCATGAGAGAAAAGACCGCAGGGTCCCGAAAGGCCACCTCCACGTCCACGGTGCGGGCCTGCTTCTCCTGCTCGCGCACATAATCCGCAATGCGGCGCACCGCGCCGGCAAACGTCCGGCCGCGAAAGGCGTCTAACGTGATGCGGGCCTCCATGCCCACGGCCACGCGGCCGGCATCCACCTCATCGATGGGCGCCACCACATAGTAACAGGAGGGATCAATGAGATCCACGGCCGGCAAGGTCTGGATCCCCGGAGGCGAAGGGGTGAGATACTCGCCGAGTTCGCCGTTCAACTCGGCCACGATCCCGTCAAAGGGGGCGTACAGCCGGGTCTTGGCCAGCTCGGCGTCAAGCGCCCGCACCTGCCGCCGCTCAACCGTCACCGCGGCCTGGGCGGCGCGGCAAGAGGCCTCCTTGGCCGCCACCTCGCCATCAAGGCGATCAAGGGTCTCGGCCGGCACAGAACCGGCCTGATCCAGCCTACGGTACCGGTCGCGTATCCGGGCGGCGGTAGCCGCTTGCTGACACGCCGCTTCGGCCTGGGCGACGGCCGCCTCAACTCGGGCCGCGGCCAGGGCGCGGCGGGCGGCGAGATCCTCATCCCAGAGGGCGAGCAAGAGATCCCCTTTTTTCACCCGCATCCCTTCCCGCACCGGCCAGTTGGCGATAATCCCCCCCAGCGCCGGCGCAAGCCTGGCCCGCCGGCACGGCCGCACCGTGCCGGCGCGGGTGTTGACCACCGTCGCGGCGACCTCGCCGCGCTCCACGGCCACAACGGTCACAACCACTGGTTGCGGCCGGTTGGCGTAACGGAACACGCCGTAGGCGACAACGAGGAAAAGAAGAGCGGCGAAAAGACGCTTCATGCGGCATGACCGTAGGACGAGCAAAAGGAGCAACCAGCTCCTACCTTACGGCAACCGCTGGCGGGAGGTCAAGGCGCGCGATATACGCCGCAAGATCAGAGAATGGCCCGCACTGCGGTGGTGGCGATGGAGAGCACCTGGTTGGGCAGACAGCCCAAGCCGATGATCACCAGGACCAGGACAACGCTCACCACACCGGTGAGCGGATCGGTGGGCACGGCCGGCCGACCCTCGGGATCAGCGGTAAAGGCGACGCGGACCACGGAGAGATAATAGTAGATGGAGATGGCCGTGTTGAGGGCAGCGATGATCACCAAGGCGAGATAGCCTTGCTGCAGGGCGTTGGTGAGCAAGAAGAACTTGCCCATAAAGCCGACGAACGGCGGGATGCCGGCCAGGGCGAACATGCCGACGAGCAGGGTAAAGGCAAGAAGCGGCGCCCGTTTGTACAGGCCGGCCAGATCGCTGATCGCCACGTTCTCGCCGTCGCGGGAAACCGCGCAGACAACGAGAAAGCAGGCCAAACTCATGACCAGGTAGCCAACGATATAGTAGAAGGCGGCGGCAAAACCGGCGTCTTTCAGGGTCACGAGGCCGAGAATCACATAGCCGGCGTGGGCAATGCCGGAAAAGCCAAGCATCCGCTTAATATCGGTCTGCACCAAGGCGGCGAGATTGCCGTAGAACATGGAGCAGACCGACAGCACGATCATGAAGTTGACCACCGCCTCGCCGTCCGGTGACACCAGGGTGGCGACGCGGATGAGCAGGGCCACAGCGCCGAGTTTCGGCACGGTGGCGATATAGGTGGTGGTCTCGTTGGCCGCGCCCTGATAGACGTCGGGCACCCAGAAGTGGAAGGGGAACACGGCGAGCTTGTAGAAAAAGCCGCCAAGCACCATCGTGAGTCCCGCGACCACGGCCGGCGTGGCGCCAATAGCCTGCAGACGGGCCAGCAGTTCGCCCAGGTAGGTGGTGCCAGTAATGCCGAACAGATAGCTCATGCCAAAGAGCATGACGCCCGAGGCCACCACACCGAACATCACGTACTTGATCGCCGCCTCCATCTGGATCCGCAGCCCCTGGCGGTCGTTGCGCATGGGCACCAGCAGATAGACCGAATAGGAAGACAGCTCCAAGGCGACGAAAAGGGTGATCAGCTCAACGCTGGAGACCAGCATCACCAGACCGGTAGCGGAGAGCAGCAGGAAAAGGTGGTATTCGGGCCGCGCCTCTTCAACGATATCGGCCAGCCGCCGGCCGACGAGCAGCACCAGGACCAGGCCAAGGGTGATGGCGGTCTTAAAGAGCTGCGAAAAGAGGTCCACCCGGTAGGCGCCAAAAAACAGGTCAGCCTCGTGGCCCAGGGTGGCGAGCGAACAGATCAGGGCGCCGACCGCTGTGGCCAGGGAGAGGCCGCGGGCCGCGCCGGTGCGGCCGTGGCCAAGGGTGACGAAAAAGACGAGCAGGCTGCCGAGGAGCAGAACCAGTTCAGGGGCAAAAACAAGACCGTTCATCGCTGTTCCTGTTGGTCGATGGTCATGGCCGGGATCACGGCAACGCCAGGAGTTTACCCTGGGCCGCAGTGGCCGACGCGAGTTTGATCACACCGGGATTGGCCGCCTCCACCTGGGAAAGCAGGTGGTTGACACTCACGTGCAACACGTCGAGAAAGGGCGCCGGCTTCAAGCCGATCCAGAGAACGAAGACGAGAAGCGGCGCCAGGGTGACGATCTCCCGCACGTTACAGTCGGTGAGATACGACTGGTCGGGGTTGTTGGTGCCGCCCCAGACCACCTTTTGGAGCATACGCAACATATAGGCCGCGGCGAGCACCGCGCCGGGGATCGCCAGGGCGGCCACCGTCTTGTTGTAGGCAAAGCCGCCCACCAGGATCAAGAACTCGCCAATGAACGAGTTGGTGCCGGGAAAGGCGAGGGACGACAGGCCGAAAAAGACGAGAAAGGCGACGTAGAGCGGCATATACTTGCCAATACCCGTGGCCTTGGCCAGCTCGCGGCTGTGGGTCCGCTCGTAGATCAGGCCGACGCAGATGAACAGCGCGCCGGTGGTGATGCCGTGGTTGATCATCTGCAGGATCGCGCCCTCGATTCCCCGCATGTTGAGCACAAAGATCCCCAGGGTGACAAACCCCATATGGCCCACCGAGGAATAGGCGACCAGCTTCTTCATGTCGCTCTGGGCGAGGGCGGTGAAGCCGCCGTAAAGGATGCCGGCGATGGACAGCGCGATGACGTACGGCATGGCCGCCACCGCCGCCTGGGGGGTGATGGGCAGGCAGAAGCGCAAGAAGCCGTAGGTCCCCATTTTCAACAGCACCGAGGCCAGCACCACGGAGCCGGCGGTGGGCGCCTCCACGTGGGCCGCAGGCAGCCAGGTATGGAAGGGGAACATGGGCACCTTGATGGCGAAGGCTAGGAAAAAGGCGAGAAAGACCCAGACCTGGAAGGTGAAGGAGTAGTCCTGGCCCATGAGCTGCGGGATAGAGAAGGTGTGCGGATCGTTGGCCAAGTAGAGGGCGATGATGGCCACGAGCAGCATCACCGAGCCGGCCAAGGTGTAGAGGAAAAACTTGATCGACGCATAGGTCTTGCGCGGCCCGCCCCAGATGGCGATGAGCAGGTACATGGGGATGAGCATGGCCTCCCACATGATGTAGAAGAGCACGAAATCAAGGGCGGCGAACACGCCGAGCATCGAGGTCTCCATGATAAGCAGGCAGACCATGAACGCCTTGACCCGTTTTTCGATATAGCGCCAAGAACAGAGCACGCACAAAGGCATCAGCAAAGTGGTGAGGAGCACGAGCAACAGGCTGATGCCGTCGATGCCCAGAGTGTAGTTGATGCCGAGCGACGGGATCCAGGCGTGGTGCTCGCCGAACTGGTACTTGGGCGTGGTGATGTCAAAGTTCTGGTAGAGCGGCAGGGAGAGCGCCGCGTTCACCGAAGTGACCACCAAGGCCCAAATGCGGGCCGCATTGTCCCCCTTCAACAAGAGGAGGACCAGGGCGCCGGCGAGCGGCAAAAATATCAACGTGGAGAGGATGGGGAAGCTCCCCTGGTTCAGGATCAGGAAATCCATTTGCCCGTCAACCTCCAGTTTCCAAATCGAGAGAGCGACCGTTCCCCAGTCGCGGATTCACCAACCAGCTCCCGGTCAGCCGAGAACGAAAATCACCAGCACCGCGGCGGCCACGGACACGGTGTAGAACAGGGTCATCTGCACCTGGCCGGTCTGCAGGCGGCGCACCTGGCCGCCAACCGCCCGCACGGTGCGGGCGATGCCGTCCACCACGGTGTCGATGCCATGCCAGTCGAACCAGGACCAAAACCTGGCCGTGGTCATGAGGGGAAAGAGGCCGCAGTAGCGGTAGCCCTCGCCCCAGGCGCTGTCCGCGGACTGGATCGGCCCGCGGGCCAAGCGGTAGAACAGGCGGCCGCCCATGCGGTAGAACCAATCCATGTCAATGCTGATCTTGGGCTCGGGCTCGAGCTTCTTCAACAGCAGGAAGAAGCCAAGCGCGGTGAAAAGCAAGATCTGCAAGGTCTCGGAGAGGTGGTAGGCGGTGTACGGGTGGTACTCGGCCGCCGCCTCGGGATAGGGCAACAGGTTGTAGAGATAGGGCGTGTAGGAGCCGATGAAGATGCACAGGAACGAGGCGATGATCATGGCCCACTCCATGTTCCAAGGCGGATCGGCGGCCTTTTCCCACGTCTCCTTGGAGCAGTTGTTCTTGCCGAACCAGATGAAGTACGGCACCTTGAGCCCGGTGTGGAGAAAAGTACCGGCCGAGGCCAGGGTGAGGAGAAAGCCGGCCCAGTAGTTGTGCTCCTCAAAGCCGGCGGCGATGATCATTGATTTGGAAACAAAACCGGAAAACAGCGGGAAGGCGGAGATCGAAAGTCCGCCGATGAGCGTATAAACAAAGGCGCGCGGCATCTTCTCCCACAGGCCGCCCAGCTCGGTGAACTTGGACTTGCCGGTCATGTACAGCACCGAGCCGGTGCCCATGAACAAAAGCCCCTTGTACAGGATATGGGCAAAGGCGTGCGCCGCCGCGCCGTTGATCGCCATCTCGGTGCCCAGGCCGCAACCGGCCACCATGTAACCCACCTGGCTGATGATATGGTAGGCGAGCAGCCGCCGGGCGTCGTTCTCCAGCACGGCGTAGACCACACCGTAGAGGGCCATGAACACGCCAAGCGGCACCAGGATATCGAGGCCGGCAAGGCCCCGGGCCAGGCAGTACACCGCAGTCTTGGTGGTGAAGGCGCACATGAACACCGCGCCGCCCACCGTGGCCTCGCCGTAGGCGTCGGGCAGCCAGGCGTGCAACGGCGGCACAGCGGCGTTGAGGATAAAGCCGGCGCCGATGAGATAGGTGGCGAGATCCGGATTCTGGACGTCGAGCAGCTCGAAGGCCAGGGAGCCGGTGGCCTTCCAGCGGAGGATGAAGCCGGCAAGGAGGGCGAGGCCGCCCGCCGTGTGCACCATGAGGTAGCGGTAGCCGGTCCACAGCGACTGCGGCCGGCGGCGGAACCAGACCAAAAAGACCGAGGCAAAGGCCATCAGCTCCCAGAAGACGAAGAGCGTCAGAAAGTCGCCGGAGTAGATGGTGCCCAGCGAGCCGGACACGTACAGCCAGGCGGCCATGTGCTGCGCGTCTTCCTTCTCGTGCAACCCATAGAGGGTGCCGATAAAGGCCATCAGGGTCATGATGTAGCCGAACACGTGCGAGAGCCGATCGACCCGGCCAAAGATGAGTTCAAAGTCGAGCACCTTGAACACGCCATAGGTGCCCCACTCGCCGTTCATCAGGTACACGGCGCCAAAGGCCAGGGCCGGAACGAGCAGGAGATACGCCTTCTTGGCCGCCCGCGGCACCAGGGGCATGAGCAAGGCGCCCAGGGCCATGACCGCGGCTGGATGGATCCAGAGATTACCGATCATAGTAGTCCTCCCGGGTCATGATTCCCAGGTGTCCGTACCACTTGGAGACGATGATGATGAGCACGCAGGCCACGAAGCCGAAGAGGGCCCAGAAGCCGGGAATGTGTTTCTCGGCCCAGGTGTGGGCGTGGTGCTTGTCCACGAACACCACATCCCAGGCCACGAGTAAGGCCAGGACCACGTACGACAGACGGATCACCGTCCGCAGCCGCTCGCGCAAAAAGGAAATGATCTTGACTATCATCCTGTCACCGCCTTGACAAAGGTCATGAAGAAATCAGGATAGATACCGATGATCACTGAGATGACCGCAGTGATGCACAGGGGCACCACCATTGCCGGCGCCGCCTCCTGAATGCCGGTTTCGGCCTCGCCCTCGGGCCGTTTGCCGAAAAAGGCCTTAAAGGTCACCGGCGCAAAGTAGGCCACGTTAAGCAGGGTGCTGGCCAAGAGCACCAGAAGAATGCCGATCTGGCTCGCCTGCATGGAGCCGAGCAAGAGGTACCACTTGGTGACAAAGCCAGCCACCGGCGGCGCGCCGATCATGGAGAGCGACGCGATGCCAAAGGCGGCAAAGGTGAACGGCATGGTGCGGCCCAGCCCGCTCATCTCAGAGATGTTTTTCTTATGGGTGGCCACATAGATGGCGCCGGCGCAGAAAAAGAGGGTGATCTTGGAAAAGGCGTGATTGGCGATGTGCACCAGCCCTCCCTCAACCCCACTTGGCGTCAGCAAGGCCACGCCGAGGATGATGTACGACAGCTGCGACACGGTGGAATAGGCCAGCCGCGACTTCAGGTTGTCCTTGGAAAGGGCGATCACCGAGGCCATGATGATGGTGAACGACACGAAGTAGGCGGTGGGAATGCCGAGATTGAACTTGTCCATCACGTCCACGCCAAAGACGTAGAGCATGACCCGGGTGGTGGAGAACACGCCGACCTTGACCACGGCCACGGCATGGAGCAGTGCCGAGACCGGGGTGGGAGCGACCATCGCGCCGGGCAGCCAGTGGTGCACCGGCATGACGCCGTTCTTGGCGAATCCCAGCAGGCAGCAGACGTAGAGCACGGTGACCAAGAGACGGCCAGCGTCGGCCGGCAGGATGCCGGAGTGGATGTTGGTGGCGAAATCCAGGTTGCCGGTGAGCAGGTAGATGACGATCATGGCCGGCAACACCAGTCCCTTGGCCGTGGTGGTGAGGTAGACGATGTACTTGCGCGCCCCCTCGTACCCCTCGTCATCCTGGTGGTGGGCGACCAGGGGATAGGTGCAGATGGAGACGATCTCGTAAAACAGGTACATGGTGAACAGGTTGTCGGAAAACGCCGTGCCGATGGCGCCAAAGAGCGCCAGGGCGAAACAGGCGTTGAACCTGGTCTGGGCGTGCTCCTCAAGGCCGCGCATGTAGCCCATGGAGTAGAAGACCGCCAGCACCCAGAGCGACGAGGCGACGAGGGCGAAGATCATGCTCATGGCGTCGGCCCGCAGGGTGACCGACAGCCCTGGCAGGATCTCGAACAGGGTGTAACGCAGCATCTTGCCGGAGGCCACATCGCCGGTGATCGACAAGACGATGCCGAACATGGTGACCGCGGCGAGAAACGACATGGTCTCGCGCACGTTCTCCCGCTTGCCGGTCAACATCACCAGGATGGAGCCGGCAAGCGGCGCGAGCAGGGCGTAAACCAGTTTGGCGGATACGACGGTTTCCATAGGGCGCGTTTCCTCGAAAGCAGCGAGACGAAAGCGAAAAACGTGAGGCTAGCCGTGCAGTTCGGCCACGGCCTCGGTCTCGATGGACTTGTAGTTCCGGTAC
>WFOD01000048.1 GCA_015488275.1 Deltaproteobacteria bacterium
CAGGTTGCGGCGAAAGACGCCGGCGGCCGACCGGTATCCTCCGGCCGCCGCTGCGGGCGAGGCCGATTCCAGCTCCCCCGCCTCACCGGCCGGCCGCCCTGGCGCGGGAATCCCCTGCTCCTCCTCGGCCAGAGAGCGGATGTCCCGGTCCAAGGCGGCGAGCATCTCCACCCGCGGCCGGCCGGCGACCGAACGGATGGTGCGTGTGGAAAGGATAACAGCCTCCTCGCCCAGCACTTCCTTGACCATAGCGAGGGCGCTTTTTTGATCCGGGGCCTCGAATCTCCTGATCCGCATAACTCCTTGCCTCCCGTTGTTCACCGGCGCGGCGGCCGACTAGGGAAATACAAAAAAAGCCGTGGAATCCGGCGGCACGTCCCTGTGCCGCACACAGCCCGTTTTCAACGGGCTGTTACGCACGCGGATTCAACTCCACTGTACCGAGGGAGCGGACACTCACCTGGGCGGGCAGCTCGGTGTTGGCCAGCACCGCCACACCGGGCACGAACCGGGCAAGCAACTGCCACAGGTGCCGGCGGATCACCGGCGAGCAGAGGATCACCGCCTGGTAGCCCTCGGCGGCCACCCGCTCCACCTCAACCCGCACCCGATCCACCAACCGCTGGGCGAGGTTGGGATCAACGTTGAGGAACACGCCGTGCTCGGTCTTTTGCAGCGACTCGCGCAGGATATCCTCGATGCGCGCCTCCAAGGTGAGGACGTTGAGCGTCCCCTGTTCATCCACCAGGGAGCTGACAATGGAACGCGCCAGCTTGCGCCGCACGTATTCGGTAAGCACATCAGGGTCCTTGGTAGAGGGCGCGTAATCGGCCAAGGTCTCGCAGATGGTCAGCATGTCGCGGATCGATACCCGCTCGCGCAGCAGGTTCTGGAGCACTTTCTGCACCACGCCCAAGGGGAGGAGGTTGGGCACCAGTTCCTCCACCACCTTGGGCGAGGTCTTGGCCAGGTTATCGAGCAGGTTCTGGACATCCTGCCGGCCGAGCAGCTCGTCGGCATGGGCCCGCAGCACCTCGGTGATATGGGTGGCGATCACCGTGGAGGCGTCCACCACGGTGTAGCCGGCGAGCTGGGCTTCGTCCCGTTTTTCTTCAGGAATCCACACCGCCTCCATGCCAAAAGCGGGTTCACGGGTCTCGATCCCCTCGATCTTGCGCCGGGCACCGCCAGCATCCATTGCCAGGAGATGACCAAGCATCACCTCGCCGCGGGCGATCTCCACTCCCTTCAAGAGCAACACATACTCGGCGGGCTTGAGCTGCAGGTTGTCGCGCACATGCATGGGCGGGATGATCATGCCCAGGTCGATGGCGAACTGCCGCCGGATCCCGCGGATGCGCTCCAACAGATCGCCTTGCTGTTTTTCGTCCACCAAGGGGATCAGGCTATAGCCCACCTCGAGCTGCAAGATATCAAGGGGCAGGAGCGCGGCCACCGCCTCGGGCGAGCTGGGCGCCGCCTCTTCGGCCTTGCGCCGCTCCTCCTCAGCGCTCTCCGCCTCGCGGGCCGCCACCTGGTGCTGAAAGGCGAGGTAGGAGACGCCGCCCATCAACGATCCAAGCACGAGAAAAGCGGTGTGGGGCAGGCCCGGCACCAGGCCGAAGAGCAGGATGATGCCGGCCGCCACGGCCAGGGCCTGCGGCTGCTGGGTGAATTGGCGGGAAAACTCCTTGCCCATCGAGGCGTCAGAAGCGGCGCGGCTGACAATGATGCCGGCCGAGGTGGAGATGATGAGCGACGGCACCTGGGAGACCAGCCCATCACCAATGGTGAGCAGGGTGTAGGTCTCCAGCGCCTGGCCGATGTCCATGCCCTGCATGAGGATGCCGATGCCAAGACCGCCGAGGATGTTGATCGCCATGATGACCAGCGAGGCAATGGCCTCGCCGCGCACGAACTTGCTCGCACCATCCATTGCGCCGTAGAACTCGGCCTGGCGGGCGATCTCCTTGCGCCGCCGCTTGGCCTCCTCTTCGTCGATCAAGCCGGCGTTCAGGTCGGCGTCGATGGCCATCTGCTTGCCCGGCATGGCGTCGAGGGTAAAGCGCGCCGCCACCTCGGCGATCCGGCCCGACCCCTTGGTGATAACGATGAAGTTGATCAACACCATAATGAGAAAGATGATCAACCCCACGCCAAAGTTGCCGCCGACCACGAACTGGCCGAAAGACTGGATCACCTGGCCCACTGCGCCCGGACCCTCGTGGCCGTGCAGAAGGATCAGGCGGGTGGAGGCGATGTTGAGCGACAGGCGGTAGAGGGTGGTCACCAACAGCAGTGAAGGAAACGAGGAGAACTCCAGCGGATTGGTGTTGTACATGGCCACCAGGAGGATGACCAGGCCGCTGGTGATGCCAAAGGTGAGCAAGAGGTCAAGGGCAACGGTGGGCAGGGGAATGATCATCATCATCAGGATGCCGACCACGCCCACGGCCAGGGCCAGACTGGAGGGATCGAGGTTGCCCAGCCCGATGCCGCCGCCCGCCGCCGCTGTCCGTTCCGCCGCCATACTCTCTTCCCGTCTCCTGTCCCGGTTCCGCCTGGCCGCGCGTTACGCCGCTGCGCCCGGCCGCAGGCTGTACACGTAGGCCAACACTTCGGCCACGGCCTGGAAAAGGTTCTCTGGAATGAAACCGCCGATCTGCACTTCTTTGTACAGGGCGCGGGCCAGTTCCCGGTTCTCCACCAGGGGCACCCCGTGCTCCCTGGCCTTTTCCTTAATGCGCTGGGCCACCACGCCGGCGCCCTTGGCCACCACCTGCGGCGCGCTCATCGTCGCGGCGTCGTAGCGCAGGGCCACGGCCAACCGGGTGGGGTTGGTGATCACCACATCGGCCTTGGGCACCTCCTCCATCATCCGCCGCCGGGCAAGCTCCATCTGGATCGACCGGATGCGGCCCTTGACATGCGGATCGCCTTCGGTCTGCTTGGCCTCGTCTTTGAGCTCCTGTTTGGTCATCCGCATCTTTTTGCGGTAATCCCAGCGCTGAAAGGCGTAGTCGGCCAAGGCCAGGATCACGACCACCACCGCGCTTTTGAGCACGATCCAAAAGGAGACCTTGAAGATGAAGGCGGCGATCACCCGCACCTCGGCGTCCATCAACGGCGCCAACTGGGGCAGATTCTTCACGACCTCGTGATACGCCACCCAGCCGACCAACACCACCTTGAGCACCGATTTCAGGGTGTTGGCCAGCATCTGGAGGGAAAACATCCGCTTGACCCCCTCGATGGGGCTGATCTTTTCAAACTTGGGCGCCAGTTTTTCGGTGGTGAACAGAAAGCCGAACTGGAGCACGTTGCCGGCCACGCCCACCAACAAGACGACCAGCATGAGCGGCCCTGCGGTCATAAAGGAAATCCGCATCCCCTCCAGGGTCAGGGCCGGAATCTCGGCCGGCGTCAAACGGATGGCGTGCAACTGGCCCAGGTAATGGCGCAAGAGGCGGTACATCTGGTCCATGAAAAATCCGCTCATAGCGTACAGGGTGAGCAGACTGGCAAGCAGCACCGCGGCCGAAGGCACCTCCATGCTCTTGGCCACGTCGCCCTTTTCCCGCGCTTCCTGAAGGCGCCGCCCGGTTGGTTCTTCTGTTTTTTCCTGTCCGCCGCTCTCTTCGGCCATGAATCCTTACCCTCTTTTCTTTCTCCTTGATGGACGCCCGCCCCGCTCCCAGGCGCTCAGCCGCCGAGCCCCATCATCAGGCGGGGCAGCAGTCGGCCAAGCATGTCGAACTGCCGCACCATGAGGGGAAGAAAAAAGCTGAGCGACAGGCCGACAAAGACAAATCCCAGGGCGATGTTGAGCGGCATGGCCACGATCATCACCGGAATCTGGGGCACGATCTTGGCCAGCACACCCATAGCCACGTGGGAAAAGAGGAGCGCGGCGCCTGCCGGCGCCATCACCTTGATCGCCAAGACGAACATATGGCTCACGCCGGCCATCATGCCGCGAAGGCTCGCCTCGGTCAGCCGCAGGCCGCCCGGCTCCACCCAGCGGTAGCTCTCCACCAGGGTGGAAAGAAAGATGTGATGACCGTCCACGGCGAGAAAGATCAGGATGGCCACCAGGTTCCAAAAGATGCCGATGAGCGAGGTCTGGCTGCCAAACTGGGGATCCATCGCCGCAGCCATGCCCATGCCCATCGAGATGCTGACGTACTGGCCGGCGAGTTGCACGGCGGCGAACACCAGGCGCACGAACAGCGCGAGAATCCCGGCAAAGAGTATCTCGCGCGTCACCAGCAGGCCGACACCCAGGGCGGTTGTCGGCAAACGCGCAAGAGACAGGGGCACCACCGGCGCCAGAACCGCCGCAATGACCAGGGCGGTGAGCGCCTTCACCTGCACCGGCACGCCGCGCGAGCCGATGACCGGCATGAAGAAGACCAGCGGCCCCACCCGCAGCAGCGTCAGAAACACGGCAAGAACGCCGGAAAGGGTCATGTTGAGCAGGGCGGTCTCGGGCATAGCGCTTTCAGCGGATGAGGTCAGGGATCTGCAGGATCAGATTGCTGGTGAAATTGGTGAGCTTCAAGAGCATCCAGGAGGCGAAAAAGATCATCGCCACCATGACGGCAAAGATCTTGGGGACAAAGGTGAGGGTCATCTCCTGGATCTGGGTGGTGGCCTGGAAGATGGCCACCAGCAGGCCGACCACCAGGCCGACGACAAGCGGCGGCGCAGAGAGCAAAAGCGACAGCCAGATCGTTTTGTTGGCCAAGTCCACCACTTCGGCGCCAGACATCACACACCTCCAAAACTCTTGAGCAGGGAGCCGACCACCAAATTCCAGCCGTCCACCAACACGAAGAGCAGCAATTTAAACGGCAGGGAGATCATGATCGGCGGCAACATCATCATGCCCATCGACAGGAGCACCGACGAGACCACCATGTCGATGATGAGAAAGGGGAGGAACAGGATGAAACCGATCTCAAACGCGGTCTTCAACTCGCTGATGACAAAGGCCGGCACCAGGACCGAAGTGGGCACCTCGTCGCGGTTCGCCACCTTGCCGTGTCCCGAGGCGGCGAGAAACAAAGCAAGATCCTTTTCCCGCGTCTGGCGGAACATAAAGTCGCGCAGTGGCTTCACGCCCCGCTCCAGGGCCTGCTCCAGGGTGATCTCCTCGGCGAGATAAGGCTGCACCGCCTTTTGGTTCATATCAGAAAGCACCGGGGTCATGACGAACAAGGTCAAAAAGAGCGACAGCCCGATCAACACCTGGTTGGGCGGCATTTGCTGGGTGCCCATCGCGTGTTTGAGAAAGGAGAAGGCCACCACGATGCGGGTAAAGCTCGTCATCATCAGCAAGATGGCCGGCGCGATGGAGAGAACGGTGAACAGCAAGAGGATCTCCACCAGGACCGACACCTTGCGCGGCGAATCGGCCTCGGCCAGGCCGATGGAGACCGAAGGCAGGGCGAGGGCGTGGGCCGCCGCCGGCCACAGGCAGGCAAGCGCCGCCACCGCCGCGATCCCTGCGGCGATCATCCTGCTCTTACCGCGCCTCATGCCCTTCCTCCACACCTTTTCCCTTTTCAGGGCCACAATCTTTTTTGTTCCGCGCCGCGGCCAACACGGACCGGAAGCCCTTGGCCGTGGCGCCGGCGGCCACTTTCTCCTCCGGCGCCCCTGGCAGAGTATCCAACCGGCAGAGCAGATTGACGTTTTGCTCACTCACCCCAAGGGCAAGGAGTTCTGAGCCCACCGCCACCACGGTGACGTAGCGCTTGGGAGCGATCATCTTGCTCTCGATCACCCGGATGTCGCCCTGGCCGGCGATTCCGGCCAACTGGCCAAGGCCGAAGCGGCGGGCCAGGCGCACGGCCACCACCAGCAGGCCGACGACCACGGCCAGGGCCAAGGCCACCTTGACCAGGGCCAGAGCAAGGTTCATGGTTTCGCCGCCCACGTCCACCATCTCACCCCATGTTCTTGATGCGGTCGGCCTGGCTGATGATCTCGGTGATCCGCACGCCGAACCGGTCGTTGACCACGATCACCTCGCCCTTACCGAGCAGCTTCTGGTTGACGTAGATCTCCACCATGTCGGCCGCAGCCTTGTCCAGCTCAACCACCGACCCTTGGGTGAGCTGGAGGATGTTGTTGATGAGCATGGTGGTGCGGCCAAGCTCCACCGTGACCTCCAAGGGAATATCGAGGAGGAAGTCCAGGTTGTGCATATCGGCCGCTGTGACCCCTTCGCCCAACTCGTCGAAATCCGGGGTAGCGCCAGCGGCCGGCGCCTCTTCCTGCTCACCCATAGCGGCGGCCCAATCGGCCCCGGCCGTCTCGTCGGCCGCTGCGCCCTCTTGCTGCTGCTGTTCCTCCCGCGGTTCATCAGCCATGACTCGTCTCCTTTTTCCGTACGTTGCCGCACACGTTCGCGCCGCCACGCCCGCCCCTGGCGGGACAAGCGTCAATCCCGCTCCTGATCCAAGACCTTTTTCTTGATCAAAAACGCCTTGTTGCCCCGGTGCGCGCCAGCGGTGCCCATGTACTTGCGCACGCCGGCGACAAAGGCTGGCAGCAGGTCGTCCTGCCGCCGGTCGAGCTTGATCACATCGCCCACCTCAAGACCAATGATGTCGCCCGCCGACAGGACCGCTGAACCGAGCTCGACCTTGAACTCCACCGGCACGTTTTTGATGTTCTCCTGGAGGATGCGCTGCTGGATGATATCCTCCTCGCTCTTCTCCCGCTGGAAGGTGGTCATGAGCTTCTTTTTCACCGACTCGAGGTTGGTCAGCGGAATGCAGGTGGTGATGGAGCCCACCGACCGGTCCATGTCCACCTCGTACCGGTTGATGATCACCACATCCTCGGGCTGGCAGATCTTGGCGAACTGGGGGTTGATCTCACTGCGCACGTACTGCACCTTGATCGGCTGCAGGCTGTGCCACGCCTTTTCCATGTCGGCCAAAAGCTGGTTGACCAGCCGGCGGATCAGCCGCTGCTCGATGGCCGTAAAGTCGCGTCCCTCGATCCGCACGTTGCGGGTGCCTGAGCCGCCGAGAAAGGTCTCGACAAAGGCGAACACGAGCCGCGGCTCGAGCACAATCAGCGCATGGCCGCGAAACGGATCCATCTTAAAGATCTGCAGGCTGCTCGGCACCGGCAGGGTGCGGACAAAGGCGCCGAACCGATCGAACTCCATCGGCGTGGCCGTGATGTCGAGGATGCGGCGCAGCATGGCGGAGAGCGACGAACGGATGGCCCGGAGAAAGGAGTCGTTGATGACCTCCATCGCCGGCATCCGGATGTGCAGGGCGCCTTCCTGCTTGGTGAAGTCGTAGCGCACATAGCCGGCACCCTCGTCGGTGGCTTCCTCCGGCTCCTCGATCTCCCCGCCGGCGATCCCCTTGAGCAGGGCATCAACCTCGTCCTGACTGAGAATCTGTTCCATGCTCGCCCGCCCGTTGACCGCCGTTTACTGGACCACGAAGTCGGTGAAATAGATATTGAGCACCCGGTCCGGCCGCAGGATCTGGTTGAACCGGTCCAGCAGTTCGTCGCGGATCTGGATCTTGCCCTCCGGCGTCATCACCTCTTCAAAGGTGAGGCTGGTAAGCATGATGATCACCATGTCCCGGAGTTTGGGCACCATCTTGGTCACCCGCTCCACGGCGTCCGCTGACTCCAGCTCCAGGGTGATCTTGACCTTCAGGTAGCGCTTGCCCTTGGGATCGCTCAAGTTGACCACAAAGGGGTCGAGGGGAAACATCTCGCCCACCTTGGGCGCCAGGACCTCGGGTTTCACCGGCTCGGCCCCCTCCTCTGGCGGCGGCGGGGCGAAAAACTTGGTGTAGGCGAAGAAACCGCCCCCGCCAAGGAGCAGCACCGCCACGCCGAGGATGATGAACAGCATCATCTTGGACTTCTTTTTCGGCTCCCCTTCCTCTGCCGCCTTGGCTTCCTGTTCGTCGGCCATGCGTCCTTCTCCTGCGATCTTGGGTTTCTCGCCTCCGGAACCGCGCCAGAACGCCGGTCCCGTGGCAACTGGTCACGGAGGGTGCTCCTCCGGCCGTGCCGGGTCGTCTCCCAAAAGGGCAACAAGCGTGCCACGAGGGGCGACGTTCCGCCAACCAATCGGAATAATAGGATATCACACGATGAAAAGCGTGGCGCCCCTTTATCCCCGTCTCCTTTCGGGGGCCAAGGATTTGACTCCCGCCGGCCAGGGGCGTCAAAAAAACGGCAGAGGACAACCCGGCAACCAGGCGGCCCACTCCGCTCACTACCGCGCATCCTCAACAGTCCGTTGAAAAAGACATCCCTGGCTTTTTTTCAACCACGGTTGGCCAGAACCGAGTTCCGGCCAACCTCACGGATTCCTTGGCTCTTTCAGAGCCGGCGGAATCCGGCGGCACGTCCCTGTGCCGCGTACAGCCCGTTTTTCAACGGGCTGTCAAACCAAGGGGGCGCGAGATGGGGCATCCGGCGGCCGGCGGGGCAAGTCCGCGGCCAGCTCCACCAAGGAACGCAAAGACAAAGCGATACCCGCTCTCCTGTACAACAGGAGAAATGTGTGGTAAAAGATCGCCTTCCGGGCCGGCCGTTGCCAGCCCGCGGAACGGAGAAAACAACAATTTCAAAATGGCAAGGAGCGACAATCATGGGCTTGACCGTTGCCGAAAAACTGATCGCCGCCCACCTGGTGGACGGCGAGATGCAAAAGGGACAGGAAATCAGCATCCGTATCGACCAGACCTTGACCCAGGACGCCACGGGCACGATGGCCTATCTCGAGTTCGAGGCCACGGGCATGGACCGGGTGCAGACCGAGCTGTCGGTCTGCTACGTGGATCACAATCTGGTCCAGTCCGACTTCAAAAACGCCGACGATCACCGGTTCCTCCAGTCGGTGGCCCGGCGCTACGGGCTGTACTTCTCGCCGCCGGGCAACGGCATCTCACACCAGATCCACTTGGAGCGGTTCGGCCTGCCGGGCAAGACCCTCCTCGGCTCGGACTCCCATACCCCGACCGGCGGCGGCCTGGGGATGCTGGCCATTGGCGCCGGCGGCCTGGACGTGGCTATGGCCATGGCCGGCCGGCCGTTTTCGCTCATCATGCCCAAGATTTACGGCGTGCGGCTCGTCGGCCGCCTGCGCCCGTGGGTCTCGGCCCGCGACGTGCTGCTCGAGGTCCTGCGGCGGATCTCGGTCAAGGGCGGGGTGGGGTATATCATGGAATATTTTGGGCCGGGCGTGGCCGAACTATCGGTCACCGACCGGGCGACGATCACCAACTTCGGCGCCGAACTCGGGGCCACCACCTCGGTCTTCCCCTCCGATGCGGTGACCCGCGCCTTTCTCGAGAGCCAAGGCCGGGCCGACGGCTGGCAAGAACTCACGGCCGATGAGGATGCGGAGTACGACGAGGTGATGGAGATCGACCTCTCCACCCTGGAGCCGCTCATCGCCTGTCCCTCCTCACCGGACAACGTGGTGCCGGTGCGCGAGGTGGCTGGCCGGCCGGTGCACCAGGTCCTGGTGGGCTCGTGCTCCAACTCCTCCCTGCGCGACCTCACCGTGGTGGCCAAGGCCCTGGAAGGGCGGGCCGTACATCCGGACGTCAGCTTTGAGATCAATCCGGGCAGCCGCCAGGTATTGGAAAACCTCATCGATCAGGGCAACATGATGCCGTTGGTGCAGGCCGGGGCCCGCATCCACCAGGCCGGCTGCCTCGGCTGCATCGGCATGGGCCAGGCGCCGGCCACGGGCACCATCTCGTTGCGCACCTTCCCCCGCAACTTTCCTGGCCGCTCGGGCACCAAAAACGATCAGGTCTACCTGTGCAGCCCCGAAGTGGCGGTGGCCTCGGCGATCACCGGCAAGATCACCGATCCGCGCGATCTGGGCGCCTACCCCGCCTTCACCCTGCCCGACCGCTACCTGCCGGGCGACGAGCGGATCGAGCCGCCCCTGCCGGCCGACGAGGCGCGCAAGATCGAGATCGTCCGCGGGCCCAACATTGCCCCCTTCCCGGAGTTCGACGAACTGCCCGACCGCTGGGAAGGCACGGTGCTTCTCAAGCTCGAAGACAACATCACCACTGACCACATCATGCCGGCCGGCGCCAAAATCCTGCCGCTACGCTCCAACATCCCAGCGATCAGCGAATACGTCTTCAGCCAAATCGACGCCGAGTTCGCGGCCAAGGCCAAGCAGGCGGGCAACGTGATGATCGTTGGCGGCGAGAACTACGGCCAAGGTTCGTCGCGGGAGCACGCGGCGCTTGCGCCCCGCTACCTTGGGGTGCGGGTCAAGCTGGCAAAGAGCTTTGCCCGCATCCACAAGGCCAACCTGATCAACTTTGGCATCGTGCCGCTCACCTTTGCCGAGCCAGCGGACTACGAGCGGATCACGGCCGGCGGCCGGGTGGTGATTGCGGACTTGCGCCAGGCCGTGGCCAGCGGCGGCCGGGAGCTGACCGTGGAGATCGACGGCCAGCCCATCCCCGTCCTCCTTGACGTGTCGGACCGCCACCGGCAGATCCTGCTCGCCGGCGGCTTGCTCAACTGGGCCAAGAAAAACTGAGGCCCGATGAAAGCAAAACCAGAAAGCGGCCGGAGGATAAATTTTTGTACCGGTCCGCCGGCCCGCTCCCCCATACGGTCATGAGGCATTCTTTTGGCCATTGCAACGGGTTCAAAAACTCGCACCACAGCAACAGGCTGAATATGCGGCAAAACGTGCCGCGACAACCTCCCTGGCCGCGGACAGGTTCAATTTTTTTAACTTACGCTGCGCAGACCGCGAATCAATGCTCTGGCCCAATCCCTTGCCAACAAAGGGATTGGCGCAAAAAAGAAAGATGGCACAAACCTTGCTATACCATCAAAACATAAGAGCATCCCTCTTATCTCCTTTCTTCTTTCTCGGTGAAGGTCGGCCTTTCCCCCAGGGCCGGCCTTTCTTTTTCTGTATCTGGTCTGCGAAGTTGCGACTCCGGCGTTCGAAGTGGCAACTCCGTGACCAGTGACCTCTTTCCTGCGCCGCCCCCTCAGCCTGCCGCCAGGGCCATCTTGACCCCACCGCCATCCTCTCACCACAGGCCGCGCCATGCCTCCTTCTCCTGAACAGCTTGCACCTTCACCCCACCGCCCGCCGCCGCAGAACGCCAGCCCCCTTGCTGTCTGCCTGACGCCATGCGCCGACTACGGCCATATCAAGGCAGCGTTGGATCACAACCTGCGCCGCTTGGGGCTTGACCGATGTTTCGCCTCCAGCCGGGTGCTTCTCAAGCCAAACCTGGTGGCCGCCCGGAAGCCGTACGATCCCGCCTGCACCGATCCCCGCTTCGTCCGGGCCGCGGCGGAGCTCGTGCTCGACTATGGCGGCCGCCCGTTGATCGGCGACTCGCCGGCATTTGCCTCGGCCCAGCGGGTGATGGGGCGCTGCCACATGACCGATCTGCTCGCCGACCTGGCCATCGAGATTGTGGAATTCGAGCCAGGTCCGATCCGCCTGCTCCCAAACGGCCAGCGCATCCGCATCGCCCGCCAGGCGGCAGAATGCGACCTGGCGCTCAACATGCCCAAGGTAAAGGCCCATAGCCAACTCCTCGTCACCCTGGCGGTGAAGAACCTGTTCGGCTTCGTAGTGGGCATCCGCAAGCCGTGGCTGCACATGCGGTTGGGCGACAGCGGCCTGCCACGTCTCTTGGCCGCGCTCCCCGCTCTCCTGCCACCCCTTGTCACGCTCTGCGATGGTGTCACGGCCATGCACCGCACCGGCCCCATTGGCGGGGAGCCGCTCGCCCTTGGCCTGACAGCAGGCAGCGCCGATCCTGTGGCCACGGACACAGCGCTTCTCGCCGCTCTCGCCATCCCGCTAGAGCAAAGCCCAGTGTGGCGAGCCTGTCGCGACCTGGGGCTGAGGGGCTCGCGCCTGGCCGATATAGACTTTCCCTGTCACCATCCCGCAGACTTGCGCCTGCCACGCTTCGTTGTTCCCAACGAACTCGCGCCGGTGCGCTTCTCACCCGCAGGACTCGTGCGCGGAGTACGCAAACGGCTGGCCGCCCGGCGGCCCCACTGCCGGGGAACACGTTGACAGGACAAAACGGCCTCCGTATGATGACGCCCGATGCTCAAAGACAGCCGACATACGCTCTTCACCACGGACGACAGCCTCATCCTTGCCTCAGGGTCACCCCGCCGCCAGCAGATGCTCGGCCAACTCGGCATCGCCTTTACCGTGATCACCGCTGATGTGGACGAACGGCCCCTGGCCGGCGAAAGGCCAGCAGCGTATGTGAAACGGCTGGCCGCAGCCAAGGCCGAGGCCGTGGCCGCGCAGCATCCCGCAAGCTGGGTCCTGGCGGCGGACACCATCGTTACTGCTGCCGGCCACCTCCTCGGCAAGCCCACATGCGCCACCCAGGCGGCGGCCATGCTGGCGGACCTCGCCGGCCAGCGGCACGAGGTGCTCACCGGCGTCTGCCTGCTGCACCACGGGCGCGATCGCCGCCATCTGTTCTACTGCCAAACCGCGGTATGGTTCCAGCCGCTAGACGAACAACTGATCGCCGCCTACGTGGCAACCGGCGAACCGCTGGACAAGGCGGGCGCATACGGTATCCAGGGACTGGGAGGATGTTTGGTGGAGCGGATCGAAGGATCGTATACCAACGTGGTGGGCCTGCCCCTGGCGCAGACGATAACCGTGCTGCGGAAAGCAGGCGTCATCGCCCCTGCCGCAAAGGTGGTCAAGGCCCCATGAGCGAGCGCAAGAGCCGCAAACGGCTACGCAAGGAGTACAACCGGATCGCCCGCAAGCAGTTCGAGCGGCAACGGCTCCTCAACCGGTTCGCCGAACCAGGGCCGCATCCCTTCATCATCGTGCTCGATCATCTGAAACCAGACTTCAATATCGGCAAGATCTTCCGCACCGTGGACGCTCTGGGCGGCGCAGGGGTATATTTGGTGGGCACCGACTTTTTCCATCCCGCGCCGGCCAAGGGCTCGTTCAAATGGGTGCCGGCCCGGTTCTTCGATGACTTCGCCGCCTGCCACGCGGTCCTGCGGCAACAGGGTTACCAGGTGTTCGTACTCGAACCAGCCAACAGCGCCTGTCTCACTGAATGCCGCCTGCCGCCCAAAAGCGCCTTCGTCCTTGGGCACGAGGAGTTTGGCATCAGCTTTGACAAGGACGACTACCCGGAGATCCAAGCCTTACGCATTCCCCAATGGGGCAAGGTGGAGAGCCTCAATGTCAGCATCGCCGCCGCCCTGGTCATGTACGAGTACATCCGCCAGCACGCCGCCGCGCCCCCCTCCCCGCCTCCCGCCAACCGGCATCATCACGGCTGAACCTATCAGCCCGTCGAAAAAGCCATCCCTGGCTTTTTCGACCACGGTTGGCCAGAACCAAATTCCGGCCAACCTCACGAATTCCTTGGTGCCTTTTCGGATATTCCCTGGGTGTGGCCCGGTTCTTAACAGTCTGTTGAAAAAGCC
>WFOD01000049.1 GCA_015488275.1 Deltaproteobacteria bacterium
AAGGGCTCTACGCCCAGGGGTCGTTTGAAAGCTCGACCACCCCCACGGACATGGCCATTGGCGGCCAGGGATTTTTCGTCTTGCGCGCCCCGGACACCGCCGAGGCGAGTTTCTATTCCCGGGCCGGGGAGTTCCGTTTCGATCAGGAGGGGCGGTTGGTCAATCCTGTGGGCTATTTTGTGCAGGGCTGGTCCGTGGACGAAAAAACCGGCGAGCGGAAGGGCACGATCGGCGATATCACCATTGGCAAGTCCACCCCGCCGGTGGAGACCTCTAAGATCGAAGTGATCTTCAACCTCAACGCGGACAAGGCGCAGGAGGAAAACGAGACCCGGCTCTTCGACGCCTGGGACGGCCGGAACGCGGCGGCTGCCACCCCAACCGATCCCATTGACGCCAACGAGTACGAATACACCACCGCGGTGAAGATTTACGACGCCAAGGGCGCGAGCCACGACATCACCATCTATTTCGATACCACCACCGAGGAGAATGTGTGGGAGTTTCTCGTCACCTGCGACCCGGCCGAAGACCAGCGCAACCTGACCACCAAGCAGCAGACGGTGTATGCGCCGGACGAGACCTATAACTATGAGAATCACAAAGGGGCGGGCGCGTTGCTGTACGGGGTGATCACGTTCAGCACCAGCGGCGATATCGAAGAGATCAGCGCCTGGGACGTGCCGCCGGACGGCAAGGTGGATCCAGCCCTGAACACCAACCGCAAGGTGCTGTCCACCGGCGATTCCTACTACTCCTTTGCGGTCAACTTCACGGGCAAGAAGGACGCCACCGACGCCAACCTCGGCAACCAGATGATCGAGCTCAACTTTGGGGCCAAGTACAGCGGGGCGAGCACGCTGCAAAAGCAGGTGTTGGTGAGCGACGGCGGGGCGCTCGACTCCACCACCGCCGGCACCTATGTCACCAAGGAGACCTCATGGGACTCGGTGTACGATTCAGGCGGCAACCAGATCGAGAACGGCGACACCCTGATCTTTGAAGGCTTCAACCACAACGGCCAGCGGGTGAGCCGCCTTGTCTACGATGTGGACACCACAAACAAGGTCTCAGACCTGCTGGATGCGTTGGGCAGTCATTTTGGCGCCACCGCCTCCATTGACGCCAAGGGACGGATCAAGTTGACCGATGATACGGGCGGCACTTCTGGGCTGAGCATCACCCGTTTCGCCACCATCTCGGCGGACGGCGCAAAGCCCTTTGGCGGCAGCATTACCCGGACCTCTGGCTACGTGTCCACCACCGGCAAGTTCATGGACAGCGCGGCGGCCAACGCCAATGTGATCAAGGACGCCAGCAAGGCCCTTACCGCGGTGTACGACGAGTCAGGCAACCAGGTGACCACTGGCACCACCTTCCGGTTCACCGGCACGGCGGTGGACGGCAGCACGGTGGACTCCACCTTTACCGTGGGCACTACGGGCACGACGATCCAGAACCTGCTCGACTGGCTTTCCGATCTGTACGCCGATGGCTCGGTGGGGGCCACGGTTTCGGCCAGCGACGACGTGACCGTGCGCCTTGGCGCCGATGGGACGATCAACATCATCGACAATACGGTCACCGGCTCCACTGCCGGCAAGCTGGCGGTCACAGTGGCCTCCTCTGGCGCCGAGATCTTTGGCGCCGAAGGGGCGGGGGGCACGGTGAGCTTCACCGCTGAGGACTATTTTGAATCCCGCATCGATATCACCACCTCGAAGCGGCAGGTGATCTCCACCTTGCGGGCCTTGACCACGGATTCCGGCACCGTGCCGGCGATCACCGCCTCTTCCGACTGGTCGAGCGTGTACGACGAAAACGGGGTCCAGGTGCAGGACGGCGACCAGCTCGTCTTCTACGGCACCAAGGGGGATGGCACGACCATTGACTCCACCACGGCCAACAACACCTATACCATCCGCTACGGCAACACGATCCAGGACCTGCTCGACCATTTGGAGAACCTGTTCGACGCCGACGCCTCCATCGACACCAACGGCCGGATCGTGCTCACCGACCGTACAGCCGACAGTTCCTCCTACACCAGCCAACTCGCCGTCACCAGCATCTCTGCCACATACATCAACACCACCCACGCCGACCCCTTTGGCTATAGCAGTTCTTTTCAGGCGATACCTGGCGACACCTCTGGCGAGGACGGCAGCCAACAAGGGGCCACGGTGAGCGCCCGGTTTTCCAAGGAGGCCCTGTCGTCGAGCCAGTACGCCTCGCCTTCCACCACTATCTTCCAGGACCAGGATGGGTTTGCCTCTGGCTTTCTCCAGTCGGTCTCCGTGGACACCGACGGGGTGATCACCGGGCACTTCTCCAACGGCCAGGTGCTCAAGAAGGCCCAGGTGGCTCTGGCCACCTTCAACAGCCTGCAAGGATTGAAGAAGGAGGGGGGGAATCTGTTTACCGAAACCACGGAGTCCGGCCCGCCGATCACCGGCGCGCCCAAGACCAACGGCCTGGGCTCCATTGCCCCCAACTCGCTGGAGCAGTCCAACGTGGATTTGGGCACCGAGTTCGTCAAGCTCATTACCGTGCAGCGCGGCTTTCAGGCCAACTCCAAAATCATCACCACCACCGACGACATGCTCAACGACCTGATCAATATCAAGCGCTAGGTCAAGCGCTAGATCAAGCGGGAAGAACGTCATTGGTCAGGGGAGGAGGTTGCGCCTTCAAAGCCGGCCAACTGGCGGGCGATGGGAACATCGGCAGGCGCGAGGGAAAATGAGAGGATGTCGGCCGGCGCGAGCCAGCGCACGGCGTCGTGCACCGTGAGCCGGGGCTCTCCGGCGGCAATCGTCGCCGTAAAGGCCAGGATGCGGACAGTGGCGTCGGGATAGCGGTGAACCGTCTCGCCAAGAAAGTCCTGGACCACGACCTCGATGCCCAGCTCTTCCCGCAGTTCCCGGACAAGGCATGCCTGCGGGGTCTCGCCGGCCTCGATTTTACCTCCCGGAAACTCCCACAAGCCGGCGCGCTCCTGGCCAGGGGCGCGCCGGGTCAGAAGGACGAGTCCGTTGCGCTGGACAATACCGGCGGCTACGTGAATCATCATCCGCCTCCCAACGGGGTGGTTGTCAGTCCGTCTTGTGCCGCACACAGCCCGTTTTTCACGGGTTATGCGGGCTGGCTGAGATCGGGCCAGGAAAGGTCCTGCCAGCGCTGGCCGCGGCCCACGACTTCCACGGTGCGGCGGTCGGCGGAGTCCAGCACAATGGTGAGATAAAGGTACTCGCTTGGGGTGAGGATTCCCAACCGGTCCGGCCACTCGACCACGGCCACTCCGTCGCCGTAAATGGCGTCCGCCAGGCCAAGGTCTTCGATCTCCTCCTCGCTGTCGAGGCGGTAGAGATCGATATGATAGAGGGGTAAGCGGCCGGGATATTCGTGGAGCAGGGCAAAGGTCGGGCTGGTGACCGCCATCTCTGGCGGCACTTCCAGGCCAGCGGCGATGGCCCGGGTGAGGGTGGTCTTGCCCGCCCCCAGGTCGCCAGCCAGGAGGAGCACGTCCCCTGGCCGCGCCTCTCGGCCAAGATAACGGCCGAGGCGGTTCATTGCCGCCAGATCGAGCCCGGGCCAGCGCAGGGAAAACGCGAGAGCGGCCATGCCGGAGGGGTCAGGTGCGCTTGTGGCAGAAAAGGCAGCGGTACTTTGGGGGATGGTCCTCGGGCAGGGGCGCTTCGCCTTCTGGCCGATGGCAGGTCTCGCAGTCCTTTTCCGCTGTTTTTTTCGACAGGCCAAAGAACTTTTCGTGAATCTCGTCGTGCGGCAGGTGCTTGGTGGTCTCGGGCGGCGCGTTCCAGAGAAAGAGAAAGACGCCGGCGCAGACGAGAAGAAAGAGAATGTTATAGAGAAGGGTGTTGCGTCGTGGCTGTGGCATGGTTGCTTGGTTCCCGTCGGAAATGTAAAGAAGGCTGGGCGAAGCGCTACCGCTTGCCGGTCATCTCCAAGTTGGAAAAGGTGGCGAGACGGCTCCGCAAGGCAAGGAGCAGCCCTTCGCCCAGTAGCCTGGTGGCTAGCGGCCCAAGGGCGGCCAAACGTTGATAGCGCCGGTGCTTGCGATGGCGGGCCAGCAGCGGCGCCAGCAGGCGCTCCCCGTTTTGCCCCAGGATGGTTGCGGCTATGGCCCTGCCAGAGACGATGGCCGGGTGGATGCCCTCGCCGGTAAGGGCGGAGGCAAGGCCGGCCGCGTCTCCGGCCAGAAAGACGGCCCCAAACCGCCATCCCCGGAAATCATACCTAATCGGGAACGCTTCCTGGCGCAAGTTTTTTCGCGCCTCGGTGATGCCAAGCTCGGCAAGCCACTGATCAAGGGCGCGGGCGAGCCGGCGGCCGCTGATCGGCCAGCCGGCGTACGCGCCAACAGAGTAGCGGTCGCCGTGGGGAAAGATCCAGCCGTAGCCGTGGCCGAATCGCCGGGGGGCAAGATGCCATTCCATGCGCGGCCACGTGCCTTGCAGCCAGTACTGGACACCAAGGCCGATTCCCTTCGGCCGCCCGCCGCCAGGTGATCGTCGGTCAAGGCCGAGAAAACGGCGCACCAGCGACTTGCTGCCGTCGGCACCCACCAGGAAGCGGCAACCGATCTTTCCCTGGTCCGTATGGAGGCGCTCGGGCTCGATCTCCTCCACCCGGCAGTTGGTAATGATTTCCGCCCCCGCTGCCTTGGCCTGCTGCGCCATCCATTCGCCGAGACGGGCGCGGCTCATTGTGACCACCAGGGGGTGGCCGGCCTCCAGCCGCACGGTTTGCCAGGGCGTGTGGACGTGCTGGACCGCGAAGCGCCGTTCGGTAAGGGATGCTGGAATACCGTCTTGCAGGCCTGCCCAGGTGATGCCGCCAGCGCAGATCTTGGGGCCGATGGCCGGCTGTGCCTCGATCACCACCACCCGCCGGCCATTGGCCGCGAGATCCCGGGCGCAGGCAAGCCCTGCCGGGCCGCCGCCCACAATGGCTATCTCGAACCGTTCCATCCCCTGTTGTGCCTCGCATGTGGCGGCAGGCCGTGGGCCCGCCAGGAATCATCCCAGGCTCCTGCTACCATTTTTTGCCGGGCCGTGGTAAGGTGCTAGGGTTATTTCCGGCCCGCAGAGCGTTCCGGCCAGCGGCTGGAATTTCTGCTTGGCGTCTTGCTGTGCAACCCTGGTCAAGGGAGGCCGCGCCGCAAGGCCGTGTCCCTTTCCCCAGGCCAAGATACCCCTCTTGCAACCAAACCTCTTGACAATATTTGCCTAACGCCATGAAGAAGACCTTCTCCCGGATCCTCTTTTCCTTTCTGCTGCTCTGTGTGGCGGCGGCGGCCGTGGTGCTGGCCTTGCTCAACGAGCGGGAGGCGCCGCGGATCGAGCTTGTTTCTCCCATCGAGTTC
This sequence comes from Deltaproteobacteria bacterium, assembly GCA_015488275.1. Lineage (GTDB taxonomy): Bacteria > Desulfobacterota > Desulfobulbia > Desulfobulbales > S012-135 > S012-135. The sequence goes on from WFOD01000049.1 coordinate 5,387, forward strand.
TTGGCCATTGAGCAGACAATACCGTTTGTCGTGCGCGACGACAAGAGCGGTATCCGCGCCGTGAGCGTGACCGTGGAGCAGGATGGCCGGCAATACACGATCCTTGACCGCTCCTGGCCGCGGCAGGGATGGTTCAGCCACGGCGGTGAGAACGTGTATAACCAGACGGTGACAGTGAAGAGCAACGAGCTTGGGCTGCGCGACGGCCGCGCCGATCTGATCGTGACGGCGCGCGACTTTTCTCTTTGGAATTTTATGGCCGGTAATGTTTCGACCCTGCGCCGGCCGGTCATTGTGGACACCTCCCGTCCCAAGGTGCGCCTGCTTGACGCGCCCCGCTCCATTGCCGCCGGCGGCTCGGGCATGGTCCGTTACCGGGTGAACGAGCCCCTGGCCGCCCACGGCGTGGTGCTCAACGGCCTGTTCCATCCTGGCGTGCCGGTCCGGCCGGACGACGACCGGACCCTGGCCGCCATGCTCGCCCTGCCGTACGACGCCAAGCGGGTGGAGGAGTGTTATCTTACCGCCACCGACCGGGCGGGCAACACGGTGCGGGTGCCCTTTTCCCTCAAAGTCCGGCCCCGCCGGCCGCGTTACGACCGGATCACGGTGAGCGACCGTTTCCTGGCCGGCAAGCTGCCCGAGTTCGCCGGCATGATCGACCTGCCCGAGGGGGCGCCGCTTGATCAGTACCTCTACCTGAACCGTGAGGAAAGGCGGAAGAACAACGAAAAGATCCGTTCCCTCACCAGCGTGGCCACGCCAAAGCGCTTTTGGAACGGGCCGATGAAACGCCTGCCCCGCTCCAGCCGCCGGGCCGGGTTCGCCGACCGCCGCTCCTATTTCTACCAGGGCCGGTTGATCGACAAGCAGGTCCATCTGGGGATCGACCTGGCCTCTGTGCGCCAGGCGCCCGTGCCGGCCGCCGCCGCTGGCACGGTGGTCTTTGCCGATTATCTTGGTATTTACGGTAACGCGGTGATCCTCGACCACGGTTGGGGGGTCTTCTCCCTGTACTCCCATTTGTCGCGCATGGACGTGGCCAAGGGAGACGAGGTGGCGCGGGGCGATATCCTCGGCCGCACCGGCACCACTGGCATGGTGGGCGGCGATCACCTCCATTTTAGCGTTCTGGTGGGCGGCGTGTTCGTC
>WFOD01000050.1 GCA_015488275.1 Deltaproteobacteria bacterium
CAAGGAATATCCGAAAAGGAGCCAAGGAATCCGCGGGGCCGGCCGGGACTCGGTTCCGGCCAACCGTAGGGCGGACAGGCCGGAGACGTTTTGCACTGGAATGCTGGCGGCCCGCGGCCGCGCTTCCCACCCTACAGCGTGGTAGCGGCCAAGCGGCGGGCGATGAGTGGCAGGCGCGGCCGCGTGGCCCCTTTTTCCCTGCACTGGCGGCCAATTTTCTCGTCGCTTTGCGCTTGACAAACCCCTGGGAACCGAGTAATAGATTTCGAATCTGAATAGCTATTCATTTTCGCCGTCCACCCCGCCGCCCATGCGGCGAAACGCCGCGGGGCGCAGGAGACAAGGAAGGTGAACAGTTATTCAGCCGCCGGTCGCCGGCAGGCCCGAGGGAGAGAGGGCGGGGGGACCGGGAGAGAGCAAGGAACGAGAAAGGAGAGAGGGATCATGAGCGCAGACAGTTTGATGCTGCAAAAGGCAAAAGGACTCTACAAAAAACTGTGCCAGGACAACTGGAGCGCCAACACGGTGGGGATTATCGTCGCTCTGCTCAGCATCCTCATGCTGGCCTGGAGCCGGCCGTGGGGCGCGGTGGGCGCGGTGCGTAACTGGGGAGAGCACATCTTGTATCTCCTTGGCCTGTGGGACACCCTGGGATTTGCCGATGTCTACGAACTCGAGGCGCCACGGCAGCTCCTTTCGCATACCGGTTCGGTGATCGGCATCGGCTTTGTGGGCGGCGCGTTCATCTCCGCCTGCCTGGGAGGCGACTTTGCCTTCCGCATCCCACCAAAGCTGGAAATGGTCAAGGCGATCTTCGCCGGCATCTTCATGGGCGCTGGCGCCACCTTGGCCGGCGGCTGTAACGTGGGCGGGTTCTACAACGCCATCGGCAACCTGTCGGCGCACGGCTTCGCCATGATGGCCGGCCTGATCATCGGCGCGATCCTCGGCCTCAAATACGTGTACTGGGAAATGGAGCACGTGACCTGGGGCGTGGGCGGCGGCAAGACGATCGAGCTGCCCGGCGGCCTCAAGACCCTCCTCGGCCTGGCGGGCTTGGTGGCCATCGTCTGGGGCGCTTACCAGTACTCGGGCAACGACGCCACCACGATGGCCGGCATCCTGCTGATCTCCGGCGGGCTGGGCTACGCCTTCCAACGCGGCCGCTGGTGCATGATCCAGGGCTTCCGCGAGCCGCACATGACCGGCGACTGCGAGCTGGCCAAGTCGGTGGCCCTGTCCATCGCCATTCTCGCCATCGGCATCGCCATCATCAAGAGCCGCTACACCGGCAGCTTCCTTGACCTCGACGGCGAGTCGATGGAGTGGTACAAGCTCCACTATGTGCGCGGCACCTTTGGCTGGGGCGGTCTTGTCGGCGGCATCCTCTTTGGCTTTGGCGCCATCCAGGCCGGCGGCTGTGGCACCGGCACCCTCTGGCGGGTGGGCGAGGGCCAGATCAAGCTCTGGATCGTCACCCCGTTCTTTGGCTTGACCAGCGCCCTGGGCTCGCTCATCGTCAACAAGTACACCTTGGAAGGGATCATCGATGAAGAACCGAGCAAGCTGGGATCGTACGTCTATATGCCCGACTATCTGGGTTACGGCGGCACCATCATCCTTATCCTCGCCGTGATGGCCCTGTGGTACATCATCGTTGACTGGAACGAGGACACCAACAAGTTTACCCTTGAAATGTAACTGAACGGACGGGCGCTCCCGTCCGCCAGGACCTGGATGCAACGGCCGTCAGCGGCTCCTTGCAGAACGGCAACCACCAACATCAGAGGAGGCGAACTATGGATCTGGACAGCATCAAACCCGACGAGACCTTGGACGCAAAAGGCCTGAGCTGCCCCATGCCCTTGCTGCGGACCAAAAAGGCGATCAACAACATCCAGTCCGGCCAGATTCTTGAAATCTTGGGCACGGATCCGGGGTCCAAGAACGATCTGCCCGGCTGGTGCGAGCGGTCCGGTCATGAGTTTCTGGGCGTCAAGGAAGAGGACGGTTTCTTCCGCTTCTTCATCAAGAAGGGCTGATCCCATCCCGCACCGGGAACACCTGTGCCGCTTCCGGCCGCCGGCAGCGGCACGTTTTCTTTCAAGGAGGATATCATGGCGAACAGCTTGGGAATCTTCGTAACCAACCCCGACAACTGGGAGCATGTGAAAGGGGTCGTCAAGGCGGCCAAGAACAAGGGCCTCAAGGTCAAGGTGTTCTTTTCCTGGACGGGCACCCACTTGGCCAAAAAGCCGGACTTCAAGGACCTGTGCGAACTGGCCGACGATGTGTCGATCTGCGCCGATAGCTACAAGAAAGTTGGGTACGACGTGGAAGACGTGCCCGCCGGCCTGACGCCGGAGAAGATGGCCACCCAGGCCCAGCACGGCGCCATTGTGGAAGAGTACGACAAATACCTCACCCTGTAAGGAGGCCCGCCATGTCGAAGAAAGTTTGCTTCATGATCCCCAACAAGGACTACGCCCTGGACGGGATGCGCTCCACCCTGGGGCTCTCGGTCGAGAACCACTACTCGTACTGTGTGGTGCTCAACGCCGAGCTCGACGAGTTCGACGATTACAACAAGGAAAATCTCGAGTGGATCCGGGACATGGAGGGCGAAGTCTACTCCAACGTCGAGGCCAACTGCCAAAAAAACGACCTCAAGCCGATCACCATTGAGGAATTGGGCCAGAAGCTGCGGGAGATGGATATCATCGTCCCGTACGGCACCTACTGATAGCGCGGCCGCAGACTGAACGAATCACGCTTGCAAGGAGAGCATCATGAAAATCCTGCATGTTTACCGCCACGAGCCGGCCGACTTCACCAAAAAGCTGGTGGAGATCGTCTCTGAAGGCCGGGAGACCGAGTCCTTCAACCTCTACGAGGATAACCCCGATTACGACAAGCTGGTGGACATGATCCTGGAGGCGGACCAGACCATCTGCTGGTGGTGACCGCGCCGCCCACAGGAATCCCGTCTAACAGCCCGTTGAAAAACGGGCTGTGTGCGGCACAGGGACGTGCCGCCGAATTCCGCCGACTCTGAAAGAGCCAAGGAATTCGTGAGGTTGGCCGAAACTTTGTTTTGGCCAACCGTGGTCGAAAAAGTCAGGGATGACTTTTTCGACGGACTGCTAACAAAGGCCCCGGCACTCCGGGGCTTTTTTCGTTGACAGGCTTACGGCAAAGATGCCATCTATTAAAGGAACAATCCCGTTTTAGTTACTTGCATTCACGCCATGCTCAACCCCTTTGCCGGCTCCCAGCACATATCCCTTCTGCCCGAACAACTTCTCGAGGGCGGCGAACTGATCGCCATTGTGGACGACGACGAACAGATCCGCGGCCCGCTGCGTGAATTTCTCGAAGAACACGGCCTGCCGGTGGAAGAACGGGCCGACGCCGCCGGGCTGCGTCAGCTCCTGGCCGAAAGGGCCGTGGCCCTGGTGCTCCTCGACATCGGCCTGCCAGACACCGACGGCGTGACCCTCATTCCAGAACTGGTCTCCCAGCATCCTGATCTCGCCATCGTCATGCTCACCGGCGTGGCCGACCTCCAGGTGGCAATGGACTGCATCCGTAAGGGAGCCGACGACTACCTTCCCAAACCGGCCAAGTTCCGCGAGATCCTTTTCGTGGTCCGCAAGACCCTGGAAAAACGCCGGCTGATCTTTGAAAACCGCAAGTATCAGGAAGACCTGGAAAAGGCCCATTTCCGTATCCAGCTCATGCATCAGCTCTCGCTGAAGATGAACACGGTCTATCTTTCCACCGTGGAGCTGGACAAGATCCTCCTCGCCATCCTGGTCGGCATCACGGCCAACGAAGGGTTGCGCTTCAACCGCGCGTTCCTGGCCCTGTTCGACGACAACATGGACTATCTCGAGGGGCGAATGGCCATCGGCGCCACCTGCCGCGAACGGGCGGCCGAGATCTGGCAGGAGATGCAGCGCCAGCAGCTCAAGTTCCTCGACATTATCCACCGGATGTCGGAAGATTGCCAGCAAGAAGATCAGGAAATCAACCAGATCGTCGCCAAATTGCGGGTGCCGGTCGCCGCGACCGACAACATCTTGGTCCATGCGGCCCTGGAGCGACGGTCGGTCCGCATCGATCCCCGCCACGGCTGCAAGCCGATCCTTCTTGAGCGCCGGCGGCCGCTGCGCGGCATCCAAGACCCCTATCCCCCCGATCTCGACCGGCGCAACACCAGCGGCGCCGCGCCGCCCGACTTACCCGTGCCCCACGACCTCATCAACCTCCTCCAGGAAGACACCTTTGTCGTCGTGCCCCTGTTCTCGCCCGGCCGACCGCTTGGGGTCATCATTGCCGACAACTTCGTCACCCGGCAGCCGATCACCGACGCCCATATCAGCTCCCTTGAGCTGTTCGCCAGCCAGGCCAGCCTGGCCATTGAACACAGCCATCTCTACCAAGAGATGCAAGACAAAATCAAACAGCTCGAAGCGCTCAACGAAGAGGTGGAGCGGAGCAAGCACCAGCTCGTGGCCGCCGAGCGCCTTTCCGCCCTTGGCCAGATGGCGGCCCAGATGGTGCACCGGATACGCAACCCGGTGACCTCCCTGGGCGGCGTGGCCCGCCTGCTGACAAAAAAGATCGACGATCCATCCCTTCACCGCTACCTGGAGGTCATCCAACGGGAAAGCCAGCGCCTGGAGGCGATCCTGGAGGATCTCACCGAGTTTGTCAGCCACCAGGAACTCCAGCGCGAGCCAGCAAGGCTTTCCGATATCCTTGCCCAGGTACTGCTCCTCTTCCAGCGCGATTTTGCGGCCCAGAATATCGAAGTGGTCACCGAACTCGACGCCCAGGAGCCGTGGTGCGCCCTTGACCGGCAACAGATCCGCCAGGCCCTGATCCATATCCTGCGCAACGCCCGGGAGGCCATGCCCAACGGCGGCCGCATCGACATCGACCTCCGCTACCACGACAACACCCTCCTGCTGGTGATCCGCGACACAGGCGTCGGCCTGCCGCCCGGCCACGAAACCCTGGTCACCGATTCCTTTTTCACCTCAAAGACCCAAGGAACGGGCCTTGGCCTCACCCTGGTGGATAGGATCCTCAAGGACCACGGGGGAGAGCTCCTCCTGCGCCGGCTGGAGCCAGGGACCGAAGTGCGCCTCACCATTCCAGTGGTGCCGGCCGAGCCGCCGAACGAGCCCAATTCCCCATGACCTCTTCGCCGACCAGCCCTCCAAAGCCCGCTGGCCCAAACGCCACAACGCCCAGCGCCTCCCCCCGGGCAACGGCTCAGATATCCGGAAAAAACAATCCCCTCCCTGGCTTGCCAAGCCTCACGGCAGGCGCGACGATCACCGCCCGGGTCATAGCCCCCTCCGGCAACCGTCTCTTTCTCCTTGAACTCACCGACGGCAGCCGCCTCACCGCGCAGAGCGCTATCGAACTCACACCCGGTGCCACCGTGCGCTTCACCGTGCTCCACGCCGGTCCGCCACCAGTGCTGGCTCCCAGCGCCGAGCCCAACACGGCCTTGGCCCGGGCCGGGGAGATCCTCCGCCTGCTCGACTTTGGCCCTGGCCCTTCCCTCCTCCAGCGCCTTGCCGCCTTGCGGGACTTCTTTTCCGGCGAACGCGCCATGCCCCCCCTGGACCGCCTCGCCGCCCTTCTCACCCCCCTCGCCCTGGGAACAGACCCCGCACCGGCCAAGCTCATGGCCTGCGCTCTGCTCCTGCTCCTGCCAGGTGGCGGCCTGCGCCATTTCCTGTCCAGGCTTGAGGCCGGCGACCGTCTCTTCTCCCGTCTCCGCGCCGCAGCGCCCGCCTCCCTCCAAGAAGATATCGACTACCTGGAACGCTTCCTCCGCCTCAACGACCTCCTCGCCAACCAGCGCCCATCTTGGCTTACCCTTCCCCTCCTCTTCGCCGATCAAGGCCGCGGATGGCTCATGGCCGAAACCCACGCGGACGCGGCGACAGCCGCTTCCCTCACCTTGCTCCTCGAACTCACCCGCCTGGGACCGTTGCGCGCCGCCCTGCTTTTACAGGCGGAACGGCTGGCGGTCACCATCACCACGCCGACAGAGACGGTACGTGAACACTTGGCCTCCTCATCCCGCGAATTGGAGAGGCGGCTCGCCGCGCTCCATCCCGGCCGCCTCAGCCTGGCCATCGCCGCCGGTCCGGTCAACCTGCCCGCCAACGCCAAACGCCTCGTGGAGCGCAAGCTGGCCGAGCCGGCCATCTCGCTTGTGGATATCCGGATCTGATGAAAGGGCCAACGGAATTCGGCCCCACGTCCCTGTGCTGCACACAGCCCGTTTTCAACGGCTGGCAGGCCCCCGCAAGAGGGCAAGCACAGCGCTGGCGAACGCCACGGCTGCGGCGCACCAAAAGGTCTGGCGCAGGGCGGCGACAAAGGCCGGCCGGTGGCGGAAGGTGAACTCCACCAGATCGAGCCCGCCGGTCTGACGGCTGAAAAAAAAGGAAAAGGCCAAGCCGGCCAGGGCAATGCCGGCCAGCATCCCAAAGTTACGGGCCGTAGCCAGCATGGCGGCGGAGACGGCGGCGTCGGCGCCGGCCACCCGCCGGAGGACCGAGGCGCTGTTCGGCGAGAGAAACACCGCCTGTCCCCCCCCCACCAACGCCAAGCCCACGGCCACCCCTGCCAAAGGG
>WFOD01000051.1 GCA_015488275.1 Deltaproteobacteria bacterium
ACTTCCACAGTCTCGCCGTTCAGATCAAAAGATACCGTGCTGTCCCCCCCGGTATTGGCCGTGGCGGCCGAACCAGCGTACAAGGTGGTAAGGCCGGCGCTCACGCCGGTGGCCGATGTTGCAGCGTTGATCGCCGAGACCGCGGCCGCCGCCTTGTCCATGTACAGGCCGTTGGTCGCGCCGCCACTGGCCGCAATGGCGCCTATCGCCGTGCCGTTGATCGTCAAATCGCCCGCCGCTACGCCAGCGGCGTTGACCGTGCCCGTCAAGCGGGTAGCCAAGGTGCCGGGCCCGCGGCCGGTGATCCGGTAACCATCCGCCTTGCCGATGACAAAGGGGGTGGGCTCCAGCTCGTCGTACCCGGCGGTGCGGTAGCCGCCAAAGATGTACTTGCCGTTCACCTGGGTGTTGGCCAGCGTCACCACCTGCTCGAACAGGTTGGCCACCTCCAGGGCCATGTTGGCCCGGTTGGAACTGTTCATCGCCGAGTTGATGGCGTTGAGCGCCAGGACCTTGCCGCGCATCACCGCATCCTTCATCTGCTGCAAGGCCCGCTCCGAGGCATCGACGAACGAAGAGGCATAGGTAAGGTTTTTTCCGTACTGCTCGATCTCAGCCAACGAGGAGCGCAGGCCAAGGGCGGCCACCAGATTGCCAGGGTTGTCCGAGGGGGTGGAGATCTGCCGCTCCGAGGAGATCGACTGGTTGAGACGGTTCATCTCCTCGGTCAATCTATTGAGATTGTAGAGGATCTTGTTGTTAATCGTTCCCAGGGTGGTACGCATGGCCGTGCCTCCCGCTCAGACCGATTGGAGCAAGGTGCGCAGCAGTTCGTCGGACATGGTGATCAACCGAGCGGCCGCGGTGTAGGCGTGCTGATATTTCATCAAGTTGGCCATTTCTTCGTCAAGGGAAACGCCGGAGGTGGAGTCGCGCATCTCATTGAGTTGGTTGGCGAGCAGGTCGTGAAACTGTTGGCCGTTTTTGATCTGCTGGCCGTCGATGCCGATGCTGCCCACCAGGGAGTTGTAAAACGAGTCAAAGGAGTCGTCGGCATGGCCGCGGAAGGCGATGGTCTCCGCCCGCTGGAGATTGGTGATCGCCAAGGCGTTGGAGTTGTCGCCACGAAAGATGTCGCCGCGGCTGCTCACCGTGGCGGCGGCCAACATGGTCACGTCATCGGCCACAACGCTGTTGATCGCGATATTGCTCGCCTGGTCGCCGGAAAACAGGATGTTGAGGCCAGCGACCTGAAGAATGTTGCCGGTGTCGTTGGCAAATGCGAACCGGTGGTCGCCATCGGTGCGCAGCTCGAGCTGACCGTTGTCATTGGTGGCCCGCAGCCAAGAGGAGCTGCCCGTGGCCGCCGTGGCAACAGCGTCGTTGATGCGCTGCACCACGTCGTCCAGGGTGAAGACCCGCTCGAGCGAGACAGAAACCGGCTGCGGCGCGGCCAGGGTGCCGTCACTGTTGTACAGCCAGATCTCAAAGGCCGCGCCATCGGTGGTGAGATCAGCGCCAAACTCAAACCCCAACAGGCTGTTGGCCACTCCGCCGTCGGTATAGGTGTACTTGAAGCGGCCGTCGTTGGCGTCGTCGTCGGCCGATACCGTGCCCCCGTCCCAGCCAAAATGGGCCAGCCACGAATCCGTGGCCCCGGCCTCCACGGTAAAGGGATCAGCGGAAAAGAGCGATACTTGGCCGCTGTTATGGCTTGCGTCCGCCTCGTAGATGTCGTTGGCGAGACCGGTCTTGGCATCGATGTCAGCGAGATCGAGATCCGCGATCTGGATGGAGGACTCGTCGCCGGTGTTGGTGTTATAAAGGATCAGGGCGTTCTCCTCCCCGCCGTTGCTGCCGTCGCCCACTTTGGCCCGCACCGTGATATCGGCCGCGCTCATGGCGCTGTTGATCGCCGAGGCCAGATTGGCGGCAAAGGTGGCCGCATCGGTGTCTCCTGCTTGGATGGTATAGGTCACCGTCTGGTCTTCGATGGAGAAACTGATCGTTGACCCCACCTCAGCGGCGGTGGCGGCCGTGACCGCCGAACCGGCCACCTGGGTGGTGAGGCGCGCCGTGACGCCGGTGACCGCTGCGTTGATCGCCTGGACCGCGTTGTAGGCCTTGCCAGCGGCAACGCCGTTCGTGACCACGCTGCCGTCGATCCGCCCCACGGACCGGCCGTTGATCTTCAACGTGCCGTCAGGGATGTCGGTGCTCGCCGTGGTGGTGTCGATCGTGCCGGTGAGCACGGCCGTGTCCTTGGCCGTGCCCGTGCCGCGCAACACGTCGGCAAAAGAGGTCATGCCCACGCCCTGGCTATGCTGCTGGTTGACCTCACGGATAAACGAGCGGGTAAAGGCGTCGAGCCGGCCGGCGTAACTCGAGGGATCGGTCGCGTCGAGCCGGTTGTAGATCTCCAGCCAGCCGCCGATCTTGCCGCCCAACTCCGCCCCCTTGCCAATAGTGGTCTTGACCTCCACAAATTCGCCCAGCTGGTTGCGGCGCTCGCCGATCCAGATCAGGGCGTCGTCCTCCCAGCCCACGTTCCAGCTCTGGTCGTTCTCCACCAGGGTGTGGCCATCGGCCAGCATCACCGTATAGTTGCCGTCCGCGGTCTCGAAATAGTTGATATCGAGCAGGCCGGAAAGCTCCTTCAGCACCACGTCCCGCTGATCGCGCATATCGTTGGCCTTTTTGGTCGGCGTCTCGGTGGCCGCGATCTCGCCGTTGAGCTGAGCCAATTGATCGATGAGGGAGTTGGCCTCGTCAATGGCCGACTCCAGGTTAGTGCCGATATCGTTACGGGTGCGGACGATCTCGTTGTGCATGGACTGGAGCTGGGTGGCGAACAGCTCCGCCTGCTGGACCAGGCTTTGACGCGAGGGTAACGATTCCGGGTTGTCCGCCACTTCCTGCCAGGCATCCCAAAACTTGCTGAGCAGGTCGTTGAGCGCCAGTCCCGGCGCCTCGTTGAACGCCGCCTCCACCATGCGCATGGCCTGGTTCTGGGCGTCCAGGTTCTTGATATTCGACTCGGCCTGCATGATCCGTTGGGTGGCGAAGTTGTCGTACTGCCGTAAGATACGGACCGCCTCCACCCCGTTGCCAATGGGGCCGACGCCTGACGGATTGGGCAGGGCCGGATTGAGGAGCAGGGTCTGGCGGGTATAGCCTGGCGTGTCCACATTGGACACGTTGTGGCCCGCCACCTGAATCGACATCTGGTGAGCGAGAAGGGCCTGCTTGGCGATGTTGAGCACATCGGAGATGCCGGCCATGCTTCACACCTGACGGGAGACAAAGGCGGGACCGCGGGCCGCCGCCCGCCGCCCGCGCTTTGCGGGATAACCTGCCGCGCCGCCGGTCAAGAGATCCACCGCGTCCTGCAAAAAGGCGAGCGTCTCCACCACCAGCCGCTGGTTGAGGTCGTTCCCCTGCCGGATGTCAGCGCGGAGAGCGCGCAGCTCGTCCCGCAAGGCGCGCAAGCGGGCCGCTTTCCCGGCGTCGTCCAGGCGGTCGGCGAGCGCGGAAAGGTCGATCACCTGCGTTGCTGGTTGTTCGCCATGCCGGTCTGTTGCCTGGCCGCAAAGCATCTCCGCCAGCCGACGGTCGCAAGAGCAGATCTCGCCACTCAGCCGGGTCTTTTCCCGGGCAATGGCGGCAATACCCTCCACATCGGCGGCCAAAAGCGCTCGCCGCTCCTCAGCCAACAGGCGCAGCAAGGCGGCCGCCAACTCCTTTTGCCTCTCCAAGAGGGCCAAAAGGGCGTCAAGATGACGGGCGTCTGCTGGCACTGGCTTATGGGTCATGGCGTTGATCCATCCTTGCGCGCGAGTTGGCGGTAAAGGGCGTCGGCCAAGCCGATCCCGCCCTGGCCGGCGAGTTCTTTGGCCAAATCCTGGTCACGGAGCGAAGCGTAGATCTCGGCCGCAGGGCTGGAGCCGAACAGACCGCTTTCCGGCACGGAACGGCGCATGGCGGCCAGCATTTGTTCGAGGAGCAACCCCTCGAACTCGCGGCACGCCTGGCGAAGCTCGCCGTTACCTTCCCTATCGGCACGCAAACCCGCGCTCTTGAGCAATGGGACCTCTGGTTGGATACGCATCTCACATGATCTCCAAATCGGCATGAAGGGCGCCTGCCGCCTTCACCGCCTGGAGGATGGCGATCAGGTCGCGGGGCGCCACGCCCATCGCGTTCAGGGCCCGCACCACCTCGCCAAGGGTGGCGCTCCCCACCACCTTGACCAAGCGGCCACCATCCGTGCCCGCCTGGTCGCGGACCTCGGCCGGCAGCTTGCCCACTTGCAGGCTCAGATCGCCGTGGGCCAGGGCCACCGGCGCAACACTCACCTCCTCGCCCATGACCACCGTGCCGGTGCGCTCGTCGAGCACCACGCGGGCCACGCCATCTGGCGCCACGTCAAGACTTTCCAGATCGGCGAGCAGGCCGACCTCGTCGTTGCGATAGCTGTCCGGCACCCGCACCTCGACCGTGCCTCCGTCCATTGCCCGGGCAAAGGGGCCGCCAAGAAAGTCGTTGATCACCCGCGCCATGCGCCGGGCTGTGGTAAAGTCGGGCCGGGCGAGGGTAAAGGAAAAACTGTCGCGTCCGGCCAGGGTCAGGCCCACTTCCCGCTCCACCGTGGCGCCGTTGGGAATGCGGGCCACGGTCAGGTGGTTGCGCTGTCGGCCAGCGGTCTGCCCCGGCACCTCGAAGCCGCCGATGCTCACCGGCCCCTGGGCCAGCGCGTACACCCGGCCGTCGAGCCCCTTGAGCGGCGTGGGTATCAGGGTTCCACCTTTAAGGGAGGAGGCGTCCCCCAAGGAAGAGAGCACCACATCGATCTTCTGCCCCACCTTGGCGAAGGACGGCAGTTCGGCGGTGATCATGACGCTGGCCACATTTTTGACGTTCAACTCCTGGCCGCTTACAGCAATGCCCATGTTGCGCAGCACGTTACGCAGACTCTGGCCGGTGAACACCGCTTGCTTGCCGTCCCCTGTCCCGTCGAGCCCCACCACCAGGCCGTAACCCACCAGTTGATTGGCGCGCACGCCGGCCACCTGGGCCAGGTCTTTGATGCGCGCCGCTCCGGCCGGAGGCGCGGCCGGCCACAGCAGGCTGCCCATCAACAGGATGACCATCAACACCTGAACGCGCTGCATATCCCGGCTCTCCTTAAAACCACCAGATTAAAGGGGCCACGCCCTGTCCGCCGCTCCCAGGCCCCAGCCACAAGAGAACAGCGGGCTACCCCAGAGAAAAGCAAGGGAAGTGCCAGAACCACCACCTTGCATCGACAACCAATACACACGCTTAATCAACATGTTGCCTCACAACCCCCCTCACCGCCGCCTGCCTTTTCACCAAAAAAGGGCAGATCTTGCCGCCTTGGCGGCAGGGAATGCCGCCCCCCCGGCCAGGGGGGCAGGATGCCAACACAACGGTCTTTCGCTAAAACGGCCAGATGAGATCAAGGCCGCGGGCGAGCCAACCAGGCCGCTGCCGGTCAGAGACCGTGCCTGTGCCGGCGTACTCGATCCGCGCGTCAGCGATATGGGTGGAAAGCACCGAGTTGTCTGGCCCGATATCGTCAGGCCGCACCAGCCCGGAGAGGATGAGATGCTGCGTTTCGTTGTTCAGCCGGATCTCGCGGATGCCGCGGATCACCAGATTGCCTTGGGGCGTGACCTCGATCACCCGCGCCGAGAGGGTGGCGGTCACCGTGCTGTCGTTCTTGGTTTCGCCCGAGCCGTCGAACTCGTTCTTGAAACTGGTGTTGAGGCTGGAGGTGGAGGGGGTGAAGTTGGCGTTGTGGTTTTTGAGCCAGGTCTCAAAGCCAAAAAGCGAGGCAATGCCGCCCGAGAGCTTGGACTCCCGTTTGCTCTTGGTGGACGCCTTTTTCGATCCGCTGGCCGTTTCCACGATTTTGACCAGGAGGATGTCGCCCACTTGGCGGGCGCGGTGGTCACGGTAGAGGTCGGCGCGATCGAGGCGGAGAATGGTACCCTCGGCTGGCGGCTCAGGCGCAGGCTGCGGGGCGGGCAAGGCCAGCCGCTCCGGGATCGGCGGAGGCGCGGCCGGCCGGCTGGCGGTGTTGCCGGCAAGGCAGCCGCCCAGGAGCAAAAACCATAGCACGCCCCCCACACCCTTTACCACCCGCCAACACGCTCCCGGCGGC
>WFOD01000052.1 GCA_015488275.1 Deltaproteobacteria bacterium
GAGCCAAGGAATTCGTGAGGTTGGCCGAAACTTTGTTTTGGCCAACCGTGGTCGAAAAAGTCAGGGATGACTTTTTCGACGGACTGCTAACGGCCCGCTGGGAAAGACCAGCGGGCGTGGGACGACGACATGTACAACAAAAAGCTCCACATCCACTTTGTCGGCATCGGCGGCATTGGCATGAGCGGCATTGCCGAGCTGTTGCTCAACCTCGGCTACCGGGTGAGCGGCTCAGACCTGCGCGAGACAGCGATTACCCGCCGCCTGGCCGAGCTTGGCGGCGTCATCCGCCAGGGGCACCGGGCCGAGTGGGTGGAGGGAGCGGACGTGGTGGTCGTCTCCAGCGCGGTGCGGCCAGACAATCCCGAAGTGATGGCGGCCCGCGACCGGCAGGTGCCCGTTATTCCACGTGCCGCCATGCTGGCCGAATTGATGCGGTTGTCCCGCTATCCCATTGCGGTGGCCGGCAGCCACGGCAAGACATCCACCACTTCGATGGTGGGGGCTGTGCTCGCCGCTGGCGGGCTCGATCCCACGGTGGTCATCGGCGGCCAGGTCAACAGCCTGGGCTCCAACGCCCAACTTGGATCGGGTGATTTTCTCGTCGCCGAGGCGGACGAGAGCGATGGGTCCTTTCTCCATCTGTCGCCAGTGATCGAGGTGGTGACCAATATCGATCTGGAACACCTCGATTTTTATCGGGACCTGGAACAGATCTCCGGCCTGTTCGTCGAGTTTATCGCCAAGGTGCCTTTTTGGGGCGCGGTGATTCTCTGCCTTGACGACGCCAACGTGGCGCGGATACTGCCTGGCATCGACAAGCGGGTGATCACCTACGGGTTGGCCAACCAGGCGGACGTGCGCGCCCGCCGGGTACGGTACGAGGGGTTGGCCTCGCTGTTCGAGGTCTCGCTGCGCAACGCCCGCCTGGGAGAGATCCGCCTGCCCGCGCCCGGGCGGCACAACGTGCAAAACGCCTTGGCCGCCGTGGCCGTGGGGCTGGAGCTCGATATCCCCTTTACCACCATTGCCGAGGCCCTCCAGGAGTACGGCGGCGTGCAACGGCGGCAAGAGGTGAAGGGCGAGGTGGCTGGCGTCACCGTGGTGGACGATTACGGCCATCACCCAACAGAGATCCGGGCCACGTTGGAGGCCCTCAGGCGGGCGTGGCCAGACCGCCGGCTGGTGGTCTTGTTTCAGCCGCACCGCTACTCCCGCACCCAGGCCTTGTTCGACGAATTCTGCACCGCCTTTCACGCCTGTGACCTCTTGTTGGTCACCGAGATCTATCCAGCCTCGGAGTCCCCCATCCAAGGCGTAGACGGGGCCGCCCTTGCCGCTGGCATCGCCCGGCACGGACACCGGCGGGTGGCGGCGACGCCAGACACCACCGCCTTGGTGGAGCAGGCCCTGGCAGTGATCGAAGAGGGCGATGTGGTGGTGACCCTAGGCGCGGGCGATATCAACCGGGTTGGCGACCGGTTGCTGGCCGCCTTGCGGGAGACGCGGGCGGATGGATGAAAGCCAGTGCAAAGGAAGGCGCCGCGAGGCCGCGACTTCGCTAGACGAAGGAGCATCCTCGTGACCAGCTACTCCGCCACAAAGGAGGAAAGTATGGGTGTAGAAGCCGCTGCCGCTCAGCCAGTATCGATCCCGGCTGCAGATGTCGAGCGCTTGCAGTATCTGCTTGCCGGTTTTGATGGTGACGTGCGCTGGTGGGAGCCGTTGGCCACGTATACCACCCTCGGGGTGGGCGGTCCGGCTCTTGCCTTGGTTCTGCCGCGCTCAGTGGAGGCGATCACCTCCCTGGTGCGGGCTTTGGGCGCAATCCCCTGGTGGGTGGTGGGGCGCGGCTCTAACCTTTTGGTCCCTGATGAGGGGCTCCCTGGGGTGGTTATTCTCCTTGGCCGTTCCTTGTCGCGCATCACGGTCCTCGCAGCGGACGAACACCAGGTGCGGGTGCGGGTGCAGGCCGGATGTTCGCTTGCCCGGCTTATCCGCTGGTGCGTGGAACAGGGGTTCGCCGGTCTTGAGTTCTTGGCCGGCGTGCCGGGCACGGTGGGCGGCGCGGTGGCGATGAACGCTGGCGCATGGGGGCGGGAGATCGGCGAACGGTTGGAGTCGTTGCTCCTCATGACGCCCGATGGCGCGCTCCAGGAGCGCTCGGCGGCCGATATCGGCTTTGCCTACCGGCACGCCGCCCTGGCCGGGGCGGTGGTCCTGGAGGCGGTGTTCCGTCTGCGTCTTGGCGATCCGGCGACCGTGGACGACGCCTGCCAGGCGTTTCTCCAGCGGCGTCTGGCCAAGCAACCCTTGCAGGCGGCCTCGGCGGGATCTTTTTTCAAAAACCCTGCCGGTACGCCGGCTGGCCAGTTGATCGAGCGCGCCGGCCTCAAAGGGGTGTCGGTGGGAGGGGCGAAGGTATCGGAGAAACACGCCAACTTCATCGTCAATACCGGCGGCGCCACGGCGGCCGATATCCATGCGCTGATGCAGCTCGTGCAACGCCGGGTGGCCGAGGTCTGCGGCGTGATGCTCGAGCCAGAGGTGCGGCTGTTGGGCGCCTGGCCCGCGGCTCCGTGGCCGGACGCCTTGGGCGAGGATTAACCGCCCGTTGAAAAACGGGCTGTGCGGCCCAAAAGGATTGCAGGAGGCACAATGGGACCGATGTTGACCAATCAAGCGCCGTATCAGGCCCGCCGACAGAGCCGTCCGCCTGGCCGGCCGTGGCTGGCGGCGCTGCTCGTTGTGCTTCTGGCGGCGGGGGCGGCTGGCGGTCTTGTGGCCGGCGCCTGGTACGCCCTGTGCCGCAGCGGCCTGTTTTGGGTGACGGATGTGGTTGTCGAAGGAGAGCTGCGTCGGCTCGACGCGCCGGCCGTACAGGAGTTGGCCGGCATCACGCCGCAGACCTCGCTCGTTGGTTTTTCCACCGCTGCTGTGCGTGGCCGGCTCGAGGCGCATCCGTGGATCGAACGCGCCCAGGTGGACCGGCTGTGGCCCGATCGGGTGCGGATCACCGTGCGGGAGCGGCGGCCGCTGGCCCTTGTCCTCCGGCAAGGATCGCTTTTTTACGTGGATGCGCGAGGCCGGATTTTTGCGCCCGTGGAGCCTGGCGATCTGCTCGACTATCCGGTGGTCTCTGGGATCGACGATCCGGCGGCGGGAGGGCGGGCTGGCCGCTCCTCCCTCCAGCGGGCCCTCGACTTTCTCGTGCTGGCCGGTCACGGCAGCCACGC
>WFOD01000053.1 GCA_015488275.1 Deltaproteobacteria bacterium
AGGCGATAAACGCTTCTGTCAGGTTGGTGTAAACCAGAGACTGGATCTGCGGCGCGGCGGCGAGCAGGGGCTGGAGAAAAAGGTCGGTGATGGCTTCGATGTTGAGATAGGCAACGCCTGCGGCCAGGGCCAAGGCGCCGCAGCAAATGAGCAGCCGTTGGCGCAGCTCGCGCAGGTGGTGCGTGAAGGATTCGTCCATCAGGGCTGGGGAGGAGATGACGGCGCCGTTGGCCCTGAGCCGTTGTCCTGCGTGGCGGCGGAGTCCTGTTCCTTTACCGTTGAGGGGTGGGGATCCGCCGCCTCGCCGGTCACGGTCGGCGGCCGGTCGTCGAGATCGGCCAGGGCCTTGGCGGCCAGCTTCTCAGGGGTGAATTCGTCCGGCCGGATGGACGGCAGGTCGTCGAGTTCTTCGGTAAGCGACTCTTTGAGCCCCGCTGCCGCCTTTTTCAGCTCGAATACCTGCTTGGCGATGCTCTTGGCCAGGCCGGGCAGCCGTTCTGGCCCAACCACGATGAGGGCGACCGCCAATATGACGATGAGTTCCGGTAAGCCGATGCCGAACATAGGCCGTCCATGCGGAGTCGAGAGGGGATGACCGGCTGGGCCGGTCAAGACGTAGAGCAACCTTACGGTATTTCCCTGTGGGTGTCAATCTCCGCCCGGCGCGCCTTTCGCAGGAGACAGAAGACGGATCAAGGTCTTGCGCAGGGCGGGAATGGTGAAAGGCTTGGAGATCACGGCGTCAAAGCCGTAGGCGGAGTAGTCGCGCATGACCGGCGCATCGGCATAGCCGCTGGCGACAATGCCGATCACCTCGGGCTGAAGGCGCCGGATGGCGGGCATGGTTTCCGCCCCACCCATGCCGCCGGCCACGGTGAGGTCCAGGATCACCACCTGGAACGGCTCGCCTTCCTCCTGGGCGCGGCGGCAGAGGCGGAGCGCTTGCTCGCCGTGTTCCACACATTCCACTGAGCAGCCAAGGTGCTTGAGCATGCCGCTCACTACCTGCTGGACCATGATCTCGTCGTCCATGACCAGCACCCGGGCCGGCTGGGGAAGGGGGGCGACGGTGTTGGCGGTTTCGTCGGTGGCGGCAACGGGCTTGTCGGTGGCCGGCAAAAACACGGTGAAGCCGGCGCCGCCGTCGGGAGGGGGCTCGTAGAGCGCTACTCCGCCGTGGGCGCGGACGATGGAATGGACCATGGCGAGGCCGAGGCCGTGGCCATGTTCTTTGGTGCTGAAAAAGGGATCAAAGATCCGTTCGACAATGGATTCCGGGACGCCAGGGCCAGAGTCGATCACCTGTAGCCGCACGTACTTGCCGGCTGGCAGGTTGTAGGGATTGCCGCCGGACAGCCGCTGGGCGGTCACTGCGATGCGCAAGACACCGCCAGAGGGCATGGCCTGGCGGCTGTTGGTCACCAGGTTTTCGATCACCTGGGCCAACTGCCCGGGATCCCCTTCTACGGGCGGCGCGTTGTCGGCTACCGTCAGGTTGAGGCGTACCGGCGAGCCGGCGAGCGCGAATCGGGCGGTTTCGCGCGCCAGGGAAGCGAGGTCCAAGGGCTTGCTCACCGGCTTCTCGCCCTTGGCAAAGGTCAGAAGCTGGTGGGTAAGGCCCCTGGAGCGCAGGGCCGCTTCCTCGATGGCCACCAGCCGCCGATCGGCCAGAACGCCGTCCGCCAGCTCCCGCCGGGCGAGGGAGATGTTGCCCAGCACGCCGGTGAGCAGATTGTTGAAGTCATGGGCAATACCGCCGGCGAGCTGGCCGAGGGATTCGAGGCGTTGGTTGCGGATCGCCACCCGCTCCATCGCCTTGCGGGCCGAGATATCGCGCACCGATACCAAAAGCGCCCGTTCACCGCCGTAGTCAATGGGGTGCATCCCAACTTCACTGGCAAAGAGAACGCCGTCAGCGCGGCGGCAGCACCATTCGAACGACACCGCTTCACCGGCAAGCGCCTGTTTGAGGTACTGGTGGTAGCGGCTCGTCGTCTCCTGTCCCATCTCCGGCCGCGGGGGATGGAACCGCTCCGGCCGGCTCCCGATGAGTTCGTCGCGGGAGACGCCGTACAGGCGGACGGCCGCAGCGTTGGCCTCCACGACTACGCCGTCGCGCAGCAAGAGGAGGCCGTCGTTTGTGTGTTCAAAGAGCGCTCGGTAGCGGGCTTCACTTTGGCGCAAGGCCTCTTCCATCTGCCGCCGTTCGGCGATCTCGTCCTCCAATTGGCGGTTTTTGTCTTCCAGGTTCTGGGTGCGGCTGGCGACAAGCTCTTCGAGACGGGTCTGCTGACGGTACAGGTCGTGGCGGTCCAGGGCGGCGAGGACGGCGTGCGCCGCCATGCCCCACAGCAGGGGCTCGGTGATCTTGAGGTAATCGCCTATGGGATCAAGAACAGAGAGGAAAAATTGGTATTCGATCACGTTGCCCAGGCCGTGCTGGAATTTGAGCACGAAAAGAGAGGCGAGGAAGAAACGTATCGGCCGGGCGAAGGCGAGGCGGCGGTGCCAGAGGACGCCAAGCCCCACCAGGGCGCTGGCCGTTTCCAGCAGATCGCCGAAGTCGAGAAGCAAGGCCGTCATCGCTGCTCGTCTCCCCCGCGCAGCACGGTCCAGAAGAGCAGCAGACCGGCCAGGCCGTAGCTCAGGTGTTCGAGGGTGTTGAGCAACTCCGGCATCCAGACCCCTTCCGCCACGGTGAGGATCCAGCCGGCGAGAGTGGAGAGGTAGGCGGCGCAGAGCCAGCGTCCGCCGGGCCAGCTCTGGATGCGTGGGCGGTAGACGCAGAAAAAACCAGCAATACCGGTGCCAAGGATCAGGGTGATGAGTTCGTTGGTCTCAAACATGGTAGTGGATCGAGTGGTGGGGCTCCCGTCTGGCCTATCAGTCCGTCGAAAAAGCCGTCCCTGGCTTTTTCGACCACGGTTGGCCAAAGCAAAGCTTCGGCCAACCTCACGAATTCCTTGGCTCTTTCAGAGCCGGCGGAATTCGGCGGCACATCCATGTGCCGCGCATAGCCCATTTTTTAATGGGCTACTATTGTATCACAACTGCCCGTTTTTCAACGGCTGTAGAGCGTCGGCAATCGTTGGTTGGATGCTGGTATCCCCGGAACAAAGGGGTTTGCCAACTTGCATTCCCGGCCGGCATGGTCTAAGGTGGCCGGGCCATGTGGAGACAGGCAGGGACATCCGCTGGAGGCGCGGCAAGGCGCGGCATCGTGGTGGCCGGTCTGCGGGGAGGCTCGGGCAAGAGTGCGGTCGCCGTGGGATTGGTCGCCGCCTGGACCAGCGACGGCCATGCGGTGACGCCGTTCAAAAAGGGGCCTGACTATATCGACGCGGGCTGGCTCTCCGTGGCTGCTGGCCGGCCGTGCCGCAACCTTGATCCCTTTCTTATGACGCCGGAGACGATCCGCGCCTCCTTCGCCGCCCATGCCGGCCCCCTGGCCGTGATCGAGGGCAACCGCGGCCTGTTCGACGGGGTGGATGCGGCGGGCAGCCGTTCCACCGCCGAACTGGCCAAGATGCTCGATTTGCCCGTGCTCCTGGTGGTGGACTGCACCAAGGCCACCCGCACCGTGGCCGCCTTGGTCCTTGGCTGCCGCGCCCTGGACCCCGAGGTGCGGCTCATCGGCGTGGTGGGCAACCGTCTGGGGACCGGGCGGCAGCGCCGGGTCATCGCCGAGGCCCTGCGCGAGTATACCGATGTGCCCTTCTTGGGCGGCCTGCCCCGCATGGCCGAGGAGCCGTTTCCCATGCGGCATCTCGGGGTCATCCCTTTTCAGGAGCACGGCGCCGCGCCCGGCGCGGTGGCCGCTCTGGCCGCAACGGTGCGGGACCATCTCGATATCAGCCTGCTTCTTGAGCGGATCTGCCCCTTGACCACGGGCTCCGGCGAAAAAAGGCCGGAGACGCCGCATCCGGCCCCTGGAGACGAAAAAGAGGTAACTGGTCACGGGGGGAGTGGCCGGGTGCGGATCGGGATCATGCGCGACGCCGCCTTTCAATTTTACTACCCTGAAAATCTCGAGGCCCTGGAGGCGGCCGGAGCCGAACTTGTGGCCATCGACGCTTTGCACCATCCTGATCTGCCAGTCGTTGACGGGTTGTACATTGGCGGCGGCTTTCCAGAGACGAGTATTGCGGCCCTGGCGGATAACAGTTCCCTGCGGCGGGATGTGCGGCGGGCGGCGGAAGAAGGAATGCCGATTTACGCCGAGTGTGGCGGCTTGATCTACCTGTGCCGGTCCCTTGAGGTGGCGGGCGTGCGATATCCGCTTGCCGGCGTCTTTCCCGTGGATCTGGACATCGCCCGCCGGCCCCAGGCCCACGGGTACAGCGTGTTGCGCGTGGAGGGAGAAAACCCCTTCTATCCCGTGGGCACGGAGATCCGTGGGCATGAGTTCCGTTACAGCCGGGTGCTGGCGTGGGAGGGCGAGCCAGGCCGTCTGCCGCTGCGGGTGGTGCGGGGCACTGGCTTTGCCGGCCGGCGCGAAGGGCTCGTGTTCCGCAACGTGCTGGCCCTCTATACCCATGTGCACGCCCTGGGGACCCCGGAATGGGCGCCGGCGTTCGTGGCCCGGGCGCGGGCGTTTCGCGGTAAGGTCTGAAGGCGGGCTGCGCCCCGGCTTTTGTCTTAATCAGTCCGTGGCTCTTTTTCGGATATTCCAGGGACTCGTCCCTGTGCCGCACGCAGCCCGTTTTTCAACGGGCTGTTATGGGAGCCGCTTGCGCAACAAGGAGAAAATGGACATGGCGAAAAAAGGCAAGAAAGGGGCGGCCGCCCCTTCCGGGGCGCGGCGGCGGGAGTTGGTGGCGGCCCAGTCCGAGACAGCGATGATCGGCGCCATTCTCGACGGCAGTCCAGAGGCGGTGGGTGTGGCCGTGATCCGCCTCGATTGCGGTTGCCGTAAGATGGCGGCGGTGGACAAAGAGGGCGAGCCAGCCTCCAAGATCATTATGTACCGGGACTCGGCCTCGTCGATTTGCGATCAGTGCAAGGCGGATGACGGCGCTTTTTCCCGGGTGCGGGAGGAGTTCATCCATTGGCAGGAGCCGGCGCCGGACGAGGCGACGAAACGGAAGATCGTCTGTAAGGTGCTGGGGACGCAGGCGGTGTGATGACCGGGCATGGCGGGGGCGGAAAAAGAGGGGATTATTTTTGTTGACAAAAAAACCCCGGTGCATTAGAGGATTGACTGTTTTGCCGCAAACCGTTTTTGCCGCAAGGCCGCAGGCCCGGGAGAGGCCGGCGGCTGTCCCGCCACCAGCGCCTCTGTCCGCTTTGTACGATGGCGGTGATGGAGGGGGCGGCAAGATCTTTTAACCCTAGCGCATGGAGGATGACGTCATGTGGCAAGTGGAAGTTGACAAGGACAAGTGTGCCGGCGACGAGGAGTGCGTGAACGCCTGCCCGGCGGAAGTGTACGAAATGGTCGATGGCAAGGCCGAACCGGTCAACGCCGACGAGTGTCTCGGTTGTGAGACCTGCGTCGAAGTCTGCCCCGAAGGCGCCATCACGGTTACAGAAGTCTAACACCGGCTTTTGATGCCTTGATGGTACGGGCGGGCCTGCCTCCACGCAAGGGGGCGGGCCTTTCTTGTTTGTATGGCAGCCCGTTACGGGCGCGGGCTCCTGGGGGCAAACCCAGGGTTCGGCCGTCCGGCGGCCCGAAGAGAAACCGCAGGAGCGGTGCATGTCCGGCGATCCCAAACACAGACTTGTGCCCGCTGTCTCTTCCCCTGTCCATCTCTTTGCCGCGGCCCTGATCTGGAGCGTGGTGGGAGTGATGCTGTGCCTGCGCGGCCTGTGGATCCTGCGGCCGGCGCATTTTGCCTCGTACGCCTGGCTTGGGCTCGCCGTGCTTTTGGGCACGCTCAAGGCCCTTTTCGTGCTTGACCGCACGGCGCGGCGCAACATTGCCCGCATCAAGAGCTTCAACGATCGCACCTGCATCGGTGCGGTCTATTCCTGGAAGACCTGGAGCCTGGTGGGGGTGATGATCGGCTCTGGCTGGCTCTTGCGCCATTCTTCTCTGCCCGCCGTTTTCGTCGGCTCGGTGTACGTCGGCATTGGCTGGGCCCTGTGCGTGTCGAGCCGGCTGGCCTGGCTCGAACTCCTCGCCTGAGAGGGCGGATGGGGGCGCGCCGATGTCGTTCAACCGGGTGGAGATAGATCTTGCGGCCCTGGCCGCCAACTTTCAGCTGCTTGCCAGCCGCCTGCCCGCCACCACACGGCAGTTGGTGATGGTCAAGTCCGAGGCCTACGGTCACGGTCTTGAGCGTTCGGCCCTGGCCTTGGCCCGGGCCGGGGCAACCGCCTTTGGCGTGGCTGAGCTCGAGGAGGGCGTGCGGTTGCGGCGGGCCGGGATCACGGGAGAGATCCTCGTTGCCCTTGGCCTGTCTCCAGACGACGATCCCGCCGACGTGCTCCGCCACGACGTGCAGGTGGTGGTGTGCGGCGCGGAGGATATCGACCGGTTGCGCCCCTTGGCTGGGAGCGGCGGGGCGCCGGCCGTGCATCTCAAAGTGGATGTCGGTATGGGGCGGCTCGGGTGTCTGCCCGCCCAGGCGCCAGGATTGGTGGATATGGTGCGGGCGGCCGGCCTGCGCCTGGCTGGGCTGATGGCCCACTTTCCCCTTGCGGACGAGGACGTGGGGGCCACGAGGGAGCATCTCCAGCGCTTTCTCTCTCTCGTCGCCCGGCTGCGGCCGGCGTTGCCCGCCGGTTGCCGGCTGCACATCGCCAACTCCGCGGCCATGCTGCGCGGATTGGGAACCGAGCTCGATTGGGTGCGGCCTGGCATCGCCCTGTACGGCGCAGGCCCCGCGGGTCTTGCGCCGGCCGGACTGCGGCCGGTCATGGCGATGAAGAGTTCCGTGGTGCAGGTAAAGGAGGTGCCGGCGGGCAGTGGCGTCAGTTACGGCCATACCTTTGTCACCCGCCGCCGGTCGCGCATCGCCGTGTTGCCGGTTGGGTACGACGACGGTTATCTTCGCCGTCTTTCCGGCCGCGCTTGGGTCCTTATCCGCGGCCGCCGTTGCCCGGTGGTGGGCACCATTTGCATGAACGCCTGCATGGCCGATGTCACCGGCTTGCCAGAGGTGACGGCCGGCGATGAGGTGGTCCTCCTTGGCCGCCAAGGCGATGAGGAGATCGCGGCCGAGGAGATCGCCCGTTGGTCCGACACCATCAGCTATGAGATCCTCTGTTTGTTCGGCAGCCGTAACCGCAGGGTGTTTCGTGGTGTCTGAATCATGATGGTATCGCAAAAAGTCCTCGTGGAGGCGCATCCGGTGATTTCCGGGAGAAAGCGGTTTGCGGCGGGGCGCGTTAAAAAACTCGCTTGTTTGAGGGCATAGCCCGAGCTTGCGAGTTTTAGCGCCGCGCCGCAAACCGCTCCGGGA
>WFOD01000054.1 GCA_015488275.1 Deltaproteobacteria bacterium
ACATGTAATGCACACTGTGTCCAAGACCATAGCCCGAAACGCCATCTACCTGATGGGCATAGAGCTGGGGACCAAGGTTCTCGAACTTGGCTTGAGCATCATGGTGGCCAATATCCTCGGCCGCAAGGACTTTGGCCTGCTCAACGCCGCCTATGCCCTGGCCGGCATCACGGTGCTCCTGCCCGGTTTTGGCCTGGATGTGCTGGTGGTGCGGGACGTGGCCGGCAACCCGCAGCGGGCCACGTCCTATATCGTCCACGGCGGGATTCTCTCTTTCGTGTTGAGCATTCCGGCCTACGCCTGCCTGTGGCTCTTCGCCATGTACAAAGGACATGCGCCGGCAGAGATGCGGATCATCCTGCTGGTTGGGGCAGTGGTCTTTGTTGATGCGGCGATGGTGTTTGTCAACTCGTTTTTTCGCGCCTTTCAGGTGATGCAGTTCGAGGTGCTGGTGCGGGGGATGGTGTCGCTGAGCACGGTGGCGGTCGGGGTGTTGGTGCTGCTTGGTGGTTTGGGGCTGAAAGAACTTGTGCTATCCCGTTTGGTCATTCATGGGTTGGGGTTGCTGTTTGCCGGGGCCGTGTTGTTGCAAAAAAGGTTGTTTGCCTTCAAGGCGAACTTTTCTCTTTCTGCCTTGCAACAGATGGTTTCCCGCAGCTGGCGCCTTGCTCTTCTTATGTTTTTCATTACTGTTTTCGTCAGCGTCGATTTGGTCATGCTCTACGCCATGCGGGGCAAGGACGCTGCCGGGCTTTACGCCGCCGCCACCAAGTTTTTGGCCATAGTCCTCCTTTTGCCCAAGGGAATCATCGACGCGGTGTTGCCGGCAATGGCCCGGCGCGCCAGCCAAGGAGGAACAGGGCTTACGACGATCACCGCCTCCTCCCACCGCTACCTCCTGCTCCTCGCCTTGCCCATTACCCTGTTTCTTGCCTGGTACGCCCCTTTTTGGATCTCCTTTGTTTTCCGGCAGGGGGGGTATGCGCAGGCCGCCAAGGTGCTGGCGATTCTCGCCTGGTCGTTGTTGTTCGACTTTCTCAACCATGCTGGCAACCGGGCCCTGATTTCCCTGGAAAAGGAGCGGATCGTGCTCTTGATCGTGGGAGCCGCCGCTTTGGTGAATATCGCCACCAATCTCTTCGCCATCCCGCGCTATGGGGCCGCAGGAGCGGCTGTCACCACCGTGGCCACCGAGATGCTGGTCTTTCTCCTGCAGCTTGCCGCGCTCTGGCGCCACAACGTGCGGCTGCCGCTCTCCAGCGTCTTTCTGCGGCCGGCCGCCGCTGGTGGTGTCTTGGCCCTCCTCCTGGGGACCGGTGTGTTCTCCCACCCCCTCTTTATTCCCCTTTTGCTGGCAGGCTATGTGGCGGCTCTTTTCGCCAGCAAGGGACTGTCGTTTACCGAAGTGGCGGCCTTTTGGGATGTCTTGCGGGGCTTTCGGCGGACAAGTTAACAGCCCCTTGCAAACCGGGCTGTGTGCGGCGCAGGAACCTGCCGCCGCGTTCCGCCGGCTCTGAAAGAGCAAAGGAATTCGGGGGGTTGGCCGAAACTTGCGTTTTGGCCAACCGTGGTCGGAAAACCCAGGACGGCTTTTTCGACGGACAGTTCATTAAAAGGATAAGGGTGGAAGAGAAAAAACTTCACAGGGGAGAGGACGGTGCTGCTCAACAAGACGATGGACCGGGAGGATCTCGCACAGGCTCCTGTGCGGCGGGTGGTGGAAGAGTTGTACGCGCTCATGCGCTGGATGCGCCAACAGGATCTGGCCTACAGCTCCTGGATAGGGTCCACGGGCCCGGATCCTTTTCTCGACCGGCAGCAGCGCCTGAACCGCGGCCCTTCCTACGTTCCCCTGCCAGACGGTGTGGACGATGAACGCATCCCCTGGTTTCTCTTGTGGGAGATCGGCTGGCTGGTGGCGCACACCGAGATCCGGCCGGGCGATAAGGTGCTCGACCTGGGCGGCAGCGGCTCGTTGTTCAGCTCCTACTTGGCCTCGAAGGGATGCCGGGTGGTATCGGTGGACATCAACCCCTCCTTGGTGACCCTGGCCAATGAAACGGCCGCCCGTGCCGGCTGGGCGCTTGAGGCGGTTCAGATGGATATGACCGAACTCTCCTTTCCGGCCAACACCTTTGACCGCGTTTTTTCCGTCTGTGTGTACGAACACCTTCCGGAACAGGCCAGAATCGCCGCCAATCGCCGTATCCGCTCGGTCTTGAAAAAGGGCGGCTGGTTCTGCATCACCTTTGACTACGCCAACCCGGACCGGACCATGCACATCGGTTCGCCAGAAGATGTTGAGCGCCAGTTCATCCTGCCGCTGCAGATGCAGGTGCTGGGCAATCCCCGCTTGCACGACAACGGCAAGCGTTATCTTTTCCATCCCTGGTTCGCCAATCCTCTCACCCGTATCCGCAAGGTGGCGCGCAGGAGGCTGCCGATCAGGGCCCTGTGGGACCGGAAGATGGCCTTCTATACCTTTGCCTCACTGTTTTGCCGGCGTTGAGGTTGAGGTCCTTTGCGCCGCCTTGCGCGCCGCCTCCTCTTGCGCGCGGAAGTTTTGCACCCTTTGCCGCCATTCTTCGAGCACCGGCCGTTTCTTGCCCGCAAAACTGGCAAGGCCAGTGGAGCCGAACCAGCGGGTCAGCGGGGTGTCGCCCCCGAACAGGGAGCGGAGGTGGCGGAGATAGGCTGGGGCGTAATCGTGAAGGTTGAACCAGCCGCCAAAAACGAAATGGGAACGGTGCCGGTCCAGGGCGGTGAGCAGTTCCTGGCAGTAGAGGCGCTGGGCCTCTTCACCGCCGCCAAAATCCGTTACCGCCCCGACGGCGGTCTCAACCAGGGCAAGGGGATAGGCGCCGTAATCTTTGACCAGGGCGTCGAACTGCGCCTGGATCTGG
The DNA here is from genome assembly GCA_015488275.1 of Deltaproteobacteria bacterium. Lineage (GTDB taxonomy): Bacteria > Desulfobacterota > Desulfobulbia > Desulfobulbales > S012-135 > S012-135. Next base: position 2,904 of record WFOD01000054.1, read on the forward strand.
TTTGGCTTAAAGCCGCCGGGCATCATCTCTGGATAAAAGGTGACGCCGATCACGTCGGCGATCGGCCCCCATTTATCGATCCAGTCGGTGCGCTGATTCTTGACCGCGTCGTGATAGGTGAGCACGGTGCCCACCTGCATCTTTGGCGCGTTCCGGTGCACCACGGCCACAGCCTTGCGAAAGAGTTCGGTCCAGGCCGGGATCTCTTTGGCATGGGCGGCAAGGTAGGTGTCGATTTCGTTTCCCAGCCAGAGATAGCTGATATCATCGGCATACCGACGGCTGAACGCATCGATGAAGGCCAAGAAACGCTGTTGCACCTCGGGCGAGGTCAAGGGCTTGCCGTCGAGGTCTGCCGGAAATTTGCCCAGCGAGTTGACGTTGATCACCGTTATCTCCATGCTGAGCTGCATCGCCTGCTGCCGGCTGAGGATGACGTAGTACTGCACCGCTTGCCAGTTGAACCGGCCCTTTCGCTGCTCGATATCTCCCCATTGCATGTAGCTGTGGGCGATGTCAAATCCCAGCTCTTTGGCCAACCGGTAGGCGGCCACGTACTCATCCCAGCTCTCCAGGTCCCGGGCGGGCATGGGAGCGATGGAAAAAGAAAATCTCTTCTGGAGCGATAGGTCCTGCGCGTTTTGGCCAGGTTTTTTGATCTTGGTGATGAGCACCTTGTCCGCGTCAGGTGACGGCACCGCTTCGGATCCTGCTGGCAGGGAGGCGGCGCCGCTGGTAAAGACCAGGAGAAGGGCGAAAAACGTGGTCAGTGAGAGACGAAGAATCATGGGAGCACCTCCTTCACGACTGGTGCGCACCGCAAGGCTCATGGCGCGGAAGAGCGCCGGCCCTGGGTGGGAAAGAGAAATTTCGCCGCAATGCCGATCTTGTCCCGCAACGATAGCTTGACGTGACAGGTCAGGCTGCACAGCCGTTTGCAGGCCCGGATCTGTTGCCGTCGCTGGCGGGCGGCCTCGCCTTTCCAGATGGCGGCCGGGTGGTCTTGGGCCACGTTGCCGATGGGCTCCATCTCGGTGCAAAGAAAGACGTCGCCGTTCGGCACAACGGTGAAGTTGTTCACCCCCACCGGACAGGCGGAACGCCCACCTGGCAAGGGATTGGGGTTCTGGATATAGGTTTTGATCTGTTGGAGATGGGCCAAGGTGTTGAGAATGGGCGCTCCGGCCTTTTTTCTGGCGATGATCTGGTCGATGAGGGCAGAAACCCGGGCTGGCTCTTGATACCACAAGGGATTGTCGAGGTGCCAGTCAACGGTGAGTTCTTCGCCAAAGGTATGCTCCAGGGGTTGGAGAAGGATGCCGTTGACGTTTTGCTGGGCGGTCCAATCGATCAGAGGAATGATCGATTCAAGGTTTTGGTTTAAGATGATAGTTTTGATGATAATCGCTGTTTTTGATCCAGTTTTTTCTTTTTCTTTGCAAAGAATCTTTATGGATTGTATCGCTCTATCCCAGATATCTATCCCACGAAGTTGGTTGTGTGTTTTTGGGTCAAGGCTATCGAGTGATATGTTGATGTTGAATAGACCTATGTTGATGATGTTTTTCACCAGTTCTTCATCGATAAAATATCCGTTGCTTACCACACCCACCAGCAGTCGTAGATCTTCACTGCAATAACGCAGTATCTCCGGCATATCGCGCCGCATGAACGGCTCCCCGCCCGAGAAACCGACGTGGAAGATCCCGAGGAACTCCCGCATCTGCCGCATGATCCTTTGCCACTGGCCGGTATCCAGTTCTGGATCACGCCGTTGCCAGAAGTGGCACATGGCGCAACGGGCGATACAGCGGAAACTGGGCGCCACCTTGATGTAGGTGGGACGGCTGACGGGCGCGTTGGTCCGCAGAGCGAGCCGTTGGCC
>WFOD01000055.1 GCA_015488275.1 Deltaproteobacteria bacterium
ACGTTGGGATAGGCCGGGGTGCCGTCCGGGCCGGTGACCGCGCCGGAGACGGCGAAGGTGGCTGCGGGACAGTCCTGCGGGCAGGAGGTGGCGTCTTCGCCAGCGTCGCAGATCCCGTTGGGGCAGGTGCCGCCGCCAGAGGCCGGGCAGTCCGATTGCGGGTTGACGGCGTCCGGGGTGAAGGTGCATGCCGGGGTGACCAGGTCGCCGGGGGCGATACCCTGTTGCCCTTCGAGGGCGAAACGGTAGCTGACGCCGTTGGTCAGGCCGGAGATGGTGGCCTCGGTCTGGGTGGTGTCGAGCCGGGCCGTTAGGTTGTTGTTCCGGGCATAGGCGAGGATGTCCGGCTCGTCGGCCGGCGCCACGTACACCTGGGTGAAATCGTAGCCAGTGGTGTCGGCCGGCAGCTCCCAGGTAATGGTCACCCGGCCGTCACCGGCCGTGGCCGTGGGATCGGTCGGCGCCTGGGTCGGGGCGTTGCCGATCCGCAGCTCGAAGACCTGGTAGGCGGGCGAGGCGTTGGTCGCCCCGTCCTTGTGCTGCAGGGTCACCCGGTAGATCCCGTCGGCCAGGGGTGTCGGCATGGCGGTGGAGCAGGCGGCCGGATCGATGGTGACGGCCGGGCCGATCTCCTGGAAGGTGCAGAAGGCCACGGTGGCGCCGTTAGCGGTGTCGGTGAGCTGTAGCGAGGTCTCGGCCACGCCGGAGAGGTCCTGGCCGTTGGTCCAGGCGAAGACCGGGTGGGTGACCGTGGTCCAGACGCCGTTTTCGGCCCCGTTCGTCTCGTGGAACTCGCGCACCTTGGGCGGGCCGTGGGTGTCGATGCCGTAGCCGGTCTCCGGGCCCGGGACCACGATCTCGGTCTGGCCGGCATTGTCCGTGGCCTGGGTGTAGAACTGGTAGTGGCCGTCGCCCTCGGGCGGCGCGGCGCTGATGGTGAAATAGTCGTCCGGCCCGGGCGCGGTAAAGTCCAAGGTCTCCGGCCGGTCGAAGGTCTTGGTGGCCAGTTTTTGCCACGCGCCCCAGGTCGTGCCGTCCGGCGAATGGCGGTAGTAGAGGTCCACCGTGGCCACGCCGTGGTCGTCGGTGGCGAAGAAGGGGATCTCGATGGGCAAGGGCCGGTCGCCGCCGCCCCGCCAGTACCAGTAGGGGAAGAGGAGCTTGCCGTCCGCGTCGCGTTCGTCGGGCCGGTGGTGGTTGTAGAAGAGCGTTTCCGAACCGTTGGGCCGGTAGACGAAGTTGAACGCCGACCAGGGCCGGTGGTCGGGGAGCGCGCCGTCCGCGGCCTCGGAGCCGACCTTGACGATGGTCCACAGCCCCAGTTCGGGCAGGGTGATGGCGGCGCTGTTTCCCGCCACGTTCACGGTCGCGGCCTGTGGGGCCGGGTTCTCCGGAGTGAGGATCGACACCGCCGGGTTCGGGAAGGCGGCCGGCACCGGCACGGTGAGGGTCTTGCCGGCCGGAACCGCGGCCAGGCTCCCGGGCTGGCCGCCTGTCACGTCCCGGTTGACCAGGTGATAGATATGCGAGCCGTCCGCAGTCTCGAAACGGGTGATCTGGACGGTGGGCGGCAGGTCGGTGGTGATCTGGGCCGGCAGGCGGGGGCTCACCAGGGGATCGGCCAGGAAGGCGGCGGCCGCGTTGTCGCGGGCCGTCTGGTCGTTGGCGTAGAAGAACTGGAACCCGTAGTCGCGGTCGTCGGCCAGGCCGACCACGGTGCCGGCATAGGTGGTGGTGTCGGCGGCGTTGGTGGCGAAGAGGTCGTCGAAGGTGCGGCTACCGCTCTTGTCCTGGGCCGCCTCGTCGAGCGAACCGACGGCGCCGATGCCGATCACCGTGTGGCCGGGATCGGCGTTGAGGAACGTTTCCAGGGCCGTGATCGCCGCGTCGGACAAGAGCCGGGTCTTGGGCAGGATCACGGTGTCGAAGCGGGCGAGCTTGGCCGCGGTCAAAAGTTCGCTGCCGCCGGGCGGGGTGTAGGCCGGCAGCATCTCCCAGAGTTGGTGGGTGGCGCTGAGCAGGTAGGTGATGCCGCGGGCCGTCGGGCCGACGCCGCCCGGATCCCAGGCCATGGCCGCCACGCCGAGGACCACCGCGATCCGGCCGCTGGGCGTGTGGTTGAACAGCTCCGGGTGGCGCTCCACCAATTGGTAGTCCGGCACGGTGAGCCGGGGCCGGGCGCCGTTGTTGCCCAGATAGTGGGGCCAGTCACCGCCGGCCACCTGGCTCAGGCCGCCGTTGGCAAAGGTCTGGGCCACGAAGAGCCGGTCGAGCATGTTGGGCGGTTGGTTCTGGCCGCCGTTCAGCGCGTCGGTATTGTTGGGGAAGTTCCAGGACCAGAAGTTGCGGCCTCCGGCGGCCGCGGCCTTGTAGAGGTAGTTCAGGTCGTGCTCCGGGTAGCCGCGCTGGTCGAGAAAGGTCTCGGCCAGCATGTAGTCCAGCCGGTCGATGATCTCCCATTGCTCCACGGTGTCGGCGTAGCGGTTGGCGGCCAGTTGCACGGTTTGCGCCGGGTCGCGGCTGGCGGCGTAGGCGTGCAGGGCGTCGAAGATCTCGTTGATGTACTGGCGGCCTTGCTTTTTGACGAACGCGGTCCACTGGTCCCAGTGGGCCTGGCTCCTGAGGGCGTCGAGATAGGTGGGAGGGCCGTTGCCGTCCACATAGGCGTTGAGATCGATGCCCGCGAAATCGGCCTGGCCGATGACGTTGCGGACCGCGGCCACGAAACCGGTGACGCTTTCGCTCTGCTCGAAGGCCGAGACGATCTCGTCGTCAAAGCTCAAGGTGGCCAGGTCGAGGGCCGCGTCGTCGAAGACGATGTGCCGCGCCCCCAGGTCGATGGCCAGCTTGCCGGCGTCGATCAGGTATTGCCGGTAGGCCTGGCGGGTGATGCTGGGCACATAGGCGGTGCGGCCGTCCGGCCCGGCCTGGGTGGCCGGGTTGCCGTCCAGGTCGGTCCGGGCCATGGCGGCCATGCGGGCCTGGTCGTACTGGAGGTCGGTCTCGATGGAGCGGAAGGAGTAGTAGGCGGCGTACTCGATCCCGGCGTCGAGCCATTCCTGGATCGATTTTTCGATCAGGTCCCGCTGCTGTTGGGTGATGGTCTCGTCGATGACGCCGAAGGCGTCCACCACGACCCGCGGCTTGATGCCGGGGGAGAAGACGGGATCGCCGCCAAAGATCGTGGTCTGGTCCTGGCCCGATGGGGTGGCGGCCCACAGGGTGCTGGCGTAAACGACGAGGCAGACGAGACTGATGGCGATAAAACAAGAGGGGAATAGGGCGGAGCGTTGCATAAGGACACCTTTTCGAAGAGCGATCGTGAAGCGCCGCACATCCGGTAGGATCGGCGATGGCCTCCGAGCGCACCGCAGGGACACCTGTTGTCGGCGCCGTTGTGGGGGGTGTTGCAGGCCAGGAACCCTTCCCCCGGTCAGCCGGCATACTTTGCTGGCATGTTTTATCTTGGAACAGATCGCCGGTCGCTGTCAAATATCTTTTATCAGGCCGCCAAAAAAGCCAGGGATGCTTTTTCGGCGGACTGTTAGGGATGCCGCGAGGGAGAGGAGGGGAAAAAGGGTGCTTTCGGAAACAAGGCGGCCCCAGGGTATGACCACGGGCCAGTGATCGCGGTCCAGAAGACGCGGATATCTGGTCACAGGGCACCCCATCTGCGGCGTCATCGGCACGCCCGGCAGTGCCGGTTTATCTCCCCTTCGGCCGAAGCCTATGGCCCATCAACGCCTCGGCTCCTGGGGAGGCATTGCAAGGCGGTACTACCGCCTCCCAGTACGCGGCGCGTGCCTCTTCCTTGCATCTGGGGCGCCCTGCAACCAGATACCCGGTCCGCGAGGTCGCGACTTCGGCATACGAAGGAGCA
>WFOD01000056.1 GCA_015488275.1 Deltaproteobacteria bacterium
AATAAACAGAATATCTATATTTTGATTTTAGGCTAGAAATTCTTTCGCCTAATAGATTCCTAAATCTTGCATCTTCTTTCGACGCACCTCCACACAAAAAGATTGAAATTTCACGTAATGCATCACCTGGTGACAGAAAAAGTTCTGCTAATTTAGTTGCTATTTCAGATAATTTCTGATCGACTCTTTCCATGGTTCGAACAATTTTATTATACCTATGCTTGCGAATTCCTGGTTAGCGACTGAGAGAGAATTTCGCTTGCGTTTTATTCGGAAAATGTTACGATTCGTCGTGCATGAAATGCGGTGTAAAACGAACAATTCCGTTTTGGGCTGCGTCTATGCTTGCCACAAAGGAGGTAGCCATGAAGCTCCTGGATGCCTTTAAGGAGTTTTTGCGCGAGCAAGAAAATTTGCCAGAACGCAGAATTCCCTTCTATATTGTTTGGACAAAGAAATATATTGATTTTTGCAAAACCCACAGAGCCACGGACGAAAAAGAGAGGACAAAAAATTTTCTTCATCATCTTGGCAAAACAAAAGAAAATTGGCAAGTTACACAGGCACATGATGCCATACGGTTGTACAGATATTTTCTAGGTCATTACAAAGATAATTCGAAATACACAAAGAAAGAAGAATGTTCTATAGAATTTCATCGAGAGAGAGAATGGGAAAAGGCCATAACGAATATGCGTAAAGCCTTGCGTCTGCGACGCAGATCCTTTCGCACCGAACAGAGTTATCTGTCCTGGATAAAAAGTTTTGCTAGATTCTGCAAAAAATTCCCAGCAGATATAGAGTCCGATGATGTGCGCAATTTTTTGTCTTATATAGTTGTTGAAAACAAAGTAGCTGCATCCACGCAAAATCAGGCATTTCACGCCTTGCTTTTTTTGTTCAGACATGTGCTGGACAAAGGAGATCTCAATGACATTGCCGATACGGTTCGAGCGCGGCCGCAACCACGTCTTCCCGTTGTTTTTTCGCAGGAAGAGGTTCGAAAAATTTTTGCACATCTTACGGGAGTGCACCTGTTGATGGCGCAGCTCATCTATGGATGTGGTTTGCGGCTGCAGGAGTGCCTCCGCTTGCGCGTCCAGGATATAGACTTTGAGCAGGGATGCGTCGTGATTCGGTCGGGCAAAGGGGACAAGGATCGCTTGACAGTCTTGCCAGATAGCCTGCGGCCGGGCTTGCAGGCGCATCTGCAAAACATTCGCAGTGTGTACGAAGCGGACCGGAAGAAGGGAGTCGCGGGGGTGTGGCTGCCCCATGCGCTTGCACGAAAATATCGCCACGCGGGAGAGGCATGGAGCTGGTTCTGGCTCTTTCCTGCGGCGTCGTTGTCGGTTGACCCGCGGACAGGGCGCGCGCGGCGGCACCATATACACCCTTCGACCTTGCAGCGGCAGTTTAAAAGGGCGTTGCAAGCCGCCGGTATTACGAAACACGGATCGGTGCATTGCCTCCGTCACAGCTTTGCAACCCATCTTTTGTCTCGGGGATACGACATCCGCACGATACAAGAACTCCTGGGCCACTCAAGACTCGAGACGACAATGATCTACACCCATGTAGCAGGGAAGAATATTCTTGGGGTGGCAAGTCCTCTCGATTCCTGACCCTTTTCACCAGCAAACCAAACATCTCCTCGCGTGTCAAGAGCAAGAAACAACAACGGTCCACCGTCAGGAAGGATAGGCGCCATCATCGTTGCTGTGCTCGCCTGTGGTCTGGCCGCTTTTTACCTCTTGCTCCCACATGTTCTCGAACGCGCTCTCGCCCATCTTTCTCTTGCTCAAGCGCCAAGTATCCGTTTCACAGGAAAAGTGGAACGGGTGGGCCTCTTTCGCACCGTACTCACCAGCATTGAGTGCCTCACAACGCAATCGCGTCTCGCCACTGCAGACCTGATCATCATCCGCTACAATCTGCTCGATCTCTGGCAGGGCCGCGTGACAGCCGTCCAAATCGTTGGATTACGCCTAGAGGCTGAAAGACAAAAAGACGGCTCTTTGCTCCTAGCTGGGTGGCCCGAGAAAATACGATCCCCCCGGTCAGGCAATGATGACCAGTCTCCCTGGCCGGCCGCCGGGCTCTTGCTGCCTCCGGTCAAGAGCCTGACCATCCAAGGCGAGGTCGCCCTGCGCCATCCGGGCGCAGGCGTCACCCCCGTGGCCATCCGTCTTTCCCTTGCGATCCGCCGGCCAAACAAGGCCTACGCCACGTTGAAGGTGGCCGCCGGCCAAAGCAAACTCAACATTCACGGCAAGCTCGCCGATGACCGCCTCCGTTTGTGGGGCGACGCCCGGCTCACCGCCCTTGATGCCGCGTCCTGGCTTGCAACGTTGCCTTTCCGGCCAGCCGGCCATCTCACGGTTTCTGGCTTTGCCAAACTCGCTTGGCCGTCGGCAACGCTTCTCCAGGCTCGCCTTGCCTGCGACAGCCGCAACCTGCGCCTGCGCTTCCCTGCCGGCGTTTCCATAAGTTCTGGCGGGCAAGGCACAATACGTTTTGCCGCGGGTGCGCCGGCTGTTGGCCAGTGGCAGGATCTGGTCCTGGCGGGGGCAGTAAGTGGACGGCTCCATACCCTACGGGTCGCCGTTCCCCCTCGATCCTCCACTACCCGGATCACAGCCCGCGCCGAGTTGGAAATCAACGCCCTCCAAGCCGCTGGCCAGCAGATCGCCATGACTGGCGGGAGGTTTCTTGTCCGGGCAGCGGGTGGATTCCCGCCCAGCAAAGCTTGGGAGATAAAACTCACGCAAAAGACGCAACAGCCTCTCCGGCTCCGCACTGAATCCGGCCAGCTTTCCCTGGGGCGGCCAAAAGGAAGGTGTCAAGCCCAGGCGTCTGGCGCTTGGGCTTGTCTTGCCAACTGCAACGCCATGCAATTACGCCGGCAAAGCAGAGAAATCCTTGTGGAAGCACCGCTCGAACTGCGCGTTGAAGGCAAAAGCTGGCGCCTGCCTCCCTCCTGGCGTGCCACGCTTGCAGGCAACTTCACCGCTACGCTACCTCCCCTGAAGCGGCTAACCGGCAGACTAGAGCTGTCGGCCCATGCTCAACCTGTTGGCGGCGCTGCGTTCTCGCTTGCGGCCAGCAATCTGTCCCTGGCAGGGCTCGCCTTTTCGCTGCAGGGGAAATTCAGCAACGGCCGTCTCGATCTTTCAGGCGTAATACCGGAACTTTCTTTTACCGACCTCCCTCTTACGAGTATCCTGGCCACCGCTGATACGGCTGGCGCGGGCCTGTTGAGCGGCCGGATCAGCGGGGTCTTTCGCGCACGCGGTCCGTTGCAGGCGCCGCAGGCAACGGCAACCCTTCGCCTGGCCGACGGTCGGGTGAGCATTCCCGGCCGAGGACTCACCATCGAGGGAATAGAAGGTGAAGTGCCGTTCCAGGCCGGCTCCTCTTTTTTGAGCCAGCCAGCAGAAGTTCGCTTTGGCCAGGCGCGCATGGGGCGCTACCAGGTAGGGCCTGGCAGGATCAAATTTCAGGTGGTCAGGCCGCTGGAAGTGATCATCGACCGGGCGGAAGGCGCGTGGGCCGGAGGCGTGGTGCGGGTCGCCGGCCTGCGGCTGCGGCCAGAAATGCAGGAGCTCGACATCGTGCTCACCTGCGACCGGGTGCGGTTGGCAGAGCTCTTGCGCCAATTCGGCATTGACAACGTAACGGGCCAGGGCACGGTCAACGGTCAGGTTCCCCTTGCCTACCGCGCCAAACGCCTGACCTTTGGCAAGGGATTTCTCTACTCAACTCCTGGCGAAGGAGGGGTCGTCCGCATGGCGAACATCAACGACCTTCTTGCGGGCAGCGCCCAGGTTGGCTCCCCCCGGTTCATGCAGCTCGACTTTGCCCAGGCCGTGCTCCAGCGGTTCCGCTACGAATGGGCGCGCGTTACCCTGACCGACGACGATGGAGACGTGCGGCTCGCCCTTGAGCTTCTTGGCCGGCCAGAAGAGCCCGTACCCTTTCGTTACGACGAGCGGCTTGGCGTTTTCCGCCGGCTCAAAACCAAGGGCGCGGTGGGGATCGACCGGCCGATCCGGCTGGACGTCAACTTTCGCATCCCCTTCAACGAACTGCTGGGATATGGTACAACTATCCAGAAGGCGCTAGACCTTGCCCGCTAGCAGACGGAGACTGTCGATGGAAACGCCCCAGAAAACCACACGCAAACCTCGCGGCACACCCCTTTGCCAGGCGTGGCCCGCCACCGGCCTTCCTGGTGGCCGCCGGGTCGTAGCCTTGGCCGCTGTGGCCGCGCTGCTCGCCGCCAGCGGCTGCACCCGCCACGTCATCGACTCCACGCATCAGGTGAATGTCGCGCCAGTGGAAATCAAGCCCATCCACATTACCATTGACATCAACATCAAGGTTGATCGGGAGTTGGAAAACTTTTTCAACGATATCGATCAGGCGGCCGGCGCCGCCTCCCCGGCCGGCCAGGAGGGAGGAGACAAATGACCAGGCCGAGAGTCTTTTTGCTGTCTTTGTTCGTTCTGCTCACAGCGGCCACGGCCTCCCAAGCCGCCGCCTCGATCAACGAGATCAAGGCGCGGATGCTGGCCCGGTTGCCAACGATCAACGCCCTCAAGGCCAAAGGCGTGGTGGGCGAAAACAACCGGGGGCTTTTGGAATACCGTTCTTCTGACCGGCCGCAGGCCGAAGTCGTGGAGGCGGAAAACGCCGACCGCCTTGCGGTCTACCGGGCCATCGCCCAAAAACAGGGGGTGGATCCGTCCCTGGTGGGCGCTCGCCGGGCGCGGCAGATCGCGGCCAAGGCGCTGCCCGGCACTTGGCTCCAGAACGAACAAGGCCAGTGGTATCAAAAATAGAACCTGCAAGGGCGCTGGGGCGTCCTTTGCCAACAGCAGGATCTCCTCAACGAGATTCCGACACCATTAACGACCGAATCGGGGGCGATGCGCCGTATGGCCGGCGGCGCCGCTGATCGGCACATCATCCCGGAACAGAACGGGAAAGGACGACTCTTTTTATGAACACCCAAGCACTGCACGATGAACAGGGCGCTGGCAGACTCGGACGTGTGGCGATCGGCGCACTCCTCACCCTCTTTTGCCTGGCCGCCGCCCTCCCCACCCTTGCGGCCGATCCTGGCCCTTCTTCCTCCTCCTCCCCTCCTGCTGCGGCAAAGGAAAAAGACAAAACCTCCCCTGTGGCCGTGGTGGCGGACCGGGTATTGACCGCTGCGGACCTTGATCGCGAGCTGGAACTGATCCGACAGCGTTTTGCCGCCCGGGGACGCCAGGTCACCGACGCCCAGCTCGACGAGATCCGGGACCAGGTGCTCGACCGGATGATCCGCCGGGAAATCCTCTATCAGGCGAGTCAGGAGGCGGGCATCACCGTATCGCCGGCAGAGATCGACGAGGGCTATCAAATGGTGCGGGCCCGCTACGCCACAGACGACGAGTTCCAGGCCATGCTCCAGCGGCTGCACTTCACCGAGCAGGGTCTCAAGGAGGATATCGCCCGGGAAACGGCGATCAAGAAGTTCATCGACAGCCGCTTTGTGCAGAAGGTCACGGTCAGCGACGAAGAAGCCCGCGAGTACTACGAAAAAACCAAAGAAAACTTCCGGCAGCCCGAAAGCGTGCGCGCCAGCCATATCCTCATCAAGGTGCCGGCGGACGCCGACGAGGCGACCAAGCAGAAGGCCCTGGCCCGGATCGAAGAGATCAAAAAACAGTTGGCCAACGGCGCTGATTTCGCCGAACTGGCCCGCAAGTACTCCGAAGGGCCGAGCGCCAAGCGGGGCGGCGACCTTGGCTTTTTCCAGCGGGGCCAGATGGTCAAGCCCTTTGAAGAAGCGGCCTTTGCCCTCAAGCCAGGCGCGGTGAGCGACGTGGTGACCACCCGCTTTGGCTACCATCTCATCAAGGTTGCAGAACACGTCAACGAATCCGTGGTTCCCTTTGATGCGATCAAGGACCGGATCAAGGAATATCTCAAGAGGGAAAAGATCCAAAAACAGGTCAACGCCTATATCGACGACCTGAAGAAAAAAATGACCGTCACGGTCATGTAGGCGGGTCCCTGGCCCGCGGCCCAATCCTGTGGACGCCTCCCGGCTGCAGCAACTCCGCCAGATCGACCTTTTCGCCCGCTTCCCCGACGCCCAGCTCAGGGCGTTGGCCACAGGCGTGGAGGAGCATCGGTATCCGGCCGGCCACATCCTTTGCCGCGAGGGCGAACCAGGCACAGCGATGTACATCCTGCTCGAGGGCCGCTTGCGGGTTTTCAAGGGCCGGCGGACCATTGTCACCATCACACCAGTGGACTATGTGGGCGAGATGGCGCTCCTCGAGCCCCAGCCCCGGTCGGCCGGCGTGGAGGTGGTGGAGGAGAGCACGGTGCTCGTGCTGCCCGCCGAGGTCTTTCACCGTTATCTCGCCGAGGAGCCCTCCTGCCTCGTGGGCCTGATCCGCACGCTCTCCGCCCGTATCCGGCGCGATACCGCTGTGCTGGCCGAGGAGTTCGAGCACACGAACATCTTGGTCCACGACATGAAAAACATTCTGGCCGCCTTCGTGTTTCTCGACAGCCTGGCGCGGACCACCGACGATCCGGCTTTGCGGCGCAAGGTGGCGTTCATGCAAGGGGCCAGACGGGACCTTGCCATGATGATGGAGGAGGCGCTGGCGCACGCCAAGCGGCACGAATGGCGTCCCTGCCGGCAGGCCACGGATATCGGGATGCTGGTGCGCGAGGTATGCGAGGGCCTGGCGGCGAGCCACAGCGACCTGACCGACAAACAGGTATTCATCGCCACGGCGGAGGACGCGCCCGCCGTGGTCTGCGACAGCGCGGCGATCCGCCGGGTGGTGGCCAATCTCCTGATCAACGCCGGCCAGGCGAGCGACGCTGGCGGCGCGATCGTTGTGCGCACCGAACCCGCGGCCCACGCCGCAGGGGTGACGATAACAGTGGAGGACGAAGGCCACGGCATTGCGCCAGAAGTGTTGCCGCACATCTTTGATCCCCAATTCACCACCCGGCCGGGCGGCAATGGGTTTGGCCTTGCCTCCTGCCGGCGGATCGTCGAGACCGCGCATGGCGGCGCGGTCACAGTAACAAGCCCCACCCACCGGCCAACACAGGGTCGCGGCTCCCGCTTCGAGGTCTTTCTTCCTGCGGCCGGCAGCCCGGCCGGTGAAAAGAGAAGCCACGCATGAAGAACGGCCGGGCGACAGGTCAAGAGGGAGGCGCAGAGGAGTACCGCCAGCGGGTGGAGGCGGCCTGCGCCTTTTTGGCTGGCCGGGGCCTGGCGCCCCAAGTCGTTTACGTGCTTGGCTCTGGCCTGGGAGGGGCGGCGCCCGGCCTGGCGCGCCAGCAGACTGTCGCCTATGGCGATATTCCTGGTTTTCCCGTGGCCACAGCGCCAGGCCACAGTGGCCTTTTGCGTTGGGGAACGGCCGGCGGCCGGCAGGTGGCCGTGCTCGACGGCCGCTTCCATTTTTACGAAGGGTACACCACCCGGGAAGCGACCTTGCCCCTGCGGGTCATGGCCATGCTTGGCGCCACGGTCCTGCTGATCGCCAGTGCGGCCGGCGGCCTTGACCTTACGATGCGGCCGGGCGATCTCATGCTGGTCCGTGACCATATCAACCTCATTCCAGACAACCCCCTGCGCGGGCTCGTGGACGATTGCTGGGGCGAGCGGTTCGTTGATATGTCGCAGGCCTACGATTCCCGCCTGCGGGCCGCGGCCAAGGAAGCGGCGCGCGCTGCCGCTCTGCCTGCGCCCAGGGAGGGGGTGTACGTCGCCGTGCCAGGGCCTAGCCTGGAGACGCCGGCAGAGACCAAGATGCTGCGTCTTTTTGGCGCCGATGCGGTGGGGATGTCCACTGTGCCCGAAGTAATCGTCGCCCGGCAGGCGGGAATGCGGGTGTTGGCCTTGGCCGTGATCGTCAATGTCAACGATCCTGAACAGATGGCGCCGATCCGGGTGGAAGAGGTGCTGGCGGCTGCGGGCCGCGCCGCTTCCAAGGCGCAGCGCCTGCTTGCCGGCGTGCTGCCACTGCTGGCCAATGCCTAGCAGTCCGTCGAAAAACGGCCTCTGTGCTGTTTCCGGAGAAGACTTGCCGCTGGTTGCGACGTTTCGCATCAAGCCGATTGGACAAAGGAGGGTTTGTTATGATGTTTCCTGAATACCGGCCGCGACGCCTGCGGCGCAACGAGACGCTGCGGGCCATGATCCGCGAGACCACGGTCTCGCCCGCGCACCTGATCTACCCGCTCTTCGTTCAGCCTGGCAAGGGCGTGCGCGAGGAAGTGCCATCCATGCCCGGCGTGTTCCGCCTCTCCATCGACAATCTGATCAAGGAGGCCAAAGAGTGCCTGGGCCTGGGCGTGCGGCACGTGATCCTCTTCGGCCTGCCCGAAAAAAAGGATCCAGCCGGCTCTGAGGCCTACGCCAAGGACGGCATCATCCAGCGGGCGGTGCGGGCCCTCAAGGACAAGGTGCCGGATATGCTGGTCACCACCGACGTCTGTCTGTGCGAGTACACGGACCACGGCCACTGCGGGGTGATCGTTGAACAAGAAGTGGACAACGACGCCTCTCTGGAGTTGCTGGCCAAGACCGCCCTTTCCCACGCTGAGGCAGGGGCCGACATGGTGGCGCCGTCGGACATGATGGACGGCCGGGTGTCTGAGATCCGCGCCGCCTTGGACGAAAACAACTTTCACCAGGTGCCGATCATGGCCTACGCGGTCAAGTACGCCTCGTCGTTCTATGGCCCATTCCGGGATGCGGCCGACGGCGCGCCCCAGTTCGGCGACCGCCGCGGCTATCAGATGGACCCGGCCAACAGCCGCGAGGCCATGCGCGAGGCCACCCTGGACGTAGAGGAAGGGGCCGACATTCTGATGGTCAAGCCGGCGGTGCCCTATCTGGATATTGTCAGCCGGCTGCGCGACGAGTTCGATCTGCCCATTGCCGCCTATCACGTGAGCGGCGAGTATGCGATGATCAAGGCGGCGGCGGCCAACGGCTGGCTGGACGAGGCGCGGGTGGTGGACGAGACCCTGCTCTCCATCCGCCGCGCTGGCGCGGACATCATTCTCACCTACTGCGCCAAGGAGTTCGCCCGCCGCTACAACGGCGGCTGACACCAGGCCGTACCCCGCCGCTGGCACAATCCGGCGCTGGCCTTGCCGCCGGTGCGTTGGCGAGGCGGCGCTCTTTTGGGCTGGTGTCATGATTTTTTGCGCTTGACAGCCGGTGAGGGCCCTGATATAAGACAAATTAAATCTTATTTATCCTGTATCCGCGGCCGCAACAATCTTGCTTGATTTCTCGCCCCGGCTCTGTCCATAATCGGACAGGAGGGGTGCGCCGCCGGCCGCCAGGCCAACATTGGGGGGAGAGAGCTAGACAACATGCGCGACCTCGTGCCCGCCATCGTCCGTTTCTATCTGGACGGATTCCGCAACATGCGGCTCGGTCGTCTGTTGTGGACGATCATCCTCTTCAAGCTCATCATCTTCTTTGGCGTCATCAAGCCGTTTTTCATGCCCGACTATCTGGAAAGCCGATTCGCCGACAACACGGCCGCCAAGGCGGCGTATGTGCTCGAACGCCTCACCGAGCATATGCCGCCTGCGCCGGCCCCAGACGCAACACGGCCGGCCGCGCCGCCCTGACCGGTCCCTGTGGCCGAAAGGTATTTAGCAGCCCGTTGAAAAATGGGCTGTTAACGGCACAGGGATGTGCCGCCGAATTCCGCCGGCTCTGAAAGAGCCAAGGAATTCGTGAGGTTGGCCGAAACTTTGTTTTGGCCAACCGTGATCGAAAAAGTCAGGGATGACTTTTTCGACGGACTGTTAGAAAGCTCGTAGAAAACTTGCCGGCAACCACGAAACACGAGAAAAGGAGGATGGTTATGGGAGACTTGAGCATGGTCAACTGGGCGCGGGCCCAATTCGCGTTGACCGCCCTGTACCACTGGATCTTTGTGCCGCTCACCTTGGGGCTTTCGTTCCTGCTCGCCTTTTTCGAGACCCTGTACGTGAAGACCGGCAAGGAAGAATGGCTGCGGATCACCAAGTTCTGGATGAAGCTTTTTGCCGTCAACTTCGCCATTGGCGTGGCCACGGGCATTATCCTTGAGTTCGAGTTCGGCACCAACTGGTCCAACTACTCGTGGATGGTGGGCGACATCTTTGGCGCGCCGCTGGCCATCGAGGGGATCTTCGCCTTTTTTCTCGAGGCCACCTTTTTCGCCGTCATGTTCTTCGGCTGGAACCGGGTATCCAAAAAGGCGCACCTGTTCTCCACCTGGATGGTGGCCATTGGCTCCAACCTCTCCGCCCTCTGGATCCTGGTGGCCAACGCCTGGATGCAGCACCCGGTAGGGATGCGTTTCAACCCCGCCCTGGCCCGCTTTGAGATGCAGAGCTTTGGCGACCTGCTGTCTTCGCCGGTGGCGATCAGCAAGTTCACCCACGCCACCTCGTCGGGCTTCGTTCTCGCCTCGCTCTTCGTGGTCTCGGTCTCTTCTTGGTTCTTGCTGCAGGAACGGCATCGCGCCTTCGCCCGCAAGAGCATCGCCGTGGCCTCGGTCTTTGGCCTGTTGTCCTCCGCCTATCTTGGCCTTACCGGCGACGAAGCGGCCTACACCAACGCCCAGGTGCAGCCGATGAAACTCGCCGCAATGGAAGGCCTGTACAAAGGGACGACGCGCGCCGGCCTGGTGGCCATTGGCCTGCCCAACTCGATGAAGATCCCGGGGGACAACCAAAAGGACTTTTTCTTTAAGATCGAAGTGCCCGGCGTCCTGTCCTTCCTTGCCAACCGCGACCTGAACTCGTTTGTCCCAGGCATCGACGATCTCGTGTGGGGCAACCCTGAATACGGGATCATGGGGGTGAAGGAGAAAATGGCCCGCGGCAAGGCCGCCCTCGCCCAACTGGCCGCCTACAAACAAGCGCGCCAGCAAGAACCGGCAGAGGCGGAGCGGCTGCTCGCCGAATTCCGCAAGAACGAACCCTATCTCGGCTACGGCTATCTGGAGCGGCCTGCCGACGCCGTGCCGCCGGTGGCCATGACCTTTTGGAGCTTCCGGGTGATGGTCATTCTCGGCACCCTGTTCCCCCTCCTTTTTCTCGCCTTTTTGCTTCAACTCCTTCGCGGCCGCCTGGAACAGAGCCGCGGCCTGCTGCAACTCGGCGTCATCGGCGTGTTTCTCGGCTGGATCGCCACGGAACTCGGCTGGGTGGTGGCGGAAGTGGGCCGGCAACCGTGGGCGATCCAGGACCTCTTGCCCACCTGGGTGGCCCGCTCCAACCTGACCGCCGGCACGGTGCAGACAACCTTCTTCTTGTTCCTGGCCGTCTTCACCGTGCTCCTTATCGCTGAGGTGCGCATCATGTGGCACCAGATCAAACAAGGACCAGAGGAGGCGTAACGATGTTCGGCAATCTCGATCATACGACCCTGCAAACCCTATGGTGGTTCATCGCCTCGCTGGTGGGCTCCATCTTTTTGGCGCTCACCTTTGTCAACGGCGGCCAGACGCTGCTGCTCACCTCTGCGTACACCGAACTGGAAAAGCGCATGGTGATCAACTCGCTGGGCCGGAAGTGGGAGCTCACCTTTACCACCTTGGTGCTCTTCGGCGGCGCCCTGTTTGCCGCCTTTCCCCTGTTTTACGCCACCAGTTTCGGCGGCGCCTATTGGGTGTGGATGGCGATCCTTTTCACCTTCATTCTCCAGGCGGTGAGCTACGAATACCGTAAGAAGCCGGCCAATCTCCTCGGCGCGCCGCTTTATGAGTTCTTTCTCTTTCTCAACGGCACCCTGGGCATTCTGCTCATCGGCGCGGCGGTGGGCACCTTTTTCACCGGCTCCGCCTTTTCCCTCGACCAGTACAAGTCGGTCACCTGGCACCTGCCGACCCGGGGGCTGGAGGCGGCGACCGATCCGTTCAACATCAGCCTCGGCCTTTTCCTCGTCTTCATCGCCCGTTTGCTCGGCGCCGAATACCTGCTCAACAACATCGACTTTGCCTCTGATCCTGGGCTCGCCGGCCTGAAGGAGCGGCTGCGCCGCTCCGCCGCGCTCAGCTTCTTCTGCTCCCTGCCTTTCCTCGTCTACGTCCTTGGCAACCTGCTTTTCATGAACGGCTACGCCGTGGACCCGGCCAGCGGCGCGGTGCTCATGGAAAAGGGCAAGTATTTGCACAATCTTTTGGCCCTGCCACACCTGCTCCTCTTTTTGCTCGCCGGCTTGGGGCTTGTGATCTGGAGCGTCGTCCTCACCACCCTCAGGGGGTCGGACCAGGGCATCTGGTATGCAGGACCAGGAACCGTGCTGGTGGGACTCGCCCTATTCGGCACCGCGGGGTACAACAACACCGCCTTCTATCCCTCCAACGTGGACCTGGCGTCGAGCCTCACCATCCACAACGCCTCGAGCAGCCACTACACCCTGACGGCCATGAGCTACGTGGCCCTGGCCGTACCGCTGGTGGTGGGCTACATCGCCTATTTCTGGCGGCAGATGGACAGCCGGCGGCTGGCCGCCGACGAGACCACGGACGACATGGCCTACTAACAGCCCGTTGAAAAACGGGCCGCTCAAACCGGCACGGCCAAACAAGGAGGTAATCCCATGCAAGCTCTGCTTATTATCGGCTGGTTCGCCGTTATCGGACTTTCCCTCAAAGGGGCGGAAATCCTTCTCGCCCGCATGGGGGAAGGCGACTGACTCACCGGGGTGCTCCTTCGTCTACCGAAACCGCCACCTCGCAGGGGAGCTCGGTTGCCCCCATCCGGCCAACCGCCCTCCCTTCAAGGCCGGCAGCACGACGCTGCCGGCCGTTTTCTGTCAAGCAGTTTTTTAGCTTTTAACTAAATTCTTTAACCAATAAATCCAACCCCTTCTCCCGCTACTCCAACGGCCAACGGCCGGAACGCCTCATTCCAATGCTATAATGGACAAAGGCGATGGGAGAGCCTCCCTCGCCAACTATCCAACACCTTACCGTCACTCGTGCACGATGCCATGAGAGACAGAGACCAATACCCCCATCGGCCAATACTTCCTCCCAGGTCGTCGCTTCTGGCAGAGCCGTCTCACGATAAATCCTTGGCAGAATGCTACTTTTTTCTTGCCCAAGCGATGCGCTACCCTACGCCGGAATGGCTTACCGAGGCATGGGGCAAGACGCTGCTAGCTCTCCTCGATCTCGCCCAACTGCCTTTCTCTACCGACCTAGAACCTCTCTTCACCGCTCCCGACCTCATCCATTACCTCCAGGTCGAGCACACCCGCCTGTTTATCAACGCCCTGCCAGCCACCCCAGCGCCGCCTTACGCCTCAGCCATCCAACAAGGTCTTTTCATGCATACGGCGGCCGAAGAGGCTCTCTCCTTTTACCGCCAATGCGGATTTGAGCCCTGCGATCCAGCAGAGCCGCCGGACGCCCTCACCACAGAGCTCGAATTTCTTGGTCTGATCTGCCACGACCCTACAAAAGAACAACAATTTTTGCGCCGTCATTTCCGGCCGTGGTTCACGCTCTTCCACGCCAAGGTCCTCGACGAGGCACGCCTGCCGTTTTATCCGGCCGTCGTATCACTGATCGATTTTTTGACCCAGGAGGTGCAACCATGAGTTCGCCATTTTCCCGCCGGAGCTTCCTCCAGGCCATAGGAGCAGCCGCAGCGACCCTGCCGCTCGCCAATTTGGCCAGCGCCACCCCCTCCTTGCGCCAGCGCAAGCCAATGACCGCCCCCGGCAGTTTCACAAACGTGAGAACCGTAACCGGCGGCGTCTGTGAAATGTGTTTCTGGCGCTGCCAAATCATTGGAAAAGTCCGCAACGGACGGCTGATAAAAATCGAAGGAAATCCCAAAAGCATTGACAATGGGGTGTCGATTTGCGCACGGGGAAACGCGGGAATCAAACTGCTTTACGATCCCGACCGCCTCAAGTATCCCCTTAAAAACGTCGGAAAGCGGGGACAGCCGCAGTGGAAACGCATTACATGGCAGGAGGCCCTGAACGAAGCAGCGGCGCGTCTAGGCAAAATCCAAAAAAAATATGGTCCCCATGCGGTCGCCCTTTTTCCCCACGGCGCTTCCGCCTTCTATCCACTGCAGTATTTCGAGTTTACCGGCACGCCAAATATCAGCGAAGCGTCTTTTTACCAATGCCGCGGGGTACGGGATATGGCCTACCTGGTCACCTTTGGTTTCCCCCCCGGCGAGCATGTGGACATGGCTGGAGCCAAAGTCATCTTGCTAATCGGGACCCATATCGGTGAAAACATCCATGTCAGCCACGTCAAACAGTTTCTCGCCGGCCTGGCCAACGGCGCCAAACTCATCGTCCTCGATCCCCGTTTTTCCGCAGCCGCAGCCAAGGCGGACGTCTGGATACCCATCAAGCCGGGCACCGATACCGCCTTTCTTCTCGCCGTCATGAACCTGCTTGTCTCTTCTGGCCGCTACCACAAGGAGTTTGTGGCGAAAAACTGCTCTGGTTTCGAAGAATTCAAAAAGGCCATCGCCCATGCCTCTCCGGCCTGGGCGGCCAAGATCTGCGATGTGCCAGAGGCCTCGATTCACCAGGTCGCCGACCTGCTGGCTAACGGCTTGCCCAACGTGGCTGTGCATCCCGGTCGGCATACCACCTGGTATGGCAACGATTTTCAACGGGCCCGCGCCCAGGCCTGCCTCACCGCCATTCTCGGCGCTTACGCAGTGCCTGGTGGCCTTGTCCGACCCAAAAACATCAAGCTTGGCAAGGCCCCGTGGGGCCACGGCGTGTTTGCCGAGGACTGTGATCTTTCCACTTTTTGGCCCTTCCATCCCCCCGGCACCCCCACGGACGCCATCCGTGAGACTACCCTTACCGGCAAACCCTATCCCATCAAAGCCTGGGTCATATGGGGGCAAAACCCGATCCAGACCATTCCAAATCAACAGCGGACCATCGAGGCATTGCAAAAAGTGGATTTTGTCCTGGTCACCGATGTCATGCCCACGGACATCACTATGTATGCTGACATCCTTCTTCCAGAAAAAAGCTATCTCGAACGGTACGACTACATCAAACGGGGGGTCAAATGGGAGCGAGACGGCAAAACCCGCCGGTTTGTCGCCCCCAGAATGCCACTGGTGGAGCCGATGTTCGAACGAAAAGACTCGGTATGGATTATCAACGAGTTGGCCCGCCGTCTCGGACATGGCGAAAAAATCCCGGTCAAATCAATCGAGGAGCATGTGGACCGTCGCTTGGCTGTAGCCGGACTCTCCTTGGCTAAGCTCCGTAGAATGGACGGGATTTACGTTGAGGAGGGTGTTTCGCCTTACGCCTCTCCCGACGAAAAAGAATTCGAGTTCGACACGGACACAGGCAAAATCGAGCTGTACTCGGAACAGGTGGCGGACAACGAATTTGCCGGCGCGCCAACCTTTTTGCCGCCTGCGGAAAGACCGGCCGGGTACGCCCGGCTGGTATACGGCCGCTCGCCGGTCCACAGCTTCAACCGTACCCAGAACAACGCCTGGCTCCACCACGAAATGCCGGAAAACCCTCTTTGGCTCAACGACGAAGTGGCAGCCAAGATGGGGATTAAAGACGGCGACCGGATCATGCTCGTCAACCAAGACGGCGTGCGCTCCCGCACCACCACTATCGCCAAGGT
>WFOD01000057.1 GCA_015488275.1 Deltaproteobacteria bacterium
AGGCCTGTGGCGGCAAGGACACTGGCGGCCGTGGCGCGCTGGCACGGCGGCGGAGGTAAATGCTGGCGCGGCCGGTACCGGGAGTGACGCGATTTCCCGCTTGGCGCCAGACGGTCGATTTGGCTTTGCCGAGGTGTTGATGGCCGCTTCTCGTCCGCCGGCAGGGGAAGAGCAGGGCGACGGGCGCAACGATACCGCTGGCGCGACGGCGCTGGGCGATGTGGTGGCCTGCGGGTTTGTGCTGGGCGCTCGCCCCTTGGTGGCGGCCATCCGCTTGACGGGTGGCCGTGTCGGGTTGCAAGGCCCCTCCCCTCTGCGGCGGGCGCTTAAGGCCATGCTCGCTGCGGCGGCCATCGTTGGGCCGGTGCCCGCGGTGCGGCAAGAGGAGCTGACCGTGGACATTGCTGGTTTGCAGCAGCGCTGGCGGCGGGAACAAGAAAAAGAGGAAAGCAAAAGCGAGGAGAACGGTGGCGGCGAGACCAGCAGGCTCATGCCCAACGTTGTCGGCATGAGCCTGCGTAAGGCGCTCTACACCCTGCGGGAGATGGACTGCCGGTTCACGGTGCGCGGCTCTGGCCGGGTGGTGGCCCAAGAGCCAGGGCCGGGGGAACCGCTGCAAGACGGCGGCTGTTTCCTGCAACTTGAGATGGATGAGCAGACGAGCCGGTAGATGACCTTGCCCTTTTGTCCGGGAGGAAGAAAGGAGATGCCTCTCGGGAGGCTCGCCCAGGCCTGTGGGCTTGCCGTGCCCGCGGCCGTGGCCGGTCTTCCCATCGCTGAGGTGACGGCGGACTCCCGCCGGGTGATCCCGGGCGCTCTGTTCGTGGCCGTCAGCGGGGGGGACGCTGACGGCCACGACTTTCTCGTCCAGGCGGTGGCCGCCGGCTGCCGCGCCGTGGTGGTCGAACGGCCCATAGCGGCCAAGGGCCTAGGCGTGCCGGTGGTACGGGTCGCCGATAGCCGGAAGGCCTTGGGCCTGCTTCTCGCCGCTTGGTATGGGGAGGCGGCACAACGGTTGACCACCGTGGCGCTCACCGGCACCAATGGCAAGACCACCACCGCGTATCTCGTGGAGAGCATGTTGCGGGCCGCTGGCCGGCGGCCCGGAGTGGTGGGCACGGTTGAGTACCGGTGTCACGCATTCCGTCAGGCGGCCCGCCTCACCACGCCGGGTCCAGAGGATCTGCACGCCATCGTTGCCCGTATGGCGGCGGCCGGTGTCTCTCACCTGGTGATGGAGGCCTCCTCCCACGCCTTGGAGCAGGAACGGCTTGCCGGCGTCTCTGTGGATGTGGCCGCGTTCACCAATCTGAGCCGGGATCACCTGGATTACCACGGCGATATGGAGCGGTACTTTCAGGCCAAGGCCAGGCTGTTTACCGCTTATCTCCGCCCGGACGGCGCCGCGGTGATCGGCGAGCCGGTGGCGGCTGGCAGCGCCCTTGCGCTCTCTTTTGCGCGTCGTTTGCAGAGGCTTGCCGCCCGCCGCGGGGCGCGGATCCTGCGGTGCGGGGCCGGGGAGGGGACAGAGATACGGTTACTGGCGCACGAGGAAGGACTTTGGGGGCTCCGGGCCGTGGTCGCCACCCCTATTGGCCGCGTCGAATGCCGGTCGCCGCTCATCGGCCGGCACAATCTCGAAAACCTGCTCCTGGCCGCCGGCATAGGCGTGGCCCTGGGGTTGACCGCCGAGGAGGTATCGGCCGGCCTCTCTTGTCCGCTCCAGGTGCCCGGCCGGCTCGAGCGGGTGGGCGAACGGCCGGCGGTCTTCGTTGACTACGCCCATACCCCTGATGGCCTGCGCCAGGTGCTCGCCGCCCTCCGGCCGCTGGTGTCTGGTCGGCTTGTTGTCCTTTTTGGTTGTGGCGGCGATCGCGACCCTGGCAAGCGGCCCTTGATGGGCGGTGTTGCCGGCCGCCTGGCCGATGTGGTGGTGCTCACCACGGATAATCCGCGGAGTGAGTCGCCGGCCGCCATCTTGGCGGCTGTGGAGGACGGGGTGGTGGCTGCGGGAATGCGGCGCTGCCGGCTGGAGCTTGCCCTGGCGCAGGGCTGGCGCGGCGTGTACGAGGTGATCGCCGACCGCCGCGCCGCCATCCACACCCTCATCGGCCGGGCCAAGCCCGACGACGTGGTGCTGCTTGCAGGCAAGGGGCACGAAGATTACCAGATTCTCGGGAAACGCCGCATCTTTTTCGACGACCGGCTCGAGGCGCGGGTGGCGCTGGCGCAGCGGGCGGACGGCGGTGCCGGGTGGCGGTTTAGCAGCCCGTTGAAAAACGGACTGTATGCGGCACAGGGACGTGCCGCCGGATTCCGCCGGCTCTGAAAGAGCCAAGGAATCCGCGAGGTTGGCCGGAGTTCGGTTCTGGGTAACCGTGATTGAAAAAGCCAGGGATGGCTTTTTTCAACGGACTGTTAGGAGAAAAGAGGCTAGGAGCCGATGACAGCGGTGGGCAAGAGCGGCGGGATATCGGTGGGCGGCGCGTGTGCCGGCTATGGCGCGCCACCCTCATCGCCAGGCTTTGGTTATGGCCTGGCCCTGGCCGACGATCCGGCTTGGCGGTTGGCCGATGTGCTGGTCGCCACTGGGGGAGTGTGCGTGTCCGCGCCCGCTGACATGGCCTTTCGCGCTGTGACCACGGACAGTCGCGCGGCGCAGCCAGGGGACCTTTTTGTCGCCTTGGTTGGAGAGCGGTTCGACGGCCACGACTTTATTACCGATGCCGTGCGCCGCGGGGCGGCCGGGGTGATCGTCTCCCGTCTGCCCGCCAGCGACCTGCCCGTTCAGGTGGTGCGCGTCCCCTGCACCCTGACCGCCTTGGGCGATTTGGCCGCTTATCGCCGCCGCCTGCTGCCTGATCTCAAGGTAGTGGCGATCACCGGCAGTTGCGGCAAGACCACGGTCAAGGAGATGTGCGCCGCGATCCTCGGCCGTCGGTATCCGTTGGTCAAGACCCGCGGGAATTTCAACAACCTTGTTGGCCTTCCCCTGTCTTTGCTGCCGGTCTGCCGGCACCACCGGGTCGCCGTCTTGGAAATGGGCATGAATCAGCCCGGCGAGATCGCGCGCCTGACCGCCATGCGCCGCACCCGCGGGTCATCGAGGTTGACCGCCAACAC
>WFOD01000058.1 GCA_015488275.1 Deltaproteobacteria bacterium
GCCATTGCCCGCGCCCTGGTCAACGATCCGCCGATCATCCTGGCCGACGAGCCCACCGCCCATCTCGATAGCCGGTTGAGCCGCGAGTTCATGGCGATCATGGAGGAGCTCCAGCGGGCCGGGAAGACGATCATTATCACCTCCCATGATCAAACGGTGACCGATCATCCAGCCATTGACCGGATCGTGGATATGAAGGACGGTCGTCTGTATGCTGCTTAGTCCCTGGAGCCTGGCCCTTGGCGTTATCGCCCTCGCCGTTCTCTTTTTCGCCTTTACCGCTGCCGGCACAGCGGTGCGGGTGCTGCGCTGGTGGGATCCCGGACGGGACGACGCGCGCCAGATCCGCCTGGAGAGCGAGATCTGGCTCACCAGCGCCCTGTTGCAGTACTCTCTGGGATTCGCCATCCTGTCGCTTGTCCTCTTCGCCCTGGCGGCCGACGCCTTTTCCGCCGTCATCGTGGGCGCCATGTGCGCCACCGGCACCCTGCTGGCCAACCCTTTTGGCGTCCCGGCCCTGGCGGTCAAGGTGGGGGGGATCTTTCTTTACGGTTATTGGATCGTGCTCCACCGGCTCGATGTGAGCGTGGAGTCCTATCCGCTCGTGCGCCAGAAATACGTGTATTTTCTTTGTCTTCTCCCCTGGCTGCTGGCCGACGTCAGTCTCCAGACCTTGTTTCTCGCCGACCTGCGGCCCGACATCATCACCTCCTGTTGCGGGGTGATCTTTGAGGGGGGCGGCGGTGGTGGCGGCAACCTGTTCGTCCCCGCAGACCCAGCGCAGCTCCTGACCCTCTTTTACGGGCTCTTTGTGCTGCTGGTCGGCTGGAGCGCGCTGCTGCGCCGCTCCCAGCAACAATGGCTGCGCCAGGTCTATGGCCTGGGCTGGGTTCTTTTTGGAGGAGTGGCCCTCATGGCGCTGGTCGGCGTCTTTTCCTCGTATATCTACGCCATGCCCTACCACCGCTGCCCCTTTTGCATCCTCAAGCCGGAATATCACTACGTGGGGTTCGCCCTGTACGGCACCCTGTTTCCCGCCGTGTTTTGCGGCGTTGGCGTGGCGGTGATCCAGTGGGTGCAACGGCCGGAGTTGGCGGCCGCCGTGGCGCGTCTCGAGCGCCGGTTCATCTGCTGGGGGCTGGGGTTGGCTGGCGTGTTTGTCGCCCTCAGCTCCGCCTATCTCGTCGTCTATCGCCTGGTGGGCGGCGAGGTGTGAGGGAGGAGGGAGAGGCCGGGAGGCGTTTCTGGCGGCGCTTGCCGTGCGCCTGTCTTTTGCGTGCTGCCCAGGGAGGCGCGGCCGACCGCGCACGGGGGCACGGGGGCATCAGCTCTCGTTGAGGATCGCCACCCGGCGGACTAGGGCGAGGATCGCCTGGCGGAACTCTTCTGGCGGGTCGAGGAACTGCACGCCCATGCCCTGGTCCGGGCCGTCCGCCTCTTGGTTGACCCAGACGACACGGGCGGTCACGGAAAACTCGCGGCCGTTGAGGGAAAAGGTGAGGCGCGGGGTGTCGCCCACTGGTGGCGGTTCGCTGGTATAGATGAACATCCCGTCTACGGAAATATCCTTGGAGTGGGAGATGAGATAGTCGCCTTCGTGAATGTAGGAGACCTTGAACTCGGCCGGAATACGTTTGTTGACACGGCGTTCACGCAGAGTTTCAGGCATGGGTTTGGTCCCCCTGTCCAGTGGATGATGATGATGGGATGAGCGCCCTCCGCGGTACGTGCAGCCTGTCTGGACGGCGACCACGGCGGCGAGCGGCAGGCAAGGGGAGAGAAACGGGCAGGCGGCAGTGGTCCCCGAGACACGGAGGGACGAATGTGCCATCATTGTAGTGTGAGGAACGGCGCGATGTCCAGGAAAAGTTCTCCGGCCAGCCAGGCGCAAGGCAACGACAGCTTGGTGGAACGGATCGCTGACTTGGCCGTGGAGTTGGCCGGCGAGCTGGTGCGGATCCCCAGCGAGTCTTCCGCACCCGTGGCCACTGACGCCAAGGCTCCCGAGGCCGGGGTGGCCGCGGCCCTGGCCGCTTTTTGCCAGCAACACGGCTTGCCTTGTTCTTGGCAAGAGGTCGCGCCTGACCGCTGTAATCTGGTGGTCCGGCGGCCCAAGGCCGGCGCGCCGTCGGTGGTGCTCGCCGCGCACATGGATACGGTGAGCGCGGCCGGTATGCGCAAGCCCTTTGCCGCCGAGGTGCGGGATGGCCGTTTATGGGGCCGGGGCGCGTGTGACGACAAGGGCCCTCTTGCCCTGGCGGCGGCCGTCGTGGCCTGCCTGCCCGAGCCGGCCTTTGATCTTACCCTGTTGGCCACGGTGGACGAGGAGTGTTCCCTGGCCGGGGCGGCAGCGGCCGCCGCCCGTTTACCGCCGTTTGACCTTTGCGTCGCCCTGGAACCGACCGAGTGCCGGGTGATCACGGCCCATAAAGGGGTGTTGCGTCTCGCGCTCACCACGCCGGGGCGGGCGGTCCATTCCTCTGAGCCGGAAAAAGGGGAGAACGCGATCAGCAAAATGGCGCCCGTGATCATGGCCCTGGATGCCCTGCACCAGGAGTTGCAGGCCGGCCCAATGGACGCCCAGTTGGGAACGGCCACGGTGACGGTGACCACGGTGCGAGGCGGCGGCTCGGTAAACGTGGTGCCCGACCGGTGTGCGATTACTGTGGATATCCGCTTACTGCCCGACATGACGGCCGGCGAGATGCTGGCCCGCGTGCAACGTTGTGTGGGAAGCGGAACCGCGGTGGAGGTCCTGTTCAGCGGCGCGGGGATGCGTACCCCGGCAGACTGCGAGCTGGCGCGACGCCTCTTGCAAGCGGTGCGTGATTGTGGCGGCGACGATCGGTCGGCGGGCGCGGCCTTTGCCACGGATTGCTCCCAGCTCGCCGCCCGGGGGCCATGTGTCGTTTGGGGGCCGGGAAGCATCCGCCAGGCCCATCAGCAGCAGGAATGGATCAGCCTGGACGACATCCGGCGGGCGGCCGGGATACTGACCGCCTTTCTCTGCGGTTGACGCGGGAAAAAGGGGGGCAAAAGAAAAGGAGCGGGACACATGTTTGTGTGCCGCTCCTTTGGCGTCTTGTGGGGTGAGCGATGGGAGTCGAACCCACGACCTCCGGGGCCACAACCCGGTGCTCTAACCAACTGAGCCACGCTCACCACGCGGTGAGCACTCTATACTCCATCCCCTCTGGTTTGGCAAGGGGCAAAACCGGGCCTGCCAGCATCCTGCCGCAAAAATGCGGCCAGCCCTGGAACAGTAATTGGTCACGGGGGTGCTCCTCCCTATGCCGAAGTCGCCACCTCGCGGGCTGGCGCGGCACGACAAAAAAATCGCCTTGCCGGCCCTCTTTTTCACCGGCTTGCCCGGCGATTCAGAACTTGCGGCCGCAGTGCTTGCACACCTTGGCCGCCGCCTTGACGATCTCCAGGCAGTCGGGGCACTCCTTGACATAGTTGTTGCGCAAGAGCCGGTCGATCTCGATGTTGACCAACTGTTCGATCTCTGTATTGCGGAAGCTGTGATTGCGGATCGGATCGATGCAGGCCAGGTCGTTGAGGGCCACGATCAGCTCCACCGCCCGCTTGCGGTGCTCGACTTTGGCGCTCTCGTCGAGGATCAGGGTGAGCACCGGGTCGAGATTCTCTTCTTCCACGCAGGTATCGAGCTGGGCCACGGCGGCCTTTTCCCGGGCATAGCGCTCGTTGGCCGCCTTGAACGCTTCTGGGTCCACGATGCAGCCGGTAAACGCCTCTTTGCTCGCCACCATCATGGCTGAGCCTTCTTTTTCGCCCGGCACCAGGATATAGCGGCAGGAGGCGGCGTGGCCGTACCTCTCTTCGAACTGCTGCCAACTGTTGACAAAAAGAGGGCACTCGTCGTTGAGGCAGACAAAGAGGACCTCGGTGCCCCAGCCGAGGCCGTCGCCCACGTGGAAGGGGGGGGTGTGGCAGCAGGACAACCGCTCCCCGCAATGGGGGCAGTGGTGAACCTCTTCCACGTACTTGAGGCAGGCGTCACTGTAAAACATGGTGTGATTCTCCTTGGCATGAAAAGGATGGAAAACAGGACCATCCGTGGTGGTGGTGGTGGTGGGACCGGCGGGAATGCGGCCCCTTCCTTGATGATGACCGGAACGGAGCCTGGGTTGATCCCGGTTTTTTGCGCGCAGGACAACAAGCAACAATACCTCACAACAGCAAAGAAGGCAAACGGTCTCCTGCCCTGTTGGCCGCGCGCAGCCGCGCCCTGGCGCAATGCGCCGCGCCGTAGAGGGGCAGATCGGCGTCTACGACGCAGTATACCGGTATTCTTTCCAGAAACGCCTGCAAACGACCCTTGGCAGTGAACGCCTGGACAAACTGTGGGGTTGTCAGCCGGGGCAGGAGCTGTGGCGCAATGCCGCCAGCGAGAAATACGCCGCCGGTGGCCGCGTACTGCAAGGCGAGGTTGCCGGCCTCGGCCCCGTAGACGGCGACGAACCGGTCCACGGCCTCGCGGCAGAGGGGATCGCTGCCGTCAACGCCCCGCCGGCCAATGGGGCCGGCGTCGTTGCGGGCCAGGCAGTCGGCCAGCCAGGGTGGGGCGGAGGCTTGCCGTTGTTGGAGAAGAAAACGGTACAGGTCGATGAGCCCGGCGCCGGAAAGCACCCGTTCGATGCTGACGTGGCCGTAACGCTGGCGGAGGTGGGTGGATAGGGCCTGCTCGAACTCGTTACGGGGCGCAAAGTCACGGTGCCCTCCTTCTGAGGGCAGAACGACGCGGCGGTCCTCTGCCGCCGCCGCCACCGCCATGCCAAGACCAGTGCCAGCGGCGATCACTGCCTGGGGGCCTTGCGGGTCAGCCACGCCGTCCTTGAGCTCTGTCAGCCCGCTGGGCGGGAGATGGGGCAGGCCCGCGGCTGCCGCCGCCAGGTCGTTGACCAGCACCACGGCGTCGGTCTGTAACAGGGGGCGGAGGAGCGCTTCCTCCGCTGGCCAGGGCAGATTGACCCCCGTGGCCCGGCCGGCAACGATGGGGCCAGGAAAGCCGTAGCCAGCGGCATGCACCGCCGGCCCGTCACAGTCGTTGAGAAATCGTTCTGTCAGCTGGCCGAGAGATGACGCCTCGCAGGTGGCGTACCGCTGGCGGCGCAACAGGCGCAGCCGCCCGTTTTCTTCTTGGCTGAAGAGGGCGAACAGGGCCTTGGTGCCACCGATGTCAGCGGCCAGGACATGGATGGGTTTGGGAATAGTTCTTGTTTGCATGGCGGATTTTGTTGTGCTGTCCGCAGGAATGAGGTATCATGTCGCCCTGCTGGCGGGGATGCGGCGTGCGTCTCCTGGCGCATGGTACGCCGCCTGGCCGCTGGCCGCAAGGGGGTGACATAGCATCTGGTCCCAGGGGCGCCGGTGGTGATTCCCCGGAGAGCCTTGCCCCCCGTGACTTCTTGCCAGTTCGTCGAAAAAGCCTTCCCTGGCTTTTGCGACCACGGTTGGCCAAAGCGCAAGCTTCGGCCAACCTCACGAATTCCTTGGCTCTTTCAGAGCCGCGGAATTCGGCGGTAGGTCTTTGTGCCGCCAGCCGCCCGTTTTTCAACGGGCTGTTACACAAAAGTATCCTGAGGCATGGAGCCGAAGCGCCGCCGACGCGCCGGGTGCGCGCGTGCGCCTGCTCCCCCCGCTTATGTCCATAACCGTCTGTGACGATTTTGCCGTGAAGAAACAAGAACAGTCAACCACATCATCGTCCCGATACTCTGAAGCCGGCGTCGATATCGACAAGGCCAACCTGTTTGTCGATCGTATCAAACCAATGGTGGCCTCCACCTTCCGCCGGGGCGTGCTGACCGATATCGGCGGTTTTGGCGGCCTGTTCGCCATTGGCGACGACCGCTTCCCCGATCCGGTGCTGGTGGCCTCCACCGATGGCGTAGGCACCAAACTCAAAGTCGCGGCCATGTGCGGTAAGCATGACACCATTGGCATCGATTTGGTGGCCATGTGTGTCAACGACATCGTGGTCTGCGGCGCCACCCCTCTTTTCTTTCTCGATTACTTTGCCGTCGGCCGCCTGGACGTCGAGGTGGCGACCGCAGTGGTGGCCGGCATCACCGAGGGGTGCCGGATCGCCAACTGCTCGCTCATCGGCGGGGAAACGGCGGAGATGCCAGGCATGTACGCGCCCGGCGACTACGACGTGGCCGGCTTCGTGGTCGGTATCGCCTCGCGCGACAAGCTGATCGACGGATCGGACATCAAGGTGGGCGACAAGCTCATTGGCTTGGCCGCCTCGGGCATCCATAGCAACGGCTACTCCTTGGTGCGCAAGGTCTGCTTCGAGGAGTTGGGCTTGAGTGTGGACGACCACATCGAGGAGTTGGGATGCACGCTGGGCGAGGAGCTCTTGCGGCCCACCCGCATCTATTCCGAGACCGTGCTCAACGTGCTCAAGCACTTTCACATCAGCGGCATTGTGCACATCACCGGCGGGGGGTTTGTCGATAACGTTCCCCGCGTGCTGCCCCAGGGGTGCCAGGCGGTGATTCACGAAGGAACGTGGGAGGTGCCGCCGGTCTTTCGTTTTCTCCAGGACAAGGGCCAGATTCCAGAGACCGAGATGTGCCGCACCTTCAACTGCGGGATCGGCATGGTGCTCGTGGTGGACGACAAGCTCACCGACGACGTGATGCAGCAGCTTTCCGCCTTGGGGGAGAAAGCGTATCTCATCGGCGAGGTACGGGCCCGGAGCGACCGGTCCGCCCCGCGGGTGGTGGTGGAGTAGCGCGGCGCGGGCGCCGCGGAATGCACAAAAAAGGACGGCTGGGGAGCCGTCCTTTTTTTGTGCTTGCGCCGAAAGAATAGCGCACGTCAAGCGCCGAGAGAACGTAACTGGTCACGGGGCCTCCGGCGGTATTTGCCTGGAAAGCCTGGCCCCGTAAGCGGTTACGGGGTGCCGCAGATGCTAGGCACCGGCCGGCGTAGCGTACTTAATGCTACGTGAGCCGGCCGGTAACGCCGCAGATGTGGTGCTCCGTGACCGCTTACGAGAGAACCGCCGCGGGTCAGCCGTCCTCCTTGGCCGCGGCGACCACCTGTTCGGCGAGCTGGGCCGGCAATTCTTCGTAATGGGAGAGCTTCATGGTGAACCGGCCGCGGCCGCCGGTGATCGAGGTGAGGTCTGGCGCATATTCGAGCACCTCGGCCATGGGAACCTGGGCGGTGATCACTTCCACCTTTTCTTCTGAATCCATGCCCATTACCCGCCCGCGCCGGCCGTTGAGGTCACCGATCACGTCGCCCACGCATTCTTTGGGCACCCAGATCTTCATCTCCATAATAGGTTCGAGGAGCACGGGATTGGCCTGCTGCACCGCGTTTTTAAAGGCCAGCGACCCCGCGATCTTGAATGCCATTTCCGACGAATCCACCGTGTGATAGGAGCCGTCGAACAGGGCCACCTTGACGTCCACCATCGGGTAGCCGGCCACCACCCCGTTTTCCATTGTTTCCTGGATCCCTTTTTCCACGGCCGGGATGTACTGCCTGGGGATCACGCCGCCGACGATCCGGTCTTCGAAGACAAAGCCGCCGCCGCGGGGCAGGGGCTCGATCTCGATCCAGGCGTCGCCGTACTGGCCACGGCCGCCGGTCTGCTTCTTGTGCCGGCCTTGCGCCGTGGCCTTGGCCTTGATCGTCTCGAGATAGGGCACCTTGGGTTTGGCGAGCTCCATCTCCACTCCGAACTTCCGCTTGATCTTCTCGCCGGTGACCGTCAGGTGGAGTTGGCCAACGCCGGACAGCAGGGTTTCTTTGGTCTGCTTGCTGCGCTCCAGCCGCAGGGTGGGATCTTCCTCGGTCATCCGCGCCAGGGCGGCGAACAGCTTTTCCTCGTCGTCCTTGCTCTTGGCCTTGACCGCATAGGAGACCACCGGCTCGATGGGCGGCGGCAGTTCGTACACCACCGGCGCTTCCGGCGCGCACAAGGTGTCGCCGGTCACCGTTTCCTTGAGTTTGGCCACCGCCACCACCATGCCGCAGACCGTCTCTTTGACCGGCTTTTGCTCCTTGCCCTCGAGCACCAGCGCCTGGCCAAAGCGTTCGGTCGCCTGTTTGGTGGCGTTGTAGAACGAATCGCCGCTCAGGGTGCCGGAGAGGATCTTGAACACGGTCATCTGGCCGGCATAGGGGTCGGTGATCGTCTTGAACACCAGGGCGGAGAAGGGAGCATCCGGCTTTGGCGCGAGCTCCACCGGCTCGCCGCTTTCCGGATGGACGCCCATCCGGGCCGGCCGCTGGGAGGGGTCGGGCAGGTAGGCGTTGATCGCGTCGAGGAGCAATTCGGTCCCCCGGTTGGCCACGCCGACGCCGGCCAGGATCGGATGGACCTGGCCCTTGCGCACCGCAGCGACCAACCCTTGGCGCAGTTCCTCTTCTGTGAGGGCCCCTTCTTCAAGGAAACGTTCGATGAGGTCGTCGTCGGTCTCGGCCACCTGTTCCATGAGCGCTTCCCGCGCCACCGCCACCTCGTCGGCCATGTCGTTGGGAATGTCGATCTCCTTCACCTTGCCGGTTTCTGGTTCGAACTCGTAGGCCTTTTGGCTTACGAGATCCACCACGCCCCGGAAGTCGGCCTCGGCGCCGATGGGTAAATGCAGGGGCACGCCGTTGAACGGCAGGGACTCCTTGATCCCTTCCACCACCTTGGCGAAACTGGCCCGCTCCCGGTCCATTTTGGTGACAAAGATGATGGCCGGTAGCTCGTGCTCGGCCACATAGGCGGCCACCCGCTCGGTCTGGAACTTGACCCCTTGGGCCGCGCCGATAACAAACAGCGCCCCATCGGTCACCGCCGCGGCGTAGCGGGCGTCGTTGAGGAAGTTGTCGTCGCCAGGTGTGTCGATGAGGTAGGTCTGGTGTTTTTTCCAAGTGTAGCGGTGAAAGGAGGAGCCAATGGTCAGCTTGCGGGCGACCTCCTCGGGCTCGTAGTCCAGCACCGAGTTGCCGGCGTCCACCTTGCCGAGACGGGTGGTCGAGCCAGCGGTGAACAGCATGGCCTCAGCAAGACTGGTCTTGCCGCATTTGCCGTGGCCGAAGATCGCGATGTTCCGAATCAAGCTGACGTCAGGCATATGCATCTCCCCTTGGATCGTTGTGCGTCGCCGCCCGCAGGGTGCTGGCGGCCCATCTCCTCCTGTTGCATCCAGGCGAAAAAGCCAGGGATGGTTTCTTCGCCAGTCTGCCAGGGATGCATACTAGTCGGAAAAAGGAAAGGAAGTCAAGCGGCGAAAAATTTCGCCGCCAACAGCCGCTGGCAGCCCTTTGCAAAACGGGTTGCCAAATCCGTGCGCGCTGGTGAGGTTGGCCGGAACCGGGTTCCGGCCAACCGTGGTTGGAAGAGCCGGAAGAGGCTTTTTTCAACGGACCGTTCGATGCCCCGGACTACTGGCCGACGCGGGGAAGGACAGGGATCTGTTCCTTGCCCTCCTCGCCTTGCCCCTGGCCGGGTGCACCGCAACGCACCAGGGCCACGAGATCGGCCACGATGTGTTGCAGGGCATGGGCCTGGTTGTTGAGCACCGCTGCGGTCGCCGCCGCCTCTTCGGAGCTGGCCGCGGCCTGCTGGGTGACGGAATCGATATTGCTCACCGCCTTGGCGATCTGGTCGATGCCTTCTGCCTGCTCCTGTGAGGATACCGAGATCTCCGCGATCAGCTCGCCGATCTTGTGGACTTTTTCCCGGACAGCGGCAAAGGATTCGCTGGTGGTGCCGGCCAGGGCGGTGCCGCGGGAGACCTTGTCCACCGTTCCTTCGATGAGGGTGGCGGTGCTTCGCGCCGCCTCGGCGGCCCGGATGGCGAGGCTGCGCACCTCGTCGGCCACCACGGCGAAACCAGCTCCGGCCTCGCCGGCCCGGGCCGCCTCCACAGCGGCGTTCAGGGCCAGCAGGTTGGTCTGGAAGGCGATTTCATCGATGGTCTTGATGATTTTGGAGGTCTCTTCGCTGGCCTTGGCGATTTCGTTCATCGAATGGGTAAGGGTGGTCATCGACTGGTTGGCCGTGTCGATCAGGCCCCCGGTTTCTTGCATGATTCCGTTGGCCTCGGTGGCGTTGCCCGCGTTCTGGCGGGTCATGGAGGTGAGCTCTTCCAGGGAGGCGGATGTCTCCTCCAGGGCTGATGCCTGCTCTGATGCGCCTTCGGAAAGGACCTGGCTTGTGCTGTTGATCTCCGAGGCGGCGCCGAGCAGTTGTCCGCTTCCTTCTCCCAGCTCCTCGGCAATGGTGGTGAGCTTGTTGGCGATGGCCGTTACCGTGAAGTACAGCACGCCGGCGAGGAGGAGAAAGAGGACCACGCCGGTCCCTCCCAGGGTCCAGCGCAGCATCTGCACCCGGTTGATGCTCTCCGACTCGTCGCGGACAAAGGCCATGACTCCTTTGACCTTGCCGGAAAAATCCTTGACCGGCATGGCGGTGACCAGGAAGTCGCCTGAGAAGCGGCTGACCGGCCCGCTCTGCGCCTCTTGCAGCAGCGCGGCCGTGACCACGGTGTCGGTGATTTCAGGAGAGCTGCTAAAGATACGCGCCAGTCCGCCGGTGACCGGCGGCTTTTTTGCCTTGAGCTTGCGGGCGATCTCGAGTTCCGTCTCCATCATATAGACGGCTACGTTGTCGGTGGCGAGGAGTTGGGAGGTCTCGAAAAGGCGGTTGAGGCCAAAAAGGGCCTCCACCGATCCCAGATGGCGGCCGTCGCTGGCAAAGACTGGCACCAGGCCGCGGACCACGAAACCGCCACGGCCGATCTCAATGCCGCTTACCGGCGTTTTGTCCCGGTTGACCTTGAGCACGGTGTTGCGAAAGGCCGAGATGTCGTCTCCTCCGTCTTTTGCTCCTGGTTTGCGCCAGATGCGGAGAAAGCTCTTGGCCGGCGGCAGGTGGAAATGCACCTTGAAGTGCTTGATCTGCAACGTTTCGGTCACCCGTTGGTGGATGCGGTCGAAGCTTTGGCGCAAAAGATCGCGGCCAGCCTGCTCGTCGCCCGCCAAGGCCAGGCGGTAGCCCTCTTGCACCCCTGGGGTTTCGGCCGCCATCGCGGCGATGGTCAAGGCCTGCTTTTGAAGGCTGGCCAGACTGTTTTTCGCCAGGGTCAGCTGCGCTTCGGAGATGTTCGCCGTTTCTTTCTCCCGCATGGTGTTGACGACTTGCAAAGAGGCTCCCACCAAGAGGAGCAGGGCGAGGAAGACGAGGACAAGGGGCATGGTGACGAGTTTTTGTCGGAGGGTCAGGCACATGTCGAAGTCTCCAGAGGGTTGGGACGATAGAATTGTGGCGACCGGCGTCGGCTGCTTTGCCTTGGAAAAGGGGATGTGGCCTTTTCTAGATATTACATTGTAGCATACAAACTTGTGCGCCGGGCATGACATTTATGGCCAGTTTAAGAGATGATGGCTGAAAAAATTAATAAAGATTATTGTTACTTGCTCTTGTTGCGCGGGCAGCCCGCTCGCCGTGCCGCAACGAAGCAGATGGGTGAAGAGGGCAAGGATTTGCGGCGCTATCGGTGATACCGGTTGACAAACCAGGGCCATCCTGGATAGGTAACCACCACTATGGGCAAGGCGAGCAGGGATACCGGCGCAATGGCCCGCTCGGCGGGCGCGGTGAGTGTTGCGGTCATGTGCAGCCGGGTGTTGGGGCTTGTGCGCGAGCAGGTGTTCGCAGCGCTTTTTGGCGCCGGCTTTGCCTACGACGCCTTTGTCGTTGCTTTCCGCATCCCCAACCTGCTGCGCGATCTTTTCGGCGAGGGCGCCCTGTCGGCCGCTTTTGTCACCGTGTTCACGGAGTACGACACCAACCGGGGCC
This sequence comes from Deltaproteobacteria bacterium, assembly GCA_015488275.1. Classification (GTDB taxonomy): domain Bacteria; phylum Desulfobacterota; class Desulfobulbia; order Desulfobulbales; family S012-135; genus S012-135. The sequence continues at coordinate 11,843 of WFOD01000058.1, forward strand.
GGGAGGCGACCTGGCGGTTGGCCAACAACGTGCTGGCCGTGGTGGCTGTCGTCCTTGCCGTGATCGTCCTTGTCGGCATTTTTTTTGCCGAAGATCTCGTGCGCTTCCTTGCCCCTGACTTTGATCTGGTGGCCGGCAAGGTGGCCCTGACCACCCGGCTTACGGCCATCATGTTCCCCTTCTTATTGTTCGTCTCCCTCTCCGCTGTGGTCATGGGGATCCTCAACGCCAAGGGGCGGTTTTTCGTGCCTGCCCTGTCCTCGAGCTTTTTTAATCTCGGTTCGCTCCTGGGCGGCGTGTCTCTGGCCCTGCTGCTGCCCCGTTTCGGCCAGCCGGCCATTGTCGGCATGGCGGTGGGTACCCTGATCGGCGGCGGGCTACAGCTCGCTTGGCAGGTGCCCGCCCTGTTTCGCGTTGGTTTTGCCTTTTCTCCCCGGATCGACCTGGCCGACCCAGGGTTGCGGCGGATCCTCAGGTTGATGGGGCCTGCGGTGGTGGGGCTTTCCGCCACGCAGGTCAATATTTTTGTCAACACCTATTTTGCGTCGTCTTGCGAACAGGGGAGCGTTTCCTGGCTCAACTACGCCTTTCGCCTGGTGCAGTTCCCCATCGGCGTCTTTGGGGTGGCGCTGGCCATCGCCGCCACCCCTATTTTTGCGCGCCATGCGGCCCGTGGCGATCTTGCCGCCATGCGCCGCTCCCTCGCCTCTTCCCTGGTCATGGTCGCCTGCCTCACGGTTCCAGCCGCGGTCGGTTTGGCGCTTCTGGCCCAGCCGATCGTGGCCCTCATCTTTGAGCACGGCGTTTTCAGCCCTGTGGACACGGCCCGCACCGCCGCCGCCTTGGTCTGTTACAGCCTGGGGCTGGTGGCCTATGCCGGCGTCAAGGTGGTGGTGCCGGCCTTCTACGCTCTGAATGACACGCGGTATCCTGTGCTGGCCAGTTTTTTCGCCGTGGCGGCCAACATTGGCATCATTTTGTTATCCATCGGCGCGCTGCAGTACCGGGCCGTGGCTCTGGCCACCTCGGCGGCCATGACCGCAAGTTTCCTCTTGCTCGCCGTGGTGCTGTACCGCAAGGTCGGAGGGTACGATCTTGCCCATCTGGCCGCTGGCCTATGGCGGGTGCTCTTGGCTGTGGCGGCGATGGCCGGCTGGCTGGCGCTCCTGCAAGAGCGGTGGCCCCTGCCTGCAAGCGTTGGCGGGCGGCTGCTGTTTGTCGGCGCTGGCGTCTCTTCCGGCGCCTTGGTCTATGGATTGATCCTGAACTGGTTGGGTGTGGCCGAGTTCCGTTTGGTGGTGGACCGGATCCGGGAGCGTTTTTGGGGACTGGGGCGGTAAAGGGCGGCAGTAGCTGTTCGGGCGCTCCGTGCGGCTGGACCGGATCATAGCAGCCCGTTGAAAAACGGGCTGTATGCGGCACAGGGACGTGCCGCCGAATTCCGCTGGCTCTGAAAGAGCCAAGGAATTCGTGAGGTTGGCCGAAACGTTGTTTTGGCCAACCGTGGTCGAAAAAGTCAGAGA
>WFOD01000059.1 GCA_015488275.1 Deltaproteobacteria bacterium
CCCCCAGAGAGCTCGACCGGGTCTATGCGCTTCCCTTTACCCGCGAGCTCCACCCTGTCCACCGGCCCGCCGGACCGGTGCGGGCCCTGGAGACCATCCGTTTTTCGATCACCAGCCACCGGGGCTGTTACGGCGGTTGCCGGTTTTGCGCCATCGCCGTGCACCAGGGCCGCACAGTGGTGAGCCGTAGCGAGGCCTCCCTTGTGCGCGAGGCGGCAGCGCTGCGCCTCCATCCCCGGTTTCGCGGGGTGATCAGCGATGTGGGCGGGGCCACGGCCAATATGTACGCCGTTGAGTGCCCGCGGAAAAAACGCAAGGGCGCGTGCCTGGATCGTGGCTGCCTCTTTCCGGAACCGTGTCCTGCCTTGCCCGTGGATCATGCCCCCCAGCGGCGGCTCCTGGCCCGCCTGCGGTCGTTGGCCGGCGTGCGTCACGTGTTCGTGGCCTCGGGGCTCCGTCACGACATGGTCCTGGCCGACGAGCGCCACGGCCAGGGCTATCTCAATGACCTGGCGGCGCATCACGTGTCTGGCCAGCTGAAGCTTGCGCCCGAGCATACCGAAGCACAGGTGCTTGCCCTCATGGGCAAACCGGCCATCGAGCGGCTCGAGGAGTTCCGCCGCATGTTCCGCCACGCTTGCCGCAAGACCGGCCGCCGCCTCTTTCTCACCTACTACTTCATCGCCGCCCATCCGGGCTGCGATATTGCGGCCATGCAGGCCTGTGGCCGTTACTGCCGCCAACGATTGCGCCTTGCGCCCGAACAAGTGCAGATCTTCACCCCCACACCGTCCACCTTTTCCACCCTCATGTACTTTTCTGCCCGGGATCCTTTTTCTGGCAAGCCGCTTTTCGTGGAGACCACGGTGGCGGGCCGGCAGCGGCAAAAAGCGTGCTTGGTCCCTGAGCGCCGGGCGCGTTAACCGTTGGGGGGAGATGGTGTCGCTTTTTCTTTCCGTCTGTGGCATGGGTTGTGATATGTTGGAAAAAACAGATCTGTTCCGCACACCAAGAGCCATGCGCCGCCACGGACGGAGAGACGGTCATGAGGCATGATGAGCCGATTTTTGAAAACGGTGAACTGGCCGATCTGCAACAACGGATGGCCGCAGACCCCGCCTTTTGCCGCCGGGCGCGAGAGGCCCTGGCGCGCAGCGCTTTTCGCGCCCCGTGCGCCGAGGATGAGGGAGCGCTGCTGCGGATCAGAGGCGAGGCATTCCCTGTGGTCAATATCGGGCCCAAGGGCGTGGGCTTTTTAGTGGCGCGGGAAGACCGGTTTGCGCTGGACGCCGTGCTCGCCGATCTGGAGCTGGTGATCGACGAGCACCGCTTTCACTTTCGCGGTCGTGTGGTGCACGTCAGCCCGGCGGAAGACGACCGCTGGCTGGTGGGCGTGGAGATCCTCGACTTGGCGAGCGGAGATGAAGAAACGATCCACGCCCTGGTGCTCGATCGCCGCCGGCGTCTGTTCGCTACGGCGGACCAGGCCCCGGACGAGGAGTAGCAGCCTGTTGCCAACCGTGGTCGAAAAGTCGGGGGTGGCTTGTTCGACGGACCGCTTGAGAGGGGCGGGAGACCATGAAACTTGTTTGCCCCAACTGTAAAAAAGAGTACGAGGTGGACGAACGGCGGATCCCGGCCACTGCCAAGGTGGCCCGGTGCAAGTTTTGCGACCACCGCTTCCCCTTGCCGCGACGCGATGAGGCGGCCGCCGTCCCTGCCGGCCCCCGCAGGATTGGCGTCATGCTCTCCAAGGGCGGGGTGGGCAAGACCACCACCTCGGTCAACCTGGCGGCCGGTTTAGCCTGCGGCGGCTACCGGGTGCTGTTGGTGGATACCGACACCCAGGGCCAGGACAGCTTTGCCCTGGGCGTCAAGCCCCAGGCCGGCCTCACCGAGATGATTATGGGCGAGCTGGCGCCGGAAGAGGCCATGATCCGGGCGCGGGAGCGGCTTTGGCTGCTTGCCGGCGGCAAGGCCCTCGCCGGGCTCAAGCGGCTGATCGACCGCAAAGATTTTGGCGGGGAGCTCACCTTGGCCGAGGGCCTGGCCAAAGTGGAGCAGCGGTTCGACTTTGTGATTATCGATACCTCGCCCGGCTGGGATCCGATCACGGTCAACGTGCTCTTTTACGTCAAGGAGGTGTTGACGCCCGTCTCTCTCGAGGCCATGAGCCTTCAGGGGCTAGTGGAGTTCTTGAAAAGCCTGGCCTCCATCCAACGGTACCGTAAGGATATCCGGCTGCGGTATATCCTGCCGACCTTTCTCGACCGCCGGGTGGCCCGTTCGGAAGAGATCTTGGCCAAGCTCAGAAAGCTCTACAGCGACAAGGTGTGCACCCCTATCCGCTACAACGTCCGCCTCTCCGAAGCCCCGGCCCACGGCCAGACCATCTACGAATATGCGCCGGGCTCCAATGGCGCGCAAGATTACCGGGAGCTGGTGCGCAAGGTCTCGGGAAACGACAAGCTGTTCCGTTGAGATTGCCGCAGCCCTGCGCCCGGCTTGGCCCGCAAAGGGAAAGGCTGGCCGGTTCCTGCGGCCGGAACGGGAGGGGGGAGCGCCGCATACAGCCCGTTTTTCAACGGGCTGTCAGGCGAGAAAGCGGTCGAGCTCGTTGGCCAGAAAGGAGAGGTGGTCCTTTTCTTCGTCCGCCATCTGGTGGAAGAATTCCCGGCTCGCCGCATCGTCGCTGGCCGCGGCCATACGGGCGTAGAGGTCCAGCGCCTGGGCCTCGAGGCTCATAGCCAGATCAAAGATGTCGGCCGGCGCATGGAGGAGGGCCTTGGCCCGTTTGAGGTAGTCACCGATGCGGCGGCCGCCTTCCATCACCACCGCCTGCTCGTCCGGCGGCCGGCTGTCCGGGCCGTGGATCGCCTGATACCGGTCGAGCAGGCGTTTCTTGTGCACGTTTTCAAAGCTGGCCAGCTTGTGGAACAAGGTCTTTTCCGTCTGGCCGGCGGCCTCGTCCTCGAGCAGGCGGTAGAAACGTTGCAGGCCTTCTTCCATTGCCCATGCCAGACAGATGGCGTCGTTCAGGTCCAGGTCTGAAGGTAAGAGCTCGAGCCCGAGCTCGGCCGGACCGGCCGCGGTGGCGCCATGCCAGGCCTTGATCCCTCCTTCCATGTTGTACACCTCTTTGAAGCCAGCGCCGAGGAGCAGCTTGGTGGCGGCCGTGCTGCGCCGGCCCGAGGCGCAGTAAACGATGGTGGGCAGGTCTGGGTCGAGTTCGGCAAGCCGCTGCGGCAGCTCCTTTAAAGGGATGAGCTGAGCGCCGGGAAGGTGGCCGGCGCTGTATTCCTTGGGCTGGCGCACATCCACCAGCTGGTAGCTGCCTGTGGCGTGTTCTTCGAGATAGTGCCGGACATCGGCGGCGCTTTGCGATGGAACTCGGACAAAGAATTTTGCAAGGAGCATGGGCTGCCCTCTCCTGTTTTGCTTTGGCTTTGCCGTCGGCTCGGGTATAGTGAAAAAGGCGGTCGCCGCCCGTTAGCAGCCCGTGGGAAAACGGGCTGTGTGCGGCACAAGGACGTGCCTCCGAATTCCGCCGGCTCTTTTTGTGTGTTCCCGGCCGACCGGCGTGCCGAAGGCTCCAGGGACGCGGAGCAAACCAGGCCGTGCCTCTGGAATGTCCGAAAAAGAGCCAAGGAATTCGTGAGGTTGGCCGAAACTTTGTTTTGGCCAACCGTGGTCGAAAAAGTCAGGGATGACTTTTTCGACGGACTGTTAGGCTACCATGTGCTTGCTGGTGGAGCAAGGACCCAATCAGCAAAGTGAGGGGCCGGCTTTTCTCGTCGCCTGCGGAACAAAGGACGTTCGCCCATGTCTGGAGACAAGAAAGACGATCGTTGCCGTTGCCGGATGATCCACGCCGACCGGGTGGCCCGGGCCAAGGGCGCGGCGCTGGCCGGCAAGGAGATCGACGATCTGGCGCAGCTGTTCAAAGCAATGGGCGATCCCAACCGGGTGCGGTTGTTGTGGGCCCTCGAGCAGGGCGAGATGTGCGTTTGCGACCTGGCCGCCTATCTGGGGGTGAGCGAGTCCGCGGTGAGCCATCAGTTGCGCCTGTTGCGCCAGTTGCATCTCGTGGCCAACCGGCGGCAAGGACCGGTTCTCTACTACCGGCTCGACGACGACCATGTGAGCCGGCTGCTGCGGGTGGCGCTCGACCACGTACGGGAGTAAGGCAACCGTTATGGCGGACCAGTTCCTCTTGCAGCCGGTGGGCTATCTGGCCTGTCCGGTGCGCGTCCTCGATCGCCTGCCAAAGAACTACACGGATTCTGACATCCGCGGCACCATCACCATCTTGCCCGCCTTTGCCGCCGCCCTTGACGGCATCGCGGCCGGCGACCGGATCGTGGTCCTCTTTTGGCTTCACCGCGCCCGCCGCGATCTGTTGCGCGTCCACCCCCGCGGCGACCGTGACCGTCCCCTGCGCGGCGTGTTCGCCACCCGCAGTCCAGCCCGGCCCAATCCCATCGGTCTTTCTGAACTGCTGGTGGAGGCGGTGGACGGCCTGAGCCTTTCGGTGCGCGGCGTGGACGTGCTGGACGGCACGCCGGTTATCGATATCAAAAAGAAGGTTGGCCAGGAGCAAAGGCCTGCCGGGCGCGGCGGGGAGCAGAGCGCGTGAGCCCCAATCTGCCGTTGCCCTTGGCGGAATTCGCCATGTTCGGCGAGACGATCATGGCGGCGTTGGTGTTTTTGGCCTTTTTGGGTTTCCTGGTCGGGGGGATGCTCCTTTTCGGTTGGCCCGCGTCGCTGGCCGCCGGCGCGGCCGGGCGTGTGCGCCGGACGTCCGCCCCCCTGCTGTGGGGCCAGTGCCTGTTGTACCTTGTGGCCTTTCTCGCCATTTGCTGGTTGCACCTGACCATCTACCAGACCATTGCGCTCGACCTGCCGCCGCCGCTTGGTGAATACTTGAACCGCCAGCTCGCCCGCATGGGCGGCGGCCTGCCGCCGTACGATCCCTCTGCGCCCCCGCGCTACATCATCCCCCTGTGGATCGAGAACGAGAAGTATCTTTTCTGGTTCGCCTGCTTTGCCTTCATGGCCGCCTTGGCCCACCGCCGTTTGGCTGACTGGCGTTTCCGCGGCGCCCTGCACTTGGCCGCAGCGGTGCAGGTGGCCATTCTGTTCTGGGCCGTGGATCCCTTTGCCCAGCCCCTGCCGCGGTTTTTTGCCGAGATCGGCCCCTGGCTCGCCGATACCCTCGGCCCTGCCGAGCGGCTGGGTCTGTTCATGCGTCTTTATCCCCGGATGGTGTACTATTACAATGCGAGTTACATGTGGCTCCATCCGCCACTGCTCTTTCTTGCCTACGCCTGCATCACCATTACCTTTCTCGCTTCCCTCTTCATGCTCGCGGGCCGCCGGCGGCTGGAGGTGGAGCGCCTGGCCTACGACCATGCCAAGCTTGGCTTTTTTCTCCTCACCCTCGGCATGTTGCTTGGCTATCCCTGGGCCTTGCAGGCCTGGGGGCCGAACTGGTGGTGGGACCCCAAGATCTGCGCTTCCATCATGATGTGGGCCGTGTACTCCACCTATCTCCATACCCGGCTGTACGCGAATCGTCCGGGGATGTGGTATTTTTCCGCTGGCCTTGGTATCTTGTGTTTTGTGGCCATGCTGTTCACTTTTCTCGCCTCGTTCTTTTTTCCGGGCGAGCACACCTTCCAGTAACCGCGAGTGGGAGGCGCGCCAATGGAGGCGATGCGCGACCAGGAGGCTGTGAGGCGGGCCTCCTATGATTTCTGGCTCATCCTCGCCACCGTTGTGGTGCTTTTCGCCATCAGCGCCATCAGCATCGGCGCCATGTTCGCTTTTAAATGGGCGGCCGTGGATCAGATGGCGCCGGCGATGAAGGCGGCCTACATGGAGCGGATGAACCGCATTGTCGCGCCCTTTGTCGTGGTGCTGGTCGTTTTGCTCGGTATCTGCATCCCCAAGCGCCTGCTTCCCGTGCGTTGGCTGAACCGTTTCGCCGCGTTCTTGCTCGTGCTGGCCGCGATCGCCACTGCATGGCAGGGCGTGCGCCTGGGGCTCTTTGTGGTGGTGGCCATATCTTTTGTGCTCCAACTGGTGGTGTTGGTCATGGCCCTGGCCGGCAGCCGGCGGTTGTACTTTATCCATGCCGGCTACTGGCTGCGGGTGGGGTCGTCGCTTCTGCATCTTGGCTTGGTGCTCTTTTTGCTCGATTTGTTTTTATTCCGCCTGCCCACGGTGCACTTGGCGCTTTTCTGGTGCACCACGCTGACCACGGTGACGGGAATGATCTGCTGTTTTTGGTCGTCAGCAGTGGCGGGTGCGGTCCGCAGGCTTTCGTTAAGGAGGAAAGGAAATGGCGCGTATTGAATGGACAGAAGAGTTGAGTGTGGGCGTGCCCGAGCTGGACGCGCAACACCAGCGGTGGATCAACATGATCAACGAGTTACACGACACCTTGTTGCACGGCGATGCCGACGACCTGGTGGAGATCACTGGCCGGATGCTGCGCAACATGGCCGAGTACGTGGACGAGCACTTTCAGGCCGAGGAGGCGTACATGGAGCGGGTCGGCTTTGTTGGCCTGGAGGAGCACCGCCGCATCCACCAGCGCTTTTCCGAGCGGGTGCGCCGCTATCTTGAAGAGCATGAAAGCGGCGTCACCCTGCTCAACACCACACTGATGAAGGAGCTTGAAAACTGGCTCACCGAGCATATCGCCCGGCAAGACAAGCAGTACGCTCCCCAGCCCCAATAAGGGGGCACGCGGGTTGCCTTGCCCTGGGCGCTAAACGGACGGATTGACAGCCCCTTGCAAAACGGGCTGCTAACTGCTCAACAGGCTGATGGCGATAAGGGCGAGCACCATGCCGATCCCCTGGCGGAGCGAGAGGCTCTCGCCGAGGAGCAGAACGGCAAGGAGAATGGTCACCAAGGGGTAAAGGGCGGTAAGGCTCGCCACCACCGAGATCTTTCCCTGGCGGGCGGCGGCGAAGAAAAACAGGGTGCCGGAGAGTCCGCAGACGCCGGTGAGCATGGCAAAGAGCACGCCACGGGGATGGAAGGCCGCCTGAAACCGGTTGGTGGCGAACAGGCAAAGCCCTGCGAGCAGCATGCCGGCCACTTCCCATAAAAGGGCGCTGCGCACATCCAGGTGGCGGAGGGCGAGTTTGGGCAAAAAGCCCCACAGGCCGTAGATGCACAGGGCGATAAAGGCGGGTACGAACCAACTCTGCATGGGGAAATTATAGCAGTCCGTCGAAAAAGTCATCCCTGACTTTTTCGACCACGGTTGGCCAAAACAAAGTTTCGGCCAACCTCACGGATTCCTTGGCTCTTTTTCGGATATTCCAGAGGCACGGCCCGGTTCGGTCCGCGCCCCTGGAGCCTTCGGCACGCCGAGCGGCTGGGGAAACACAAAAAGAGCCGGCGGAATTCGGCGGCACATCCCTGTGCCGTTAACAGCCCATTTTTTCAACGGACTGATAGCGTATGGTGTTTTGCCGCGCCATCTGAATTGGAGGTAACGGGACGGGGAGGAACAGTGATGCGGATAACGGTTTTGGGTTCTGGCGCATGCCTTCCCAGCAAGGAGCGGGGGGCGGCCGCCTATTGCGTGGCCTTGGAGCAATTTACGCTGCTTGTCGATTGCGGCAGCGGCGCGACGCGGCAGATGGCCCGCGCAGGGCTCGACTTTCGCGCCATCGATATGGTCTGTCTTTCCCACGTGCATCCCGACCATGCCGGCGACCTTGCCATTCTCGTGCAGGCCCTCAAGGTGAGCCCTGAGCGGCGCAAGGAGCTGGTCGTGGGCGGCGACCGCCGGATCGGCGCCTTTTACCGGCAGGTGGTCACCGAGATGGTGGGTTCGGTGGGCAACTTTACTGTGCGGGTGGTGGACCTGGAAAAGGGATTTGAGGGCCCGCAGGTGCGCATCGCCACCATGCGGGTGCCCCATTCCGCGCCAGCCTTGGCCCTGCGCCTTACCACCGAAGAGGGGATGTCCGTGGTCTTTACCGGCGACACCGGCTGGACCGACGATCTGGTGGCGTTCTGCCGCGGAGCCGATCTTCTGGTCGCCGACTCCTCCACCGCCGAAGGGCCGCCTCTTTCTGGCCACATGACCGGTGAACAGTGCGGCCGGCTGGCGGCGCTGGCCGGCGTGGGGCGTCTCTTTCTTTCGCACTTCTATCCCGCCACTGATCCGCAGCAGTGCGCAGCAGCCTGCCGCCGCCACTACGACGGGCCAGTAGTGCTGGCCGAAGATCTTCTTGTTGTCACGATGATGGCCTCGTAAAGACAAGGCCATCATCGCGCCGCAGGGACGGACTTTTTGCGGTTCCCACTGCTGAGCAGCCCGTTTTGCAAGGGGCTGCTCAGGAGGTGCCGCCAAAGAGCACGCTGCGCGCCAGCCTGCCTGGCAAACAAAAGGTCTCCTCTTTGTGGGCGAGCGGGCAACGGAAGGCGAGGCGGCACGCAACGAGCCGCATGCCGCCAGGCCGTTTGTTCCCCCGGCCATAACGGGGATCGCCCACCACCGGATGGCCGAGGGCGGTGAGGTGGCGTCGGACCTGGTGGGTGCGGCCGCTGATGATCTCGATGCGCAAGAGCGCGCCCTCTGCGTAGTAGGCCACGGTAACATAGCGACTGGCCGCCGCCTTTCCGTCCAGGGAGAGGAGAATCTCGCCGCTCGGCGGCTGGGGACGGCCGCATACCAAGGCAAGGTAGGTCTTTTCCATCCGGCGTTCACGGAGCAACCGGCCGAAGGCGGCGGCCGCGCGTTGTTGGTGGGCGAGCAGTATGAGGCCGCCGGTTTCGCGGTCGAGGCGGTGCACGACAAAGACCGGCCGGTCGAGGTGTTTGGCTGCCAGCCGTTCAATGGCGCAGTGGTCGCCGTAGCGGTTGCCCTGGCTTAGCAGGCCGGGAGGCTTGTGCCACACGCTGTACGCCTGCCGGTCGGCGAGCAAGAGCGGTGTCGGCGGCTGGCGGGCGAGGATCTCTGGCGCGTAGTGGAGGCGGAGCACCGCGCCGGCGGCAGGCACGCTCGTGGCCCGGCGCAGCCGCTGTTCCTGATGGTCGCGTGCCAGCCATACCGCGCCCTTGCTCATCGCCTCTTTGACCTTGCGTTTTGAAAGCCCGCTGGCCGTAGCGAGAAGGGTGGCCGCATCGGCGGTATTGCCGGCAGCCACGGTCACGGTCCAAGTTTTGGAAGATGGTGTGAGCGAGCCCATAAAGCGTGTTTGCGGAAGACAAATTTTGGTTCTCCTGGCGCGAGGCGCGCGCTTTCGCAACAGGACCGCCGGGGTGTCAGGTATGTTTACTAGTTTTGCGCCCTTTTTGCATCTATGCTAAAGTACCTCAATTTTGGCGACCTTGCCCCCTTCGGCCCCTGGAGGCGCCGCTGCACGCGGCATTCCCAACGAAAAAGCCAGGGATGGCTTTTTCGGCGGACTGTTATGGTTGCGCCGATATCCCTTGAACGCAGAAGGAGAGATCATGTCCCTGTTCCAGATCGACGCCGACAAGTGCAAGAAAGACGGTCTGTGCGTCATGGAGTGCCCGGTAGGCATCCTGGAGATGAAAGAAGACGGCGGGCCGCCCTCGCCCCTGCCCCTTGCCGAGCGGATCTGTTTGCGCTGTGGGCACTGCGTGGCGGTTTGCCCCACGGCCGCTTTTTCTCTGGCGACCATGCCCGCAGAGGAGTGTCCGCCCGTGGACCGGGAGCATCTGCCCGATCTCGAACAGTATGGCGCTCTTGTGCGCACCCGCCGATCGATCCGGGTTTACCGCCGCCAGCCGGTGGAGCGGGAGACCGTGGAGCAGCTCATCGACATCGCCCGTTACGCGCCCACGGCCAAAAACAGTCAGCAGGTCGGCTGGCTGGCGGTCCTGGGCGCAGACGAGGTGCGGCGTTTTGCCAGTCTGGCGGTGGACTGGATGCAGCACCTGATCGGCAAACGGGATCCCCGGGCGCGCGCCTATGGCATGACCGGCGTGGTTCGGGCCTGGGAGGCAGGCAATGACGCGGTGTTGCGCGGCGCGCCGGCCCTGATCCTCACCCATGCCCCTGCCAAGTACGCTGGCGCGCTCATCGATTCGACCATCGCCCTTACAACCCTGGAGTTGGCTGCCGCCGCCGCAGGGCTCGGCGCCTGCTGGGCCGGATTTTTCATGCTGGCCGCCGCCGACTGGCCGCCGATTCTCGATGCCCTCGACCTGCCGGCCGGCGAGACGCCCACCGGCGCCCTCATGCTCGGCTATCCCAAGCTGCGTTACCGGCGGATCCCGGGCCGCAAACCGGCCAGGATCACCTGGCGCTGACCGCGGGACGGCGGCATTCGTTGCGATACACGTAGCCGAGGCCAATGGCCTCTTCCAGGTGATCGTCCGCCAAGAAGTCGTCGGTACGATAGTCCCGGAGAATCCTGCCCCGGTGCATCACCACGGTCCGTTCGGTCAGGGCGTTGATGAAGAAAAGGTCGTGGGTGATGAGGATCATGGTCAGGGGCAGGTGGCCGAGAATGGCGAGGAGAAGTTCTTCTCCCCGCGGGTCAAGGCCTGCGGTGGGCTCGTCGAGGATGAGCAGCTCCGGTTGCATGGCGAGCACCGCGGCAATGGCCAAGCGCTTGCGTTCGCCGCCGCTCATGTTGAGCGGCACCCGTTGCTCGTAGCCAGAAAGCTGCACCGTGGCCAGCGCCTCGCGCACGCGCTTGTCCACTTCCTGGCGGTCGAGCCCCAGGCGTTGCGGACCAAAGGCCACTTCTTCCCAGCAGGTCGGGCAGAAGAGCTGGTCCGCCGCATCCTGAAACACGATACCCACCTTGCGCCATAACCTTCTGCGCGCCCTGGCGTCCAGTTGCTGGCCGGCAAAGAGGATTTCCCCGTCTGCGGCAAGCGTGCCCAGCAGGACGCCCGCCAGAGTGGACTTGCCGGCGCCGTTTTCACCGATCAACGCCAAACGGTCTCCGTGTCTGACCGCGAGGGAGACCTCGCGCAGGGCCCTGGTGCCGTCAGGATAGGCGTAGGAGCAGCGGCGTAGCTCGATAAGGGCCTTTTTCTCCGTCCCCCCCTCGGCGCTGCTCCCTGGTCGTATCTTGATCCGCGAGGACGCGGCTTCGGCAGACGAAGGGACACCCCCGTGACCAGTTGCCCCTGATCCTGGCGCAGGCTGCGGCCGCGGCTCTGGGTTGGCGTGATGATGGCCGTCGCCACAGCAAGAGAGGCGGAATGAAAAGTCGAGCCCGTGTTCCCGGAGCGAGGCGGGATGGGCCACGAGATCGGCAAAGGCGTAGTCGTGGTGCACCCGTCCCTGGACGAGGACCACGGCCCGATCGCAGAGTCCTTGCAGGAACAAGATGTCGTGGGTAATGCAGATGAGCGTGCCGGCAAAGCGCTCCAGCAGTCTCGCGAACTGCCGCACTTGGCGGGGATCGAGATTGGCGGTGGGTTCGTCCAGCACGAGGACCAACGGGTTCATGGCCAGCACTGCGGCGAGCGCCGCCCGTTTGCGCTGGCCGTAGCTCAGGTTGTGAGGCGGTTTGTAGGCGTGGTCGGCGAGGTCCACCGCCAGTAACGCTTCTTGTACCCGCTCGTCCACCAAGGGCTGCGGGAGCCCCTGGTTCATGGGGCCAAAGGCCACGTCTTCGTACACTGTGTTGCAAAAAAGCTGGTCGTCTGGATCCTGAAAGAGGATCCCCACCTCCTGCCGGAGCTGGTCGGCGTTATCTCCTGAGACCGGCTCGCCTTTGTAGAGCACTGTGCCGTGTTGGGGATGGAGCAGGCCGTTGAGGTGTTTGATGAGCGTGGTCTTGCCCGAGCCGTTGTGCCCCACCAGGGCGATCCGGTCTGCGTGGTGGATGGTGAGATCCACGCCGCGCAGGGCCTGGGTGCCGTCTGGATAGGCGAAGGCGAGATCGCGGATCTGGAAGAGCGGCAGTCCCCGTGGGGGAAGCGGATGGCCGGCCGGAACGTCGTGCATGGTCGCTCGCTGTGGTGTTGAGAGAAACGCGGGCCGTGCCCGCTTGGCGCGCAGCGGGTCCCCAACCGCGGCGCGGGAGCCGGATCAGCAGAGATTGAGGCGATCCATTGTGAGAAGGATAATACCCATGATAATCCAAAAGGCGCCTTTTGCCCAGTCTGCGGGAGTGGCGGCAAAAGTGGTCCAGGTGGGGAACGCGCCGCGGTAGCCGCGGCTCTGCATGGCCTCGAATACCCGTTGCGTCCGGTCAAAGGAGCGGACGAAGAGCATACCCAAAAAGTTGCCGTAGGCCCGCAAGGTGGCGAGATCGGTGCGGGGAGCAAACCCCCGCAACCGCATAGAGCGTTGCATCCGCCTGGCCTCGTGGCCAAGCACATGGATGTAGCGGTGGGCGAGGAGGATCATCTGGCAAATGGCGTTGGGCAGGCGCAGGGCGGCCAGGGCCTGGAGAGTCACGGCCAGGGGCGCGGTGGCGAGGAGCGGCTCCATGAGCAGGGCGATGGCGCAGGCCTTGACCACGACCAGTGTTGCGAGCCGTAGCCCTTCGCCGTGGAGGATGAGGGAGGAGAAGGGATCGAGCACGATGAGGGTTTCGCCAGGAACGGCCGGCGCGGTAAGGGGGACGACGATGAGGAACATGGTGAGAAAGCCGCTCATGGCCGCCAGGCGGCGCAAGGGACGGCTCCACGGGATCCGGCTGGCCATTACGGCGGCGATGGAGATGGCGAGGGCCGCCGCCGCCCAGGTCAAGGTCTGGAGCGAAACGACGAGAAAGCAGTAGATGAACAAAGAGGCGATCTTCAGGCGTGCGTCCCAGCGGTGAAACGGCGAATCGCGGTCTGCGGCCTCGTCGAGCACCGGGGCGGACCAGTCGGGCTCTTGCGCGTCGGCCTGGCCGTTTTGCCGCCGCCGCCTGCGCAGTTGCAGGGCGGCGGCCCCGGTAAGGGCCGCCAGGGCGAGCAGGGGGAAAAACGGCAGGTGGATGATCATGGGCGCAGGAGCTCTGGTTTGACCTGGAAGAGAAAGGCGGCGACAAAGGCGCTGACCACGCCCTCGATGACAATGACCGGCAGGTGCGCGATCAGGGCGATCTTGGCCACGCCAAAGAACGACTCGCCCGCTGTGCCCAGAAGAATGGCGAGGTTGACCGCGGCCAGGGCCGTGCCGCCAGCGCCGCAGATCGCGCCGGCAATGGCGTGGCTGGTTCTCGTCCTGCCCCGCAACCGGGGAAAGGCGTAGGCCGCGGCCAGGGCGGGCAAGCCCATCATCAGGGCGTTGGCCCCCAAGGCGGTGATGCCGCCAAATTGGAAAAGAAGGCTCTGGAGCAGCAGGCCCACGGTGATCGACACAAAGGCCGCCGGGCCAAGGAGCGCGCCCACGATGCCGGGCAAGAGCAGATGGACGCTGGTAGGCCCAAAGGGAACGTGGATCAGGGAGGCGACAAAAAAGCTTGAGGTCACCACTGCGATCTTGGGCAGTTCCTCGGTGTGATCGCGGAGCCGCCAGAGGCCAACGCCGTTGAGCACAGCGGTAAGGCCGTAACAGCCCAGGGCCACCGAGGTGGGGAGCACGCCGTCAGAGATATGCATCGCCCCGCCTCCCTAGTCCTGCCGCCGCCGGCTGGCCACCAGGGCGGCGGCGCCGCAAAGCCCAAGGATGTAGCCGATCCCGGCCATGATCTCCCGCACCCCTGGCTCTTCTTGGCTCTGGCGCAGGGCGGCTATCTCCCGTTTGATCTGGCGCAGTTCCCGTGCAGTTTTTTTGTCGTGTTTCCGCAGCAGTTTGGCCACGGCGGCCACCGGTTCGCCGGTATTGTCTGCCGCGGGTCCAGAGTCCGCCGCCCTCGCCGGCAGCGGGCTCAGCAACACTGTCAGAAGCAGGGCGGCGGCCAGCCGTTTCATTCCATCTCCTCCCTTTTGAGCACAAAGGTGTTTTTGTGGCCCATTGAGGCGATGATGACAATGGTGAGGTCTTCTTTTTTTGGGAGCGGAAAGTTGAACTCGCCGTTTTCATTGGTGGTTCCGGATACGAGTTTCTTGCCCGCAGCGTCGTACACCTCCACCGTGCCGCCCTGCACCTTGCGGCCGTCGGGAAAGTACGATTCGGTGTACACGGTCCCGTCTTCTACGTAAGCGAAGATGTTGACCTTATGGGCCAGGGCGTTGGTGGCTGCCAGCAGCGGGCAGAGCACGGCGAGCAAGAGAATGGCAAGGCGGCGCATAGGGTGACCTCCAGGTGAAATAAAGATGGGACGGGAGACGTTTGTGGTCGCCACGACCGGCCTCCGCCGCCAGTGCGGCGACGGGCGGCGGAGGCCGGGCTGCCGAAGGGCCCCGTCCGTTTTCCCCTCCGGCGGCGTGCTCCAGTGGCAAGGAGCGCTGAACAGTCTGTCGAAAACGGGCTGCTAGCGCATGTCGCGCACGCGCACCCAGTACACGGCGCCAAGCTCGACCGACTTTGGCGCTCCATCGCGCGTGATGGTCCACGGCGCGTCGGTGAGCGCGGCAAAGCCCCACCAGCCGGCCTTGGGCATGGCGTAGTGGAACACGCCGTTGGCGTCGGTCTTCACCACTTGGGTGACATAAGGATCAGCGGGCGGCTGGATAACCGCAATGTTGCCTGGGGATTCGTTGAGGTATTCGATCTCCACCTCCACGCCAGCCGCCGGCTTGCCGTCCACCAGCACCTGGCCGCTGAACAGGTTGCCGGTCCACAGCCCATAGGGCCGCGTCAAGGGGATGATCTCGGTGGGCAGGCCCACGGGCTCGTCCCAGCCAGCCTCCAGCCCCAGCGCGTTGACGCAGACCTTGGTGTAGTGGATGATGTATTTGTCCTCTGCCGGTTCCCAATAAGGGGTTGGTTCAAGAAAAAAGGTGTAGTCTCCCGGCCGCCGGATCTTGTAGTCCGTGCGCCACCAGGTGAACTCCTGCGTCTGGTCCGGGCTCTTGCCCTTGGCCGGTGTCAGTTTGGGGCCGAGGTCCGTGGTCTTGCCGTTGTGCAGCACGCCAAACCGCTTGGGGCGCTCCATTTCCATATAATGCCGCTCCAAGGGATGGAGAAATTTGGCCGCCACGGTGATGGTTGTATTGTCCTCCTGGGCGATGATGTCGTCCGACGGCAAGACGAGGCCAAAGTGGGCCGTTGCGTTGCCGGCCGCTGCGGCCAGGAGGGCGATGGTGGCGAAACATATGGTCGCTGGGTATTTCATGGTAACACTCCTTATGATAAGAAGTTTTCCGTTATCGCGCTATCGGTTTTTTTATGCGCTAAAGATGGTATGTTTTTTATATTAGTAGCACGCAACCCCGTCCCTTTGGCCGGGACCAGGGCACGCGGCCAGCCGCGCCGGCTGTGCCGCGCGCCCGCTCAACGGGCCGTCAGGCCGCGTGTCAGAACTCCACGGCAAGCTGCACGCCGCCCTGGCGGTTCTTGGAGGTGTCGGTGAACTCTTGCCAGAGATACTCGGCGGTGAGCGAGGTGTTGGCAAAGAGCTGGTAGCCGAAGGCCAGGCCGTACTCCTCTTCGGGCAGGAAAGCCGTTGTCGCCGTGCCTGCCTCGTCGCTGCCGCCGTAGCGTAGAGCCGCCTCCAGGCGTTCGGTGAGCGGGGTGGCGAGTTCAACGTTCCAGGCCCGTGGCCGCCGGTTGGCCGCATCGGTAAAGGTGAAGTCCGTAGCGGCAAAGTCGTCCAGCGCGCCGACGTATTCGGCATCGAGGAAGAACCGGCCGGCGACTTCCAGGTGGAGGGCCGCCCCGAGCCCGGCCGCCGGCTCCTGCACCTGTCCGGCGGTCGTGGTCATGCCTTGCAAGGTGTCCGAGGTGGCCAGATTGGACAACCAGGAGCCGGTGAAGGTGGCGGCGACCCCGGGGATGGCGCCATCCGGTAGAGTGTAGGAGACAGCGGCCACGGCAACGTTTACTTTGTCCTCCTTGCCGGCCTTTTTGACTGCGCCTTGGAAGCCGCCCACGGCAAAGGAGAAAGGGGCGAGGTCGTAACCAAGGAGGATGGCGCTGTCGCTGGTCTCGCCCAGGGTGAGGGTGACGGGATCCGTGATGAAGCGGGAAGAAAAGACACCAAAAGGCACGTACATGCGTCCGGCCTGCAGGTAAGCGGCCAGCTCGTCTCCACCGTGGAGGCGGACGTAGGCCTCGTCAATGTTGGGCGGATCGGTGTCGCCCTCTTCGTAGAGCAGCGCCACATGGATATCCACGTTGTCGTTGACCGCCGCGTCCACATCTAGCTCGGCTGTGGCAAGGCTTATATCGCTGGTGGAGCTGGAGTTGCCCGCCGGATTTTTCTGCCTCGCCGCAGCGGCTTCTACCTCGATCACACCGCTTATGTTGACGTTTTTGGCGCCCGTGGCGCTGGCGACCGCCTCTTCGAGCCGGTCGATGCGGTCTTGGACGCCGCTCGTCGGCTGGGATTGCTTGACAGAGGCGGCGGCGCGGCCGGGCGTTGCTTGCCCGGCGGCCATGCGCTCCTCGATCGCCTGGCGGAAG
The DNA here is from genome assembly GCA_015488275.1 of Deltaproteobacteria bacterium. Taxonomy (GTDB): domain Bacteria; phylum Desulfobacterota; class Desulfobulbia; order Desulfobulbales; family S012-135; genus S012-135. Next base: position 16,463 of record WFOD01000059.1, read on the forward strand.
GCCGCGGCCTCGCCTTTGCCGATCACGCCTTTGGCCTCGAGGAGTTCGAGAAGGATCTCGGTCTCTTCGGTCAGGGCGGCGGCCGGTGGCGCGAGGCTGACAAGGCCAAGGCCAAAGGCCGCCGCTGCGTACAGAAATTTCTTCATGGCTTCCTCCGTGTTATGGATTTGTAAAAAAGTGACACGAAAAATACAAGGGGAACGGTATCGTGTCAAGCAGGGATTTCTTCCCCCAGCCTGGCAGAGCTTTCTTGACGCCCCAGCTCGTTTCCAGGTAAATGAAGGGAGAGTATGGCGTGGGCTTGAGGGGTGTTCTCGGCGGGCAGACAAGGAGGATGGCTGATGAGCGGAACCACCCGGTTTGGGGTATCGATCAACAGCAAGTTGCTGGCGCGGTTTGACGCCTTGATCGCAGACAAGGGCTACGTCAACCGGTCGGAGGCGATCCGCGACCTGATCCGCAACGCCCTGGTGGAGCAGCAATGGGCGGACGACGAGTCCGAGGCCGTGGGCACGGTCTCGCTGGTATACGACCACCATACCCGCGACCTGGCGGACAAGCTCACCGAGCACCAACACTCCCATCACAAAGAAATCATCTCCACCCTTCATGTCCACCTGGACGCCCACCACTGTCTCGAGGTGGTGGTGATCAAGGGAAAGGCGCGCGATATCAAGCGGCTGGCCGATGAGCTGATCGGCACCAAAGGGGTGATCCACGGCAAGCTCATGACCACGACCACCGGCCGGGAGCTATGAGTCAGGAGGAAGCACACGCGATGGCGGGGGGGATGGCGAACGGCAGAGTGCGGGAATCTCATCCCGCTCAGGTGTTCGATCCCTTTGCCGACCGGCGGGCGCGGGATATCCGCAACCACCTTTCCCGCCTCTTTCTCGCCGCCCTCCGCCAGCACGACGCACGCGAGTTGGCCGCATGGGTGGCGGAGCAGTCCCTCACCCCCCCTTATCAACAATGGGTGGCCGACAGGCTGGCGCGTTACCAGCAGGTCCTTGCCGCGGTCAAGGGACGGCAGGCGCCAGTGCTGGCAATTTTTTGCCAGATGTGGAATAAAGGACTGTTCTTTGAATGTCACGAACTGGCGGAAGAGAAGTGGCGGCGGGCTCCAACGGCCGAGCGCCCTTTCTGGCAAGGGTTGACGCAGGCGGCTGGCGTATACGTGCACTTGGAGCGCGGCGCGCCTGAGGCCGCCCGCCGTCTTGGCCGCAAGGCGGCGGACAACCTCCGATCCCAGGGGCCACGGCCACCCGAGTGGTTCCCGGTTGGCGCCCTGTGTGCGGCCATCGAGAGCGGCGACCAGACGCCCCCGCGCCTCCATTGCCCTGGCGCGTGACTGCCGGGGCCGGCTCTGCCCTCTGCCGTGTTGCCGTTAAGCGTGTTATCTTTAACAGTCCGTTGAAAAAGCCGTCCCTGGCTTTTTCAACCACGGTTGGCCAAAACAAAGTTTCGGCCAACCTCACGAATTCCTTGGCTCTTTTAGAGCCGGCGGAATTCGGCGGCACGTCCATGTGCCGCACACAGCCCGTTTTTCAATGGCTGTTACCATCGAGCACGAGGGGCCTTTTGCGATGCTACCTGCGTTTATCGACTATTTTTGTGCGCCTGGACGGCTGGGCGACGGGCCGGCAGAGGCGCGGCTGCTCCAGACCCATATCTCCTACGTCATTCTTGCCGGCGAGGAGGTCTACAAGTTCAAAAAGCCGGTGGATTTCGGCTTCCTCGACTTCACTACCCTTGAAAAGCGTAAATTTTACTGCGCCGAGGAGGTGCGGCTCAACCGGCGGCTCTGCCCAGAGATCTATCTAGGCACGGTGGCCGTCTGCCGGCAGAAAGAGGGCTTTTGCCTGGCGCCTACCGACGCCGTTGGCCCGGCGGACGAGGTGATTGAGTATGGCGTCCGCATGGCGAGAATGCCGGAAGAGGGGATGATGGGCCGGCTTATCGCCGCTGGCCGCCTCTCCGGCGAGCACATCGACCAGATTGTCGATACCTTGGTGCCGTTTTACGAACAGGCTGCCGGCGAGGCGGATATCGCCGCCTTTGGCCGCGCCGAGGCCGTGGCGGTGAACGTGCTCGAAAACTTCGACCAGACCGAGACCTTTGTCGGCCATCCTGCCTTGAGCCGGGAGCGCTTCGAGCGGATCAGCCGATGGGCGCGCGCCTTTCTCGACCGCCGTGAGCTGTTTGACGCGCGGATCGCCGCCGGCCGCATCCGCGACTGCCACGGCGATCTCTATTCAGCCAATATCTGTTTTGCCGGCGAGCGGGTCTACATTTTTGACTGTATCGAGTTCAACCAGCGGTTCCGCTACAGCGACGTGGCCAGCGACATCGCCTTTTTGGCGATGGATCTCGACTATCACGGCCTGGAGGCGATGGCCCGCCGGCTGGTTGATCGGTTCGTTGCCCGTTCAGGAGACAAGGGGCTGCTCTCAGTGCTTGATTTTTACAAAGGGTATCGCGCGTATGTGCGTGGCAAGATCAGCCTGTTCACCGCGGCCGATCCCAAGGTAGACGAGGCGACCCGTAACGCCTGCACCGAGGCGGCAGGCAGGTACTTTGCCCTGGCCGAGCGCTATGCCGCCTGAGCTCACGGTCTTTTTTGGCATGATCGCCGCAGGCAAGAGCCTTCTTGCCGAGGCGTGGGCGGCCCGTTGCGGGGCAGAGTGCTGGAACTCCGACCGGGTACGGAAAGAGTTGGCCGGCCTGGCGGCCACCGAGCGCTGCGCCAACGGGGTGGACCAGGGGATCTACACGCCGGAGTTTAGCCGCCGCACCTACGACGCGCTTCTCGACCGGGCGGCCGCCGCTCTGACTTCCGGCCGCTCCGTGGTGCTCGACGCCTCTTATCAGTCGGTGGCCGAACGGCGGAGGGTGCAGGATCTCGCCCGCCGGCTGGGCGTGCGGTTGCGGTTTGTGCTCTGCTGCTGCAGTGAGGCCGAGACCCGCCGCCGGCTGGCCTTGCGCGCCGCTGATCCCGCAGCGGTGTCAGACGGCCGCTGGGAGATCTACTTGGCCCAGAAAGAACGGTTCGAGCCCCCGGACGAGCTGCCCGCTGACATGCTCGTCGTGCTCGACACTGAGGACGACCCTTCCCGCCTTCTCGAGCGGCTGGCGCAACTGCTCGCCTGAGCGCCGCCACAGGGCCGAGGCCCATGTTTGTGCAAGGAGCCGTTATGTATACCCGTATCTATGTCTTGCGTTTCCCACAGGAGATCATCGATCAGCCGATTATCTGCCATCTGGTCAAGCGGTTCGACGTGGAGTTCAATATCCTCCAGGCCGCCATTGACCTGCGTGAGGAAGGAATGATGGTTATCGAACTCATGGGCCATGAAGAGAACGTCGGCCGGGCGGTGAGCTATTTGAGGGAGCAGCAGGTTTCTGTGGACCGGCTGGCCGCCTCGATTCGCCGCGACGAGGACCGCTGCTTTCAGTGCGGCGCCTGCACTGGCATTTGTCCCACCGGCGCTTTGGGCATTGAGCGGCCGGCAATGGCGGTGCGCTTCGATCCCGAGCTCTGCACCGGCTGCGGCCTGTGCGTTCCGGTATGTCCGGTGCGGGCGATGGAGGTCTCTTTGCGCCGGACCATGCAGCGATTCGGCTGACATATCAGCCTGGCGCACTGATGAGGCGGTTTTCGCAAAAGAGCGATTGGTTGGTTTGGGCGGGGCGACGCAGCGGGTGGTATAATTGAAAAAGGAGGGAAAGGAATTCGTGAGGTTGGCCGGAGCTTGCGCTTTGGCCAACCGTGGTAGAAAAAGTCAGAGATGGCTTTTTCGACGGACTGTTACGGATACGGATTACGGAGGCTGGCCATGATCCCGCGTATTGCCTCATCGCTTTCCGGCCTCATCGCCCAGGAGCGCAAGGTGGCGACCACGGCCCACAATGTGGCCAACGTGGATACCGATGGGTTTAAAAAGAGCCGTCTCCTTTTGGAGGAAGGCCCCCGGGGCGGGGTGTCCACCAGGAGCGAAACCGTGAACAGCCCCGGCCCGCTTGCTGTGGAGCAGACTGCCGCAGGAGAGCGGCTTGTCGAGCAGTCCAACGTTGACTTGGCCGAAGAGATGCCTTCTCTCGTTCTCGCCCGCCGGGCCTATCAAGCCAACGTCAAGGTGGTGCAGACCGAGGACGAAATGCTCGGCGCCCTTCTCGATATCAAGGGATAATAATTTCGTGGAAGGAAGGGCTGGCGAGATGGCTTTTTCGCCATAGCAGCCCGTTGAAAAACGGGCTGTGTGCGGCACAGGGACGTGCCGCCGAATTCCGCCAGCTCTGAAAGAGCCAAGGAATTCGTGAGGTTGGCCGGAACTCGGTTCTGGCCAACCGTGGTCGAAAAAGTCAGGGATGGCTTTTTCGACGGACTGATAGGCCGCTAGCAGAGCAGGTCGTGGCGGATGGCGCCGTTCACCACGGTGAGTACGGCCCGGCCTTGAAGTGGCCGGTTGAGAAAGGGGGAGTTCTTGCCCTTGGAGAAAAGGTCGGCCGGTCCGAGCGTATAGCTGGCCTCAGGATCAATCACCGTGATATCGGCTGGCGCGCCCGCTGCCAGCGAGCCTCCTGCCACTCCAAGGATGCGGGCGGGGTTGCAGGAAAGAAGGCGCACAAGCCCGCTGGGATCGAGCACGCCTTGGCGCACCAGCTCCAGGCTGAGCGGCAGGGCGGTCTCCAGCCCGACGATGCCGTTGGCCGCCCGGTCGAACTCCACCTCTTTTTCCAACACGCTGTGCGGCGCATGATCGGTGGCGATGGCGTCGAGGGTGCCATCGGCCAGCCCTTGGCGGATGGCGGCCACGTCGGCTGGCGTACGCAGCGGGGGATTCATCTTGGCGTTGGTGTCGTATGCCCCTACCGCTTCTTCGGTAAGCGTAAAATAATGGGGCGCGGTCTCCGCGGTCACCGGCGCGCCGCGTTCCTTGGCCCGGCGGATGCACGCCACCGCCTCGGCGGTGCTGACGTGCGCGATGTGGAGCCGGCCGCCGGTAAGCTCGGCCAAGGCGAGATCCCGGTACACCATTACCGTTTCGGCCGCGCTCGGGATGCCATGCAGCCCCAGGCGCGTGGACGTAACCCCCTCATTCATGACGCCAGCCGCGGCCAAGGCGGCGTCCTCTGCGTGGCTGATCACCAGGAGATCAAAGGTGGCGGCGTACTCCAACGCCCGGCGCATGAGCTGGCTGTTCATCACCGGCAGGCCGTCGTCCGACACCGCCACGGCGCCGGCGTGGCGCAGCTCGCCGTACTCGGCAAGCTCCTGACCCTTTGCGCCCTTGCTGATCGCGGCCACGGGATACACCCGGACGCAGCCCACGGCCCTGGCCCGTTCGAGGATATAGGTGGTCACCGCCTTGCAGTCGTTCACCGGCTTGGTGTTGGGCATACAGGCGACAGCGGTGAAACCGCCGGCCGCGGCCGCCCGACAACCGCTTTCAATATCTTCCTTATATTCCTCACCCGGCTCGCGGAGATGAACGTGCATGTCCACGAGGCCAGGGACCACCCAGCAGCCGTCAACGTCGAGAACGCGGGCCGTTGCCGGCGTGTTGTCCACCGCGCCCACGGCGGCGATTGTCGAGCCAACGACGAGCAGGTCGCCGCGTTGATCCCTACCTGCGACCGGATCGATGATCCGGCCGTTCCGCAGCAAGATGGCGGGGGCTTCGCCGCTCATGCCTCGTCCTCCCTGGCCATGATGAGATAGAGCAGGGCCATGCGAACCGCCACTCCGTTGGTGACCTGGTCGAGGATCACCGATTGACCGCTGTCGGCCACCAGGGGATCAAGCTCGACCCCCCGGTTGACCGGCCCTGGATGCATGAGGATAGCGTCCGGCTTGGCGAGCGCCATGACCTTGTGGTTGATGCCGAAAAACTCGGCGTACTCCCGCCAGGAAGGCAAGAGCGGATCCTTTAAGCGTTCGCGCTGGATACGCAGAGTCATCACCACGTCGGCATCGCGTACTGCGTCGGCCAGCGAGGAACAGACCCGGGCGCCGAGCTGCTCCACCCCCATCGGCAGAAGGGTGCGGGGCGCGAACAGGGCCACTTCAGCGCCCATGCGGGTAAAGCCGATGATGTTGGAATGGGCCACCCGGCTGTGGGCGATGTCGCCCACAATGGCTACCTTCAGGCCTTCGATCCGTCCCTTGTGCTCCCGCACGGTGAGCAGGTCGAGCAGGGCCTGGCTGGGATGTTCGTGGGTGCCGTCGCCGGCGTTGATCACCGAGGCGGCCACATGGCGGGCAAGCAGGTGGGGGGTGCCCGAGGCGCTGTGACGGACGATGAGCACGTCTGGGTTCATGGCCGCGAGGTTGCGGGCCGTATCCACCAGGGTTTCGCCCTTTTTGGCGCTGCTGGTGGCCACCGAGATGTTAAAGGTATCAGCGCTCATCCGTTTGGCCGCCACCTCGAAGGATAGGCGGGTGCGGGTGGACGGCTCGTAAAACAGGTTGATCACCGTTCGTCCCCGCAGGGTCGGCACCTTTTTGATGTCCCGCTTTGAGACCTCTTTGAACGAATCGGCCACGTCGAGCACGGTCAGGATGTCGTCGCGGCTGAAGTCCGCCAGGCCAAGGACATGCCGGTGGGGAAACTGCATGGTGCTCTCCGTGCCGGTTTGGAGATCAGTGGAGCAGAGTCCCGATCCGGCGCCAGCGGACGCCGAAGTTCTCCGCATCCCACGACCAATAGATGATAAACGCCTTGCCTTTCACCGCCTCGGTGCGGACGAATTTCCAAAATCGGCTGTCATGGCTGTTGTCCCGGTTGTCGCCCATGACAAAAAGCGAGTCTTCGGGCACGGTGATCGGGCCTAGGTTGTCCCGCGGGCTGAGGTTGCCGGGAAAGATCCGCGGATCGGTGAAGATGGCGTTTTTCACCTCAAAGGGCTCGCCGTTGACAAACACCCGCTTGTTGCGGATCTCGATCCGGTCGCCTGGCAGGCCCACCACCCGTTTGATGAAGTCTTGGTCGGGGTTGAGGGGGTACTCGAAAACAATGATGTCCTTGCGTTCGATATCGCTGATTGGGATGAGCACCTTGCCGGTGAACGGGTTTTTGATGCCGTAGATGAACTTGTTGACAAGGATGTGGTCGCCGATGAGCAGGGTAGGGATCATCGAGCCGGAAGGGATCTTGAACGCCTGCACCACAAAGGTGCGGATGAACATGGCGAGCACAAGGGCGATGAGGATCGCCTCGGCATACTCGCGGAATGCGGACTTGGTGGGAGCGACAGCGGTTTCTTCGTGTTCGTGCAACGGGCAACCTCGCGGGACGTCGGATGAACAAACGGACTGGGACAGCGTGCATCGGGCAGCACTACGTCTGTGTCCGGGATTTCGGAAGGAAAAGGGTCAACGCGCAGCCGTATCGGACCGATACATACTCCAAAGCCGGCGAAAAGACAAGCCCCGCCCCAACGGGGAGCAGATGCCGCGCCAGGCCGAGGCGAGTTTTTTTGTGCCGGAGAGAAAAAAATTTCATTTTCTCCTTGAAATTGAATAGAATACGGTAGGTTGCAGGCGCTTCTCTCCTCTGGTCCGCTGGCGGAGAGGAGGCATGGCACACCGTATGTTGTGGGGCTGCACGGGGGAAGCCCTGTATCTAGTGTTCTTTTTCCTCTAGAGGGCTTTTTTTGCCTTTCTGGGCTTGGTTCTTGCTTTAAGCTCCCCTCCAGGTTACGGCTAACGGTGAGGTTTCGGGAGAGCGCATGAAACGTTCCGGTTTTTCCTTGGGCAAGCTGTTCGGCGGCCGGCCGAAGCTCTGTCTCGGCCTTGACATTGGCTCCCATGCGGTCAAGGTCTGCGAGCTGGCGCGTGGACGCGATGGGATTCGCCTGCTCTCCCTGGGCAGCGCCCGTCTCCCCGAAGGCGCGGTGGAGGACGGCCTGCTGCAAGCGCCGGACGTGGTGGGCGAGACCGTTGCCCGCTTATTGGGCAACCTGAAGATCAAGAACAAAAAGGTGGCCATTTCCATTTCCGGCTACTCGGTGATCGTCAAGAAGATCAACCTGCCGGTCATGGACGATGCGGCGATGGAAGAGCATATCCGGGCCGAGGCCGAACAGTACATCCCCTTTGACATCGACGAGGTGTTCGTTGACTTCCGCAATCTCCACACCGACCGCGGCGAGTCGGACCGTACCGAGGTCCTGCTGGTGGCGGCCAAGCGGGATGTGGTCAACGCCTATCTCGAGATGCTGGCCGCCATTGGCCTGACGGCCAGCGTGGTGGACGTGGACGTCTTTGCCCTGCAAAACGCCTATGCGGAAAATGCGGGTAGCGAGACGAACTTGGCCCTGGTGGACATCGGCGCTTCAAAGATGAGCATCAATATGATCGTGGGCGGCGTTTCGGTGCTGGCGCGCGACGTGGCCCTGGGAGGCAGCCAGTTGACCGCCAGGATCGAAGGCCGGCTCGACATTTCTGCCGAGGAGGCGGAGGCGGTCAAGATCGGGGCCTCGCCAGTGGCCGAGGACAAGCGCCAGGAGGTGGAAACGGTTTTCGCCGAGTTTTGCGAACAATGGGCCGGAGAGCTGGACAAGGCGTTCGCCAACCTTGCCGCCAACCAGCAGCGGAACGCGGGGGAGGGGGAAGCGGGCGCCATCCACACGATTGTCTTGAGCGGTGGCGGCTCCCGGATTCAAGGGTTTGACCAGCTGTTGTCAAAGACCCTCGGCCGGCAGTGTCGGCATCTGGACCCCTTTGCCAAGGTCTCCTTTGACCACAAGCGGATCGATCCTGAATACGTCCGCTACATGTCGTCGGAGATGGCCATTGCCGTGGGGCTTGCCCTCAGGGAGACGGAGGCGTAGGCGATGATGATCCGTATCAACCTGCTGCCGATCCGGGAACTCAAGCGTCGGGCCGCCATCCGCCGTAACTTTCTCGCTGTGATCGGCGGCTTTCTCTGCGTGCTGGTGGCCCTGGGGGGCGTGGCCTGGTGGCAGACGAGCCGCATCGAGGCGGCCACCAAGGAAATTGGCCGGCTGCAGCGGGAAAAGCAACGCTACGCCCGGGTGAACAACAGGATCCGCCGACTCAAGCAGACGCGGGAGCTTCTGGAAAAGAAGACCGCCGTGATCCGGGAGCTCAAGCGCCGCACCTCCTTGCCGGTGCACATGCTGGACCAGATCGCCGAGTTGATCCCAGCAGACCGGATGTGGTTGAACCGTCTGGGGCAGAACGGCGGCACCCTTGCCCTGCAGGGCGTTGCCCTGGACAACGCCACCATTGCCCAGTTTATGGAGGCCCTGGCCGCCTCGCCCTACTTTCAGGCCCCGGAGTTGATTAACGCCTCCCAGCAGGCCATTGCCGGGCAAAACCTTAAGGCTTTCAACATGACGGTGCGGTTTTCACTGCCCAAAAAAGAAGAAACCCCATGAACCTCGCCACCCTGCAGACAAGACTGGACGATTTTCTCCAGGAAAAGGTGGTGCCGCTGCCGCGGCAGCAGAAGGTGCTCATCGCCGTTGCGCTCCTCGTCCTGCCCGTGGTCGCTTTCTACTTTCTCTTTTACGCCGACAAGGCGGAGCGGCTCGATCGCCTGACCGGCCAGCAGATCGCCCTGCGCCAAGAGATCGACAAGCTGCGGGCCAAGCAGCGGCAGTTGCCCAAACTGGAGGCCGAGCTCAAGGAGGCAGAGGCCCGTTTTCAGGCGATCTCGGTTCTGCTGCCCAAGGAAAAGGAGATCCCGTCGCTGTTGACCAACATCTCGGCCCTGGGCACCAGCACCGGCTTGGACTTCCTCTCCTTTCGCCCCAAGGGCGAGCGGGCGCAGGATTTTTATGCGGAGATCCCAGTGGAGATCAAGGTTCGGGGGCAGTATCACAATATTGGGCTGTTTTTCGCCAAGGTGAGCAAGTTGCCGCGGATCGTGACGATCTCCGGGATCGCAATGGGGAATCCCAAGCGGCGCGGGAACGAGGTGATCCTTGAGACGAGTTTTTCGCTTATCACCTATCGGTTCCTGGAAGAGAAGAAGGATGGTGGCAAAAAGAAGAGCTAGGCTTGCCCGTTGGCTTGGCGGGTGGTGGATGCTGCTGATCGGCGCGTCGGCCCCACTGGCGTGGGCCGCCGGGCCGCCGGCCGCCGCGCCTCCCGCGCCCAAGGAAAACGCCGCAGAGATCCTGCGCCAGATCCTGGGCGCAGAGGACCTGTTCTTTTACCGCGCCGAGGGCCGGCGGGATCCGTTTATGCCGTTCATCCGGGAAAAGGTGGTGGAGCAGGAGGTGCGGGCGGAAGAAGAGGATATCCCGGAGGAGAAGCTCACCGGCCTGCGCCGCTTCGAGCCAGGTCAACTGACCTTGGTGGCCATTGTCCAGGGCGCCGCTGGCCCCGTGGCTATGGTCCAGGATCCGGTGGGAAAGGGCTACATCATCCGGCCAGGGACGCTCATCGGCCGCTATGGCGTGGTGGAGAAGATCACCGGCGGCCGGGTGATCGTCAAACAGCGGACCGCATCGACCTGGACCCGTGAGAAACTGTTCAAGCGGGTCGAGATGGTTCTGCCGAAGGAAGGGGAAAGGTAACCATGCAGATACAAACTCTTTGCAGGTGGTCGCTCGTGCTGATCCTTTTGTGCGCGGGCCAGGCCCTCGCCGGCGGAGACGAGCCAGCCCCCTCTCCGTCGCCCGCAGAGGAGGTGTTCCGCCTGGAGCAGGTAACGGTGAGCGAAGGCCAGCAGGGCACGGCCTTCCATCTTTCCGGCGCAGGCACGCCCACGTACACAGTGTACGAACTCGTGGATCCCTTACGCTTGGTGATCGATCTCGCGCAGGCGGAGCTGGCCGCAGAGCTGGCCCTGCCCAAGACGTACGATGCCGGCCCGGTAGCCAAGATCACCGGCGCGCCCATTGCCGAAAATCCAGGGGCGGTGCGTGTGCAGTTCTTTCTGGCCGAAGACCGCCCCTATACCGTGGAGCGGCAGCCAAACGGCCTTGGCGTCTCCTTTGCCGGTGGCGCGCCTGCGTCGGCCGCCGTGGCTCGCAAGCTGCTCGGTGTAACGGTGGAAGAGGGCGCCACCGGCCCGGTGGTGCATCTGCGGGCCGATGGTCCGCTGGCTGACTATCGCTACGAGGAGTTGCCGCCGCGCAAGGGGAAGCCGGCGCGGCTGTATCTCGATTTTGCTGGCGTCCGTTTGGAGGGGGTGCCGCCAGTGACCGAAGTAGGAGGGCTGCTGGCCCGGGTGCGGGTCGGCCAGCGGCAAGAGGGCGTGCGGGTCGTGCTGGATTCCGGCCGTGCCCGCCTTTTCCGCTATACCTTCCAGCCGGCCGAGGACGGCATGACCATCGCGTTGAGCGAGCCGTCGGACGCCGCGGCGGTGATCGCCGGTCTTTTGGCGGGCGACGAGCAAGGGGAGAAGAAGGAGGCCGCCGCTCCGGCGCCAGCCGCTGCCTCTGATCAGCAGCAAGAGGCAGAGGCCGCGTTGCCTGACACCTTTGGCTTTGCCGGCTATTCCGGCCAGCGGATTTCCGTGGACTTCTACAAGATTGATCTGCACAACGTCTTTCGCCTCATCGGCGAAATCAGCGGCAAGAACATCGTGGTGGACGAAGGTGTCGGCGGCTCGCTGACCCTGGCCCTGGACAACGTGCCGTGGGACTTTGTCCTCGATATCATCTTGAACCTCAAGGGGTTGCAAAAAGAGGATCGGTTCAACACCATCGTCATCTCGCCGAAGGACAAAAATTTCGTGTGGCCCAAGGCGGCCACCGACGCCATTGCCTTTAAGGCCGATCCGATCACCATCAAGAAGCGGATCACCACATCGAAAACGCTGGTAGTCGCCAAGCAGATCGTTGAGGCGGGCCGGCGGCTCGAGGCGGCGGGTGACCGCGCCGGGGCCTTGGCCCGGTACGAAGAGGCCTTCAAGAAATGGCCGGAGAACGGCGCGCTGGCCAGACGGATCGCAGCCCTGGCCCTGGTGGATGGGCGGCTCAACGCCAAGGCCTTGCACTATGCCAAACAGGCCCTCAAGATCGATGTCAGCGATGGGGAGGCGGCGATGATCGCCGCGGTGGCCTGCGCCAACATGGGGCTGGACGCCGAGGCCAAGGAGTATTTTGATCTGGCGGCGAGCGGGCCGCGGCCGGCGAGCGAGGTCTTGGTCAACTACGCCGCCTTTCTTGAAGAGGGGGGCGACTATGCCGGCGCCTTGGCCCAGCTTGAACGCAACGAAGACCTGCACGGCGACACCCTGGACACCTTGGTGGCCAAGGCGCGCCTCTACGACAAGAACGGCGAGCCGGCCAAGGCCAAGATCGCTTATCGCGCGGCGCTCTATTCCGGCTATCCGGTGCCGCCAGACTTGGCGCAGTACATCCGTGCGCGGCTTGCCGCCGACGCCCAGACGCAGCAGACCTCCAATCTTCACAGCGAGGAAACAAAGCCATGAAAAGGGTTGCCCTCGTTTTGCTCTCCGTATGTTGGCTGGCCGTTGCCGGCTGCGTGCCAACGACGACAAACCGGACCGCTGCCCAGCAGCCGGCGGAACGGGCCGCTGATCTGATCGCCCAGGCGCATGCCCGGCAAGGGGCGCGGATATCGCAAGACAACGGTGATAGAGGGGGAGCGGCGCTGCCGGTGCGCTTCCAGCAGCCGGGATATGTGCTCCAGCCCGCCGCCGCGGGCACGCCAGAAGAAACCACCGTGCCGGTGGGGGCGGACATCTCCACCAAGGCCGGCCCTGTTCCTTTGCGGGATATCATCAAGCGGCTGGCCGCGCTCAAGAACATGAACGTCAGCTGGGCCAACGACGTGGATCAGGGCGCGCTAGTGGATGTGGATATCCGCGCGGAAGACGACTTTTTCGCCGCCCTCGACCATCTCTTGCGCCAGCTCGACTACTTCTACGAGGTCGAGGGAAATACCATTGTGATCAAGTACAAGGATGTGCGCAAGTTTCACATCGCCATGCCGTTCATCGGCTCTTCCTATTCGCACGGCGTGGGGGGGGACGTGCTCGGCGGTTCGGGACAGTCCGGCAACATGCAGGGGTTGATCCAGCTCACCACCCAGAGCAGCGAGTTCGATATCTGGAAGAACATCCAGGCCAACCTTGATAAGGTGCTGGAGATCTGGACCGCACCGGCTCCCCAGACCACGAACACCGCCGCGGCCAGCGGAGCGGGTGGCGATCAGGGCGCAGGCGCGGGCCAGGGCGGCCAGCAAGGCCAAACGGCCACGGCCCAGCCCTCCCGGCCGCCAGCGGGCAAAGGCTACTACACCATCGACAAGCCCATTGGCCTCATCACCGTTACCGCCCCCCGGTCACTGCTTGAAAAGATCGCCACCTATATTGAGAACTTGAAGTCTGAGCTCTACCGGCAGGTGGAGATCGAGGCCAAGATCGTTGAGGTGACCCTCAACGATGACAATACCACGGGGATCGACTGGGCCGGCTTGCTGCAGGACACGGCCAATGGTTTTTCCTTTGGCCTGGACTTCCAAAAACTCAACCCCGGCTATCCCAGCTCGTACGGCCGGTTCCTGACCCTGGGGAACAAAAGCTTCAACCTGTTTCTCGACGCCATCCGCGAGCAGGGCTCCACCGACGTGATCGCCAACCCGCGGATCAGCGTGATGAACGGCCAGCCGGCCATGATCAACATCGGCCAGAACGTCACCTATATCGATTCGGTGACCTCCACCACGAACGATGGGGTGGTGAGCTACAGCGTCTCCACCTCGAGCGTTATGTCGGGCCTGGGCCTGGCGGTGATCCCTACGATCCTCAACGACAACGAGGTGATCCTTTCGCTCACGCCTGTCACCTCCCAGTTGGAGGAGCCCATTGAGTACAAGACGTTTGGCGGGGCCAATCAGGTGGGACTGCCCAAAGTCAAGGTCCGGGAGATGACCACCTTGGTGCGGGTCAAAGACGGCGAGATGTTGGTGGTGGGCGGCCTGATCGACAACAGCGAGACCACCAGCGCCAAAAAGATTCCCGGGCTGGGCGATATCCCTGGCGTGGGCAAGCTGTTTGGCAAGGAAGGCACGGCCGTGCAGCGCAAGGAGCTGATCATCTTCCTGAAGCCCCGCATCATTTCGTGACGTGGTGTGGCAAGGGCGGGGAGCAACCAAAAAAGCGGCCAAACGGCCGCTTTTTTGGTTGCGAGGCAAGGG
>WFOD01000060.1 GCA_015488275.1 Deltaproteobacteria bacterium
GCCGGCCACGCCGCCGCCGTCGCCCGAGGCGCCGGAGGCCGATACCAGTTGTTCATATTTTTATTATTTGTGGGGCAAGAGCGCCGAGTTGGCGGGGCCGGACCGGTATGACGAGGCGTTGGAGGCGTATGAAAAGGCCCTGGTCTGCGATCCTGGCGCTGATCACGTGCAACAGAACCGCGCCATGCTCTTGGTCCGCATGGGCCGGAACAAAGAGGCGGCAGCGGTGCTCGAGGATCTGGTGCGTGACCGGCCGGACGAGGTCCGCTATGTGGCGTTGCTGGCCCGCCTCTATCTCGGCATGGGGCAGACGGCGCGGGCTGAGGAGACCTACGACCGGGCGTTGGCCCGCCGGCCCGACGACCCAGACCTGCTTCTGTTGCGCGGCGCGTTGTACGCCCGCACCGGCGCATACGATCAGGCCGCCACTCTTCTCGAACGGGCGGTCGCCGTGGCGCCCGACTCGGCCAAGGCCCATCTGGCTCTGGCGCGGTTGTACCGTAACCTAAAGTTGTTCCAGCGGGCGGTGGAAGAGTACCGCACCGTGCTCCGGCTCGCCTGGACGCCGGACAGGGTGCTGGAGCTGGGGCAGGTGCTGGAGGCGGCTGGCCGGTTGGAGGACGCTTTTGCGGTATACGAAGATGGCCTGGCCGCTGCGGTGGACGACGACCGGCTCCGGCATCGGCTGGCCGATCTCGCCTTGCGCCTTGGCCGCGCTGAACGGGCGGTGGAGCTCTTGCGGGAGCTCGTGCGCTCGGCGGTGGACGAGGATGAACGGCGGCGGTACGGTATCGTCTTGGGCCGGGTGCTGCTTGACAGCGGGCAGTACGATGAGGCGCGGCGCCATTTCGCCGCAATGGCGGCCGACGATCCAGAGGATGAAGAGGTCGCGGTGCTGCTGGCCGTAAGCTGGTACCGTCTCGACCAGCCCAAGAACGCCTTGCAGGTGCTTGACCGCCTGCTCGCCGATCGGCCCCTCGCCGGTCGGGCCGTGGCTGCCAAGGCCCGTATCTTGGCGGATCTCCACCGGTTCGCCAAGGCCGACCGTCTGCTGGCCGAGGCCATTGCGGCCAAGGCTGATCCCTTGTCCGAGCTTTACCTCACCCGTATCGCTGTGCTCGATGCCTGGGGACGGGAAGAGGCTGCCGCCGCCCTTTTTGCCGAGGCTGCGGCGCGCTTTCCCAAGGATACGCGCTTGCTTTTCGAGTACGGCGTCTTTCTCGATCGGCGGGGCGAGAAAGATGAGGCGCTGTCCGTTATGCAGCGGGTGCTGGAAGTCGACGCCAACGATCCCTATGCCCTCAACTACGTGGGCTATACCTGGGCGGAGGCGGGCGTACGGCTCGACGAGGCCCTGGACTACTGCAAGCGGGCCGTGGCCCAGCGGCCTGAAGATGGGTATATTCGCGATTCGTTGGGCTGGGTCTACTTCCGTCTTGGCCGTTACGACGAGGCGGTGCGGGAGCTTACGCGGGCGCGTGAGTTGGCGCCCGACGACCCGACAATCGCCGAGCACCTGGGGGACGCCCTGGCCCGGGCCGGCCAACCAGAGGCGGCGCGCCAACAGTGGCGGGAGGCCCTGGCCATGATCGAAAACGAGATCCAGGAGATCCGCCAGCAGGACATGGCCGGCAGCGCAAAAGGCGAGTCTTTGGAGGAAAAAGTGACGGCCCGGGCGCGGCTGCGGGAAAAACTCGGCCTGCCCGCGGGGAACGGTGCGTAGGTCATGCGGGCGGCAGGCGGCGCACAGCGCGCAAGGGGCCGGGCGCTCGCCGTGCTCCTTGCCACCACCCTCGCCCTTCTTGCCGGCTGTCACCGGCTGGAGGTGGGGCCGCCGGTTGCGGGCGGCGAGCGGCAGGCGCTGCTCGACCGCTTTTTCCGTCTCGCCGCGCCGCCGGCCGGCTGCGCCGCTTTGGACGCCGATCTCACGGTGTCGGCGCCTTCCTGGTTTGGCCGGCGCATCTTTGCCGGCTATCTGCTGGCCCAGGAACCGGCCTTTGCCAAGATCGTGCTTCTCGCCCCTCTGGGGCAACCGCTCGCCCTCTTTGCCACAGACGGCCGCACCTATCAGTACGTGGACACGCCGCGCCGGCGGATGTGGCGCGGCCGGATGACCGATGGCGGGGCGGCCGCGCTCTACGCCCTGCTTACCGGCCGGCCGGTGGGCTGCGCTGGCGATCCCCTTCTGCGGGAGGTGCGGCGGATGGGAGCCCCTGTGGACAGCGGTTATTTGATCGCCTACCAATGCCGCCCGGACGGCCCGCGGTACGAGTACTGGTTCGACGGCCGGACAGCGCGGGTGCGCCGTGTCCGCCTCCTGGCCAATGGGGCGGAAAAGCCGCTTTTCACCGTCACCTATGAGTCGTACCAGCAGGTGGAGGCCGCCAGCGGCGCCTCCTCGTGCCAGGTGCCGGCGCGCTTGCGCCTTGCCTTGCAACGCGGTGTGGTGGACATCGCTCTTGACGATCCCGCGTCCGGACAGGTGTCCAGGCCAGCCGATTTCCGCATCGCCGTGCCGGCCGGCTACACGGTGGAAGAGGGGCCGGCGCAATTCCTTGGAGCTGGAGGATGAGCACGACGGACACAACCCTTCTCGCCCAGGTGGGCAAACCAGGCCGCTACCTTGGCCTGGAGCCGGGCGCGGCGCGGAAAGACTGGCAAGAGGCGCGCTGCCGTATCGCCCTGGTCTTTCCCGACCTGTACGAGATCGGCATGTCGCATCAGGGATTGAAGATCTTGTACCACGAGGTCAACCGGCGGCACGGCTTGTTGGCGGAACGGGTGTACGCGCCGGACCGCGACCTGGAAGAGCTCTTGCGGCGGCGGGGCGAGCCCTTGACCAGTCTCGAGTCCCGCCGTCCCTTGGCCGAGTTTGATGTCCTTGGCGTCACGTTGCCGTACGAACTTTGCGCCACTAATATGCTCACCGTGCTCGATCTGGCCGGCATTCCGTTCTACGCCGCCGATCGGCCGCACGACGCGCCTGTTGTTTTGGGCGGCGGCCCTGGCGCGTTCCAACCCGAACCCTTTGCCCTGTTCTTCGACGCCCTCTTGCTTGGCGACGGCGAGGAGGCGATCATCGAGATACTTGAGACCGTGGCCACGGCGCGGGCCGCAGGCGTGGCGCGGCAAGAGATCCTCGAACGGTTGGCGGCCGTGCAGGGGGTGTATGTACCGCTCCTGCATCCGGGTGGCGGCAGCGGGCCACGGGTACGGCGACGGGTGCTGCCCGAACTGCCGGCCGCAAGCGAACCGCCCATCGTGCCGCTCGTCCGTATCGTCCACGACCGCCTTGGCATTGAAGTGGCCCGCGGCTGCACCCGTGGCTGCCGGTTCTGCCAGGCGGGCATCATCTACCGGCCGGTGCGGGAGCGGCGGCCGGCCGATATCCTGGCCTCGGCGCGCCAGGGCTTGGCGGCCGGCGGTTTCGACGAGGTGGCCTTGTTGTCGCTCAGCACGGGCGATTATTCCTGCCTTGGGCCGCTGTTGCACTGCCTCATGCAGGAGTGCGCGCCCAAACGCATTTCCGTTTCATTGCCGTCCATGCGGGTGGGAACGCTCACGCCGCAAGTAATGGCCGAGATCCGGCGGGTGCGTAAGACCGGTTTCACCCTGGCGCCCGAGGCGGGCAGCGAGCGGATGCGGCGGGTGATCAACAAGGGCATCACGGAGGAAGATCTCCTGGCCGCCTGCCGTGAGGCGGTGCGGTTGGGGTGGCGGCGGATCAAGCTCTACTTCATGTTCGGCCTGCCTGAGGAAGAAGAGGCCGACATTGACGCCATTGCCGATCTGGCTCGCCGGGTGCACCGGGAGACCGGCTGCCGGGTAACGGTGAGCGCCGCCACCTTTGTGCCCAAGGCCCATACGCCGTTCCAGTGGGAGCGCCAGCTCTCCATCGACGAGGGCTGGGCGGCCATTGACCGCTTGAAAAGGAGGCTGGCGGGCCGGGCCCTGGGCTTTCGCTGGCACGATCCCCGGCAGAGTTTTCTCGAGGGCGTCTTTTCCCGCGGCGATCGCCGCCTGGCGCCAGTGGTGGCCGCCGCCTGGCGCTTGGGGGCCAGGCTCGACGGTTGGTCCGAGCATTTTGACTTGGAGATCTGGCGGCGGGCCGCTGCGGAGCATGGGGTCGATTTGGCCAGCTATCTTCGGGCCCGCGATCTTGACGAGCGCCTGCCCTGGGACCATCTGGACCCTGGGGTGAGCCGCGATTTTCTTGTGGCGGAACGGCGGGCGGCCAGCGCTGGCCGGCGTACTGAAGATTGCCGCGCCCACGGCTGTCAGGGGTGTGGCCTGTGCGACTTTAAAGAGGTGCGGCCGCGCA
Source organism: Deltaproteobacteria bacterium (assembly GCA_015488275.1). GTDB lineage: Bacteria > Desulfobacterota > Desulfobulbia > Desulfobulbales > S012-135 > S012-135. The sequence goes on from WFOD01000060.1 coordinate 4,322, forward strand.
TCTGGGACCAGGAGGCGCAATCCCTTGCGAGCGGGTGTGCCGGCCGCCGGACGGGTGGGGAGAGCGGAAAAGGCGGGCCAGCCGTTTTCCGTTACCGTCTCGATTACCGCAAGGTTGGCGAGGTGCGGTTCTTGAGCCATCTTGAGGTAATCGGCCTCTTTTACCGGGCCTTGCGGGTGGCCGGCCTGCCCTTGGCCTATTCCCAGGGCCATAACCCCACTCCCCGGGTGGCCTTTGGCCCCGCCTTGTCCCTCGGCGTGGAGAGCGAGGCCGAGTACCTGGTGCTCACCTGCGAGCGTCCCATTGATGACCCTGCGGCGGCTTGCGCGGCGATGAACCGGTTTCTGCCGCCAGGATTACAGGTTGCGCGGCTGGTGCGCGACGGCGATCCTGGCGCTGGGCCGCTGGAGGTCGCCTACCGGGTGGTGGCGCCGGTCTCGCTGGATGCGGCGCGGGTTGCGGCCTTTCTGGCCGCTGACCGCTGGGAGTTGGAGCTGGTGCGGAAAAAGGGTGTGCGCCGCCTCGACGTTCGTCCCCTGGTGCGCGAGCTGGGACTGCAAGACGCAAACGTTCTGACCCTCGTCCTCGTTGCCGGTGGCAACCGGCCTGCGGTCAAACCGGCCGAGCTGGTGGCCGCGGTTTTCGCCCTGGGGGAGGAGGCCGCAGCCAACCTGCAGATCCGTAAACTCTGGTGGCGCGCGTCCACGGCTGCGAGCGGCCGGTTGCGCGATCAGTCGAGCAAGGAGCTTCTTTAGAATGGCAACCGATCTCGTCATCAACGCCACGCCCTTTGAGATCCGTATCGCGCTCGTCGAGCACGGCACGGTGAAGGAGTTTTATCAGGAGCGGCCCACGGAAAAGGGGCTGGTGGGCAATATCTATCGCGGCCGGGTGCGGCGGGTATTGCCCGGAATGCAGGCCGCCTTTGTGGATATTGGCCTCGAACGCACCGGCTTTTTGTACGTGGACGACGTGCAGGCCGGTGCCACCGAGGTCGAGCGGATGCTCCAGCACAACGGGAGCACCTGCTGCTACGATAACGGCCTGATCGATTCTCCGGCGCGGGGCGAGGACAAGCAGATCGAGCATCTCCTGCAAGAGGGGCAGGACATTCTGGTGCAGGTCTGCAAGGAGCCCCTCGGCACCAAGGGGGCGCGCCTGACCTGCAACATCACCCTGCCGTGCCGCAATCTGGTCTTCATGCCCATGACCGACCATATCGGTATCTCGCGCAAGATCACCGACGACGCGATCCGTCAACGGCTGTACGAGACCGTGCGCGAGCTGCGGCCCACTGGCGCCGGCTTCATCGTCCGCACCCTGGCCGAGAACGCCTCGCGTGAGGAGATAGAGGCGGACATGGAGTTCTTGCTCCACATCTGGAGCGAAATCCAGGACATCGCCGCCAGGGCGCCGGTACCGAGCCTGGTGTACGCTGATCTCGACATCATCTTGCGGGTGGTGCGCGACGTGTTCTCTCCCGAGGTGGACCGGGTGGTGGTGGACGACCGGCGCACCTATGAGCGGGTGCTGCGTTTTGTCCAGACCTTTGCCCCGCGCCTGGCCGGCAAGGTGCATCTCTACACCGGCGAGGCGCCGGTCTTTGAGGCCTACGGCATTGAAATGGACATCAGCCGGGCGCTGGACCGCAAGATCTGGCTGCGGTGTGGCGGGTATATCGTTATCGAGACCACCGAGGCCCTGACGGTCATCGACGTCAACACCGGACGGTACGTGGGCAAGCGGGATCTGGAGGAGACGATCTTCAAGACCAACATGGAGGCGGTCAAGGAGATCGCCTACCAGTTGCGATTGCGCAACATCGGCGGCATCATCATCATCGATTTTATCGACATGGAGGAAGAGGCGCACCGGGAAGAGGTCTTCCGCGCCCTGCAGGAGGCCTTTGCCCAAGACAAGAGCCGGGTCAATATCCTGCGGGTTTCCGAGTTCGGCCTGGTGCAGATGACCCGCAAGCGCAGCCGCGAGGACCTGGCCAGCATGCTCTGCGAGCCTTGCCCCTATTGCAACGGCGAGGGCAGGATCAAGTCGCGCCGCACGATCTGTTATGAGGTCTTCCGCAAGATCGCCCGCCAGGCCGGCCGGATGGGCGGCGAGTTCGTCACGGTCAAGGTCAGCCCCCAGGTGGCCGACATCATGCTCAACGAAGAGTCGGCCACCATCGCCGCCCTGGAAGAAGAGATCGGCATGAAGCTCTCCATCGTCGCCCGCCGCGAACTGCACCAGGAGCGTTATGAGATCTTTTGGGGGCGGTAGGAAGGCGATGGACTGATAGCAGCCCGTTGAAAAACGGGCGGTTAGCCGAGGGATTCTCGCCATTGGCTCACCGCTTGGCGGAACAGGCGGGTGTACCGGCTCTCGCCGAGTCCACGGGCCGAAAAGGTATAGTTGATCTCCAGAAACAGGGGGGTGCTCTCGCCGGGCCGGAACACAAGATCAAAACCGGCGAGATTGATCCCCGTGGTCCGGCAGAAGCGGCGCACCGCCTCAATGCCGGCCTCCCGGCGTTCAGGATCCGCATCCCGGTCGATGCGGCCGCCGCGGGCGAGGTTGTGGTGAAAGGCCCCCTCACGGATGCGCCAGTAGGCCTCCACGTGCTCGCCGATGACCACCACCCGCAGATCGCGGTCCAGGTCCTGGAGATACTCCTGGACCACAAAACCGAAGGTTCCCTGGAGTTCGAGCTGGCGCAGGTGGAGAA
>WFOD01000061.1 GCA_015488275.1 Deltaproteobacteria bacterium
TCACAGCAACAGGCGGCGACGGCGCGGCCGCCGCTTGCGGGCCAGCGGCAACAGCGCCATGCCGGCGATAAAGCCGCCGATATGGGCCCACCAGGCCACCCCGCCTCCTGCGCCAGAGGCGCGCAGCGAGGCCGCGCCCTGGAGAAACTGGAGCACGAACCAGAGCACGAGAAAGACAAAGGCCGGCACCTCCACCGTGGTGAGAAAAAAGAAGATGGGCACCAGGGTGAGGATGCGGGCGGCGGGATAGAGGAGAAAATAGGCCCCCAACACGCCGGAGATCGCCCCCGAGGCCCCGACCATCGGGATCCCGGAGGCGGGCGCCACCGCCATCTGCGCCAGGGCGGAGACCACGCCACAGGCGAGGTAGAAGAGAAGGTAACGGCCGTGGCCCATCGCATCCTCCACGTTATCGCCAAAGACCCACAACATCCACATGTTGCCGGCCAAGTGCAGAAAACCGCCGTGGAGAAACATATACGACAGCAGAGTGGGCAGTTCGGTGGGATCGAATCCCAAGAAGGCGGGGGAGAACAACAGGCGGGCGGGCACAAAGCCGTATTGGAAGATCAGGCGCTCGCCGCCCGGACCGAGGGCCAACTGATATCCGTAACAGAGGACGTTGACCACGATGATCCAGGTGTTGACCACCGGGAACAGGCGGGCCGGGATATCGTCGCGTAGGGGAAACACAAGGCAAGCACGGGCGGCGCCGCTAGTCGGCCGCTTGGCCGAGCAGGACCACCTCGTCGCACTCCGACTCTTCCTCAAGGAGCACGTGTACGTGCTCGTCCGGCGCCACGGCCACGGTCATCCCCACGTAGTCGGGTTGGATCGGCAGCTCCCGGCCGCCACGGTCCACCAACACGGCGAGCTGAATGGCGGTGGGCCGGCCGTAATCCATGATCGCGTCCAGGGCGGCGCGGATGGTGCGGCCGGTGAAGATCACGTCGTCCACCAAGATGATGGTCTTGTCAGCCACCGGAAAGGGAATTTCGGTCTTTTTGACGATCGGGTTCTGGGAGGCGAGGCTCCAGTCGTCGCGGTACAGGGTAATATCCAAGGTGGCGGCGGGCACGGCGGCGCCTTCTTGCCGCTCGATCATCCGCCGGATGCGGTCGGCCAGATAGACGCCGCCGGTATGGATGCCGATGATCCCCAGGTCCGCCACGCCGTGGTTCCGTTCCAGGATTTCAAGGGCAATGCGGGATAGGGAGCGCTCGATATCAGCGCCCGTCATCAAGGTCTTGCGCTGGAGGACCATAGAAACTCCTTGGGGACACCGCCCACACCGGGCCTCACGGCCAGAAGGCGTCCACTCCCCGTTCGTGCACCAGGTTGATCGCCTCGGGATACGCCTCGCACTCGGCCTCGAACACGCGGGCCGCCACCTCGTCCGCTGTGGCGCAGTCAACGATGGAGACACATTTCTGCACCACGATCGGCCCCTCGTCGTACACCTCGTTGGCGAAGTGCACCGTACAGCCGCTCACCTTGAGCCCCCGGTCAAACACCGCCCGGTGCACCCGCATACCGTAAAAGCCCGCGCCACAGAACATGGGGATGAGAGAAGGATGGATGTTGAGCACCGACCGCGCGAGATGGGACGGCGGCTCGTACAATTTCAAGTAACCGGCCAACAGGACCAGCTCGACGCCATGCTCGGCGAGCACCTCGTTGATCGCCGCATTTCCCTTGGCGTGCACCGCTGGATAGCCGTACTTCCTGGCCTTCTCCAGCCCAAGGGCGTCGGCCACGTTGGAGACCACCACCACGATCTCTCCCTGCATGGCGCCAGCGGCGATCTGCTCGTGAAAGTTATCCAAGGTCCGGCCGGTGCCGGACAACAGCACTCCCATACGCATAACGGCCGTCCTCTTTCGCCTACCGGAAGTAAGGGTCGTTGTCCACGTCCACCTTTTCAAGCCACGCGGCAATAGCCGTATCGTAGTCGCGGGTGAGCTGGAACACCTTGACCGCCAAGCGGAAGCGGGTCTTGAGCGTGGTCTCGCCGTGCTCGCGCAGTTCCGCCACCACCTGAGGATAGTCGGCGGGATCAACGATCACCGTCACGTGCCGGAAGTTCTTGGCCGCCGCCCGGAGCATGGTGGGGCCGCCGATATCGATGTTTTCAATGGCGTGCGCCAGGTCGCAACCCGGCGTCTGGGTGGCCTTTTCAAAGGCGTACAGGTTGACGGCCACGATGTCGATGGGCCGGATATCGTGACGGGCCATCTGGCCAACGTGATCCGGGTTGTCGCGCTGGGCCAGCAGGCCACCGTGGATCTTGGGATGCAGGGTCTTGACCCGGCCGTCGAGAATTTCGGGAAAGCCTGTGTAGTCCGCAACCTCGGTGACCGGTAGACCGGCATCGCGCAGCTTCTTGGCCGTACCGCCCGTTGACAGGATTTCCACCCCAAGGTCCACGAGATCCCGGGCAAAGCCCTCGATCCCAGACTTATCGGTCAGGCTGATGATCGCCCGTTGCACCTTTGCCATAGCTCCAATCCTCCTTGATCGCTCTGTTGCCGTGCCCAAGCCTCGCCACGCCCTGCGCCACCCCCTTGAGGGAGCGGCGACCGGCCGGCCCCACGTGCTCTGGCTGCAGGGCACCTTCAGCCGATTCCTTTGAGCCGGCGCAAACGGCGCCGGTCCCGCTTGTCCGGTTTGGCCCGCGGGCCGGCATCGCCTTCGAACCGCCGGCGCTCCCGCGTCTCCTGGCGGCGACGGAGGCTGTCTTCCGTCTCTTCGTAGAGCAGTTGCGCCTCACGGGCCGGGCCGCGGCGCTCGGACACCGCCTTGACCACCACCACGAACTCCACCGGTCCCCGCCGGATGCGCAGGGTCTCTCCCCCTGCCACCAGACGGGCGGGCTTGACCCGCTGGCCGTCCACGTGCACCTGGCCGCCGCTCACCGCCCGGGCGGCCGACGACCTGGTCTTGAAAAACCGGGCCGCCCACAGCCACTTGTCCACGCGGACTTTTTGTTGCGCTTCTCCGGCAGGCATACTAAGGTAACGAGACGTTGGCAAGCGACGTTACCCTACGGCCCGCCTCTTCCGTCGGACCCAGGGCCGCTCTTTAGCAATCCGTCGAAAAAGCCGTCCTTGGCTTTTTCGACCACGGTTGGCCAAAGCAAAGCTTCGGCCAACCTCACGAATTCCTTGGCTCCTTTTCGGATA
>WFOD01000062.1 GCA_015488275.1 Deltaproteobacteria bacterium
GCGGGCCCGGGTACGTTCAACAATATCGGCCGGCAGGGGAGGCGGCGGGGGGGTCTTGTCCCAGTCCAACGACGACAGGTAATCGCGGAGGAACTGCTTATCAAAGCTCGGCTGGCTACGGCCGGGTTCGTACTCGGCCTGAGGCCAGAAGCGGGACGAATCCGGGGTGAGCACCTCGTCGATGAGGATAAGCTCGCCCTCGTGCCAGCCGAACTCGAACTTGGTGTCAGCGATGATAATACCCCGTTCGCGGGCATAGTCCCGCGCCTTAGTGTAGAGCCGCTCCGCGATGTCGGCCAACCGGTCGGCGGTCTCCTTGCCAACGATCTCCTCCATCCTCGATCGAGAGATGTTTTCGTCGTGCTCGCCGATCTCCGCCTTGGTGGACGGGGTGAAAAGCGGCTCGGGAAAAGGATCGGACTCCCGCATGCCCGCCGGCAACTCGAATCCGCACACCGTGGTGGAGCGCTGGTACGCCTTCCAGAACGAGCCGGCGAGATAGCCGCGCACAATACACTCCACCGGCAAGGGCTCGGCCTTTTTCACCAACATGGAGCGGCCGGCGAGTTGCTCGCGGTACGGCATGCAGGCCGCCGGGTACTGATCTGGATCAGCGGTGACCAGATGGTTGGCCACGATGTCCCCCAGATAGTCGAACCAAAACAACGACATGGCGGTAAGGACCTTGCCCTTGTCCGGGATGGGCTCGGCCATAACCACGTCGAAGGCCGAGATCCGGTCCGTGGCCACGAGGAGCAGGTGATCCTCCACCTCGTAGATATCGCGCACCTTGCCCCGATGAAGGAGCTTAAGGCCAGGAAAGTCACTTTGCAGCATGGGGATTCTCCTTTATGTTTTTCCTGTATTCCAAATCTAACCAATTGAATTATCGCTGCAATTCAGACGAAAGCCAAGTCCATTCCCGGTATCAGGCCTCCGGCGGCAACTCCGGCATGCCGCCGGGCAGGGAGGCCACAAGGGCCCCGTGACGGTTGGCCCGCCGCAGGCGCTCTTGCCGGTCGGCGCCAGCCTCGGCGGCCGCGATATAGGCGGCCAAAAAGGCATCTCCCGCACCCACGGGATCGGCGACCGCAACAGGCAGGCCGGCAACCGCCAACAGGCCGTCGTCGTCCACCAGCCACGCCCCCTGCTCGCCCTGGGTGACAAGAAGCGTCTGGACGCCAAACCGGCGGCGCAGACGTTCGGCCGTCTCCTGGCCGGTGGGGGCGGCCAGGCCAAGCTCCCGGCCGAGCAAGGCCAGTTCCTCTTCGTTCATCTTCACCACCTGGGCCCACTCCAGCGATACGGCCACCCGCTCCACCGGCGTATGGGGCGGCCGCAGGTTGACATCGTAATAGCAGGTCTCCGCCCCCGCTGCCAGGCGTTCGATGGTGCTCCTGCTCCGCTTGTCCCTCTGGGCCAAGGTGCCGAAAACCAAGGCGTACGCCTGACCTGCCACCAGGGCGGCCGCCGGCTCCCAGGCAATGGCGTCCCAGGCGGCTGGCCCCATGATCTCGAAACAGGGCTCGCCCCGCGCATCAAAACGGACCTCCACCCGGCCAGTAGGCAACTCGGGGTCCTCTTGGATCCCTGCGCAGTCCACGCCAGCCTGGGCCAGAAAGGCGCGGGTTTGCCGGCCCAGGTCGTCTTGCCCCACCCGGGTGACCGGCACGGCCTTGACGCCCAGACGGTCCAGGTGATAGGCCACGTTCACCGGTGCGCCGCCCAGCACCTGACGATCAGGAAAACAGTCCCACACCACCTCGCCCACGGTGACGATCATATACTCTCCCTGTCATGCGTCCGCGTTTGGCCAGGCCCGCCCGCCCCATCAGGCGAGCATCTGGCCAGCCCGCGCCTTGATGTGCAGATGGTACAACAACTCGCAGTAGTTGGCGATCCGTTGTTTGGCCTCATTGGAGATCGAATACTTCCAAAACCCGTACACCTTGGTCAGCCGGGTAAGCTGCCGGCAGTGGAGACGCCAGGTGAACCGCTCCGCCACCCGCTGGCGGGCCGCCTCGGAAAGCCGCTGCCAGTAATCCGGCTCCTGACCGCACAGCTCCAAAAAATCGGCGATCGCCTCGGCCATGTTCTGCTGATCCGTTGGGTTGATGAGAAAGCCGCAGCGGCCTGGCTCGATAATCTCCTGCGGCCCGCCAAACTTGGTGGCAAAGACCGGCAGGCCAGACTGCATGGCCTCGAGGATGGTAAGGCCAAAGGCCTCGAACAGGGCCGGCTGCACGAACACCCCCCGCCGGTCGGCGATGATGCGGTAGGCCTCGCCGGTCTCCTCCTTGCCGAGAAAAGCCCCCACCCAGCGGATATGGCCGCGGAGACCGTAACGGTCGATCAGCTCGTACATACGCCGGATCTCGGCCGCCTCCTCGGCGTCGCGCGACGCCTCTGGATCAAGGGTTGAGGCGATGAGCACCAGGTTGGCCATGCGCCGCAGCCGCTCCGAGCGGCCATAGGCCTCCACCAGGCCGGTCAGGTTCTTGATCCGGTCCAGGCGGGCGATGGAGAAGATTGGCGCCAGATCCGGCTGGGCCAGCTCGCCGTAGCAGGCCGCGTCCTGCCGGTAAAAAAGCATGTCGGCAAGCTCCCTGCTCATGGCCGGATCGCGGCGCTCGGTGTCGCTAAAGGGAAAAAAGATATCCTCGTTCACGCCAGGCGGGATGACGTTGAAACGGGGGTGAAACAGGTCGATGCCGCTGGAGACGTTCATCAGCCCCGGCATGGTGAAGAACTGATACGACTCGTACTGGCCAATGGCGGTGTCCGAGCCGGTGATCTCCTGACGGGTGCTGGTGATGATGAAATTGGCCAGGTTCATGGAGAGGAGATCGGCGACGAACTGGATGGAGAAGTGGTACTCCTCCTCGAAATCCTGCCAGTAGAGATCGGAAAAGAGGTATTTGGACTTTTCCAGGGCGTGGGCGATGTTGCACTGGATGACGCCCAGGTCCTTTGACAGGCGGGTGGCCACCAGGTTGCCGTCGGAATAGTTGCCGATAATGAGGTCTGGCCGGCCGCCGAACTCGGCCAGCAGGGCGTCGCGCACGTCCACGGTGAACTGATCGAGATAGGGCCAGAGATGAAAGCGGGAGATCCACTCCTCCACCACCCGGCCGTCACGCGGATCGCGGAACGGCACCCGCAGGATCCACACGTTCTCCGCCCCCTCCACCTTTTCCAGCGGCTGATCCGAGGCGGTCCCCTCGCTCTGCGGAATCAACCTGGTGACGATGACGATCTTCGGTCGAACGTCGAGTCCGGCCCGCGCCAGGTCCTCGGCCAGGAACCGCTCCAGGGCGCGCGCCTGGTCGAGGATATAGACCACCTGGCCGCCGGTGTCTGGCCGGCCCAGCACCCCTTTCTGGCCAAACCAGCCGTGGGGCGAGATCATCGCCACCTTGGAGACCATTGGGATACGGGAGAGAAACTCCTCGAGCACCTCGCCGTTGGGCTGCTCGAATACGTCCTGTAAGAGTTGCATGGTCTCGAGAATGCGCGCCGCATCGTCACCCCAGCCGGGCCGGAAGCCGATCCCGGCAAGCCGGTCGAGGATGCGCCTCCGGTCCTTGGGGCAATCGCACCGTTCAAGATAGTCCATGCCGTCCTCAAGGGCAGACTCGAGCACGGCGAGCGACGGGATACGCTCAGGATCGATCAACAGCGGGAGATCGCCCAAGGAGTGGAGCTGGAGAAATTCAAAAAGCACGGCGTTCCATTTGTCCGGCTGCTGGGCGAGCCGGGCCGAGAGGTGCCGGTTCAAGTGGCGGATGCCGTTGCCAATGGTGTCTGGATCGCGCAAAGAAGGACCGTAGTCGTAGAACGGCGCCAGGTCTATCTCAAGGGTCCGCTGGTTCCACGGCAAATCGGGCCGCAGCAAGCGCTCCTTGCGGGAAAGGAACTCGCGGGTGGACAGGGGCTCCAGGACAGTGCGCTCCCGCCGCAACAAGTAGAGGCGGCAGTTGGCCCGGCGATGGCGATAGACCAGGAGCAGCCCTTCGTCGCAAGGCAACGCTTCTTGCACCTTGCGGAGAAAACGCCAGCAGGTGGTGGCGTTGCGCAGGCCCCGCTCTTCGGCGTAGCGGCCAAAGGCGAGCAGGATCTCGTTGTGGAGGAGAATGGGCCCTTTGGCCTCTGCCGCCAGGGCGAAGAGGAACTCCACCAGAATGGGGACCTCGGCATCGTCAACGAAACTGGCAAGATTTTTCTTCATCGTTGCTCCCAAGGCCGGTGGAGAAAGCCCGGCCGTAGCAGTCCGTTGGAAAAGCTGTTCCTGGCCTTTTCAACTGCGGTTGGCCAACACGAGTTCCGGTCAACCTCTCTCACACAAAACCGTAGTGGCGCAGGCCGTCGAGAATGGCGGCGGCGTACTCCAGCGGAGAGAAGTAGGTGCGGCGCAGGCCGCGCAGGCCTTCAAGCTCTGGGCTGTAGTTGGCCACCACCACGCCGCTGGTGTCGCCGCGCAGCATGTCCTCGTCGTTGCCCGAGTCGCCGCAGACGAGGATGTTGGCCAGCGGCCAGGCCCACTTGTAGCTCAAGTAACGGATCGCCTTGCCTTTGGAGGCGCGGTAGGGCAGGATGTCGAGGAACTGGCCGTTGGAAAACACCAGGTTGTAGCGCACCCGCGCCTCCTGCAATGCGTGGTGCACCCGGGCCAGCCGGTCCGGATCCTTGCGCAGGTCGATGTAGTAGCTGATCTTGTACGGCCGCTGGGTCTCTTCTTCCTGCAGTTCGAGGAAATCGAGCCGGGCGAGCACCTTGCGGATGAGGTCCGGCTTCCACCGGTGGGCCAGATGCTGCTGCCAGCCGCGGTCCGGCGCGACGCCCTCGCCGTAATAGATTTCCGTGCCCACAGAGCTGACGATAATGTCCGGACGAGGGATATCGTGCTCGTCCAGGGCGGCCAGGGTCATTTCCAGGCAACGGCCCGTGGCCACGCCCCAGCCGAGGCGTCCGCGCTCGCGCTCCAGCAGGGCCAGGAGCTCGGCCAGGGCGTCTTTATCGCCGATGAGGGTATTGTCCACATCGGTAAAGACCAGTCGCTCCACCTCCTGCAGCCGGCGGCCAATGGGCGGCCGGCCGGCGGCGAGCATCTTGGAGGAGGCGGGAAAGTCGCGCAGCACTTCGGCCACCAGGTCGAGGTACCGGCGGCAGTGGGCCGGCCAGGCGTAATGGGTGCGCACGCCGTTGATGCCATTGGCGGAATACCGCTCCCACAACTCGCGGTCCGCGAGGATCGTGCGGCAGGCCCGGGCGATTTCCTTGGTGTCGGTGGGATCGATCAGGATCCCGTTGTCGCAGTTGGCAACGATATCCACCGGACCGCCGTCATTGGTGGCCACGATGGGCACCCCGCAGGCGGCCGCCTCGATGAGGGTGA
>WFOD01000063.1 GCA_015488275.1 Deltaproteobacteria bacterium
GATCTCGCGCGCCTTGTCGCCATCGGCATTGGTCCAGTATCCCTTCTCATCAAGCCCTTCGCCCTCCCAGCGGATCTTCATGCCCAGCTCTTCGGCGGCAGCGTTGACGAAATCACGCACGCTGTACTGCTCGCCAGTGGCGATGACGAAATCGTCCGGCTCGTCCTGCTGCAGCATGAGCCACTGCATTTCCACGTAGTCGCGGGCATGGCCCCAATCGCGCTTGGCGTCGAGGTTGCCGAGGTAGAGGCAATCCTGCAGGCCGAGTTTGATACGGGCAAGCGCCCGGGTGATCTTGCGGGTGACGAAGGTCTCCCCGCGGAGAGGGCTTTCATGGTTGAACAGGATGCCGTTGCAGGCGTACATGCCGTAGGCTTCGCGGTAATTGACGGTGATCCAGTAGGCGTAGAGCTTGGCCACCGCGTAGGGTGAGCGGGGATAGAAGGGGGTCTTCTCGCTCTGGGGCACCTCCTGCACCTTGCCGAAAAGCTCGGAGGTGGAGGCCTGGTAGAAACGGGTCTTCTTCTCCAGCCCAAGGATGCGGATGGCCTCCAGGATGCGCAGTGTGCCCAGGGCGTCGGAGTTGGCGGTGTACTCGGGCTCCTCGAAGGAGACCTGCACATGGGACTGGGCGGCGAGGTTGTAGATCTCGTCGGGTTGCACCTGCTGGATGATGCGCAGCAGGCTGGAGGAGTCGGTCATGTCCCCGTGGTGGAGGAAGAAGCGCACATCCTGTTCATGGGGATCCTGGTATAGATGGTCGATGCGGTCGGTGTTGAACAGGGAGGTGCGGCGCTTGATACCGTGCACCTCATACCCCTTGTTCAGCAGGAACTCGGCGAGGTAGGCGCCGTCCTGGCCGGTGATGCCGGTGATGAGTGCTTTTTTCATGGTGCGGTCATGTGCGGAGTTCGTCTTGATGCTCCAAAAACCAGCGGTAGGTCTGCTGGAGCCCTTCTTTCAGGCCAATGCTCGCTCGCCAGCCCATGGATTGCAGGCGGCTGACATCGAGAAGCTTGCGCGGGGTGCCGTCGGGCTTGGTGGCGTCGTAGCGGATTTCGCCTTGATAGCCCACTACGTCGCGGATCAAACCCGCCAGCTCGGCAATGGTGAGGTCCTCGCCGGCGCCAATGTTGATGTGGGAGCACATGGGCTCGGTGTGGCGCCGGTATGCCTCCCTGGAAAGATTCATGACAAAGAGGCAGGCATCGGCCACGTCGTCCACATGCAGGAATTCGCGGCGCGGCTTGCCGCTCCCCCAGACCTCGACGTACGGGCGGCGCTCCATCTTGGCCTGGTGGAACTTGCGCATGAGCGCGGGAATCACATGGCTGTTCTCCAGGTCGAAGTTGTCGCCCGGGCCGTAGAGGTTGGTGGGCATGACACTGCGGAAGTCGACGCCGTACTGGCGATTGTAGGATTCGCACAACTTGATGCCGGCGATCTTGGCAATGGCGTACGGCTCGTTGGTGGGCTCCAGGGGGCCGGTGAGCAGCGCAGACTCCGGCATGGGTTGGGGGGCGTGCTTGGGATAGATACAGGAACTGCCCAGAAACAGCAGCCGTTCGACCCCAGTGCGCCAGGCGGCGTCGATGATATTGGCCTCGATCATGAGGTTGTGATGGATGAACTCGGCCGGATAGCTGTTGTTGGCGTGGATGCCGCCCACCTTGGCCGCTGCCAGGTAAACCTGGGTGGGCCGGTTGCGCTCAAAAAAGGCGCGAACGGCCTGCTGGTCGGTGAGATCCAGCTCGGCATGGGTGGCGGTAAGAATGTTGGCCTGGCCGGCGGCCCGCAAACGGCGGACGATGGCCGAACCCACCATGCCACGGTGGCCGGCGACATATATTATGTTGCTGTGTTTTGTCATCTCGGTAGGTGCGTGGTGCTATTGGCCAAAGGGGATTGCGCGGTCATGGTCCCTCGAAGTATTCTTTGATTCCCCATTCAAGGCTCTTGCCTTGGATGCCGTACACGCCGTCCACCGGGTCGTAGAAGAGGATGTTTTCCCCGACCAGTGTACCCAGCAGGGAGGTGTCGCAGTCGAGGAGGTCCCGGCCGTGATGGACCGGTTCATCGGCGAATCGCTGCAGGATACCTTCCAGCGCCCTATTGTGGCGGATCACGTCAACGATGGTGGCCAGCCGCTCCCGCTTGATCTTGGCCACGATCGTTTCCAGGGGGTGCTGAAACAGATCTTCAAGGATAGAGTAGACCTCCCAGGCGCTGCCGCCCACCGTGTCCCAGATCGTTTCGATCTGCTGTTCGTCGAGGGTGTAGTCCTCTATCTTGTTGTAGCGCTTTATATTTCGAAGCCAGGTGACGACGTCCTCCTTCTTGAGATAGTCAAGCTTCATGAATTTGCTCGTCTTGCGGAGCTTGCTGTCCACGTACACCCGTTCGATGAAAAAGGCGTCCGACGAGGCGATGATCACGTGGCACAGGTGGCTCTCCTTGGTCATGGCCACAAAGAAGTTCATCAGCTCGACGATGAGCGAGCGCTGCTTGTCCGGCAGGTAGAGGCCGTCCAGCTTGTGGAACTCGTCGATGATCACCACCGGCCGCACGCCTTTCTTGACCAGGCGCTGGAACTCCCGCTTCATGACCAAGAAGGGATCTTCCTGGCGTTTTTTCAGCATCCGCTCGGTAAAGGCGTCCAGCTTGAAGAGGCCGAACAGGCTGTACTGCCGCCGGCTGCCGGTGCGGACGCCGTTTTCATCGCCGGCCGACTTGAAGAAGGCGGCGATGAAGTCGTCGTAGGAACCGAGAAAGACCTCGCGCAAGTTGAGGAAGTTGAACGAGTAGCCCTTTTCCGCCTCCATCTGCTCGAAGAGGCGGTACATGAGGGTGGTCTTGCCCGAGGACTTGGGGCCGTACAGGAAGAGGATCGAGTTGGGGCGTCCTTGCAGGTAGTTGCGTAACTCCTCGATTTCTCGGTTTCGGTCGACAAAGGCGACGTCGATCTTGAAACGGGGGGTGGCGGCCATTCTCTTTTTCCCAGACGGTAATTGATGGTAGTTGCCGATCCTGTCACGAGTCGGTGCTGAGTGATGAGCGATGAGTACTGAGTGATGATTTAACGTGATCGAAACAGTGGCTCTCTGTATGTGATCACGCAGCCCGAAATCCCTGGAGAATCTCTCTTTACGGGCGTATCTGGTTGCAGGGCACCCCATCTGCGGCGTCATCGGCACGCTTGCGTAGCTCCCAGTACGCGGCGCGTGCCTCTTCCTTGCATCTGGGGCGCCCTGCAACCAGATACCCGGTCCGCGAGGTCGCGAGTTCGGCATACGAAGGAGCACCCCCCTGACCAGTTACTTACGGGCTAACAGGTATATCTGTTTTGTCAACTGTCCCCATGCCACCCACTCAACACTCAGTCCTCAGCACTCAGCACTCACACTATAGCCTCGCAGCCGGAGTTGTTTCGCCAATGCCTGCCGGGCGTGATCTTCGCCGTGAACGAGGGTGATGCGATCGGGTTTGCGCTCCATGCGGGCCACCCAGTCGATGAGGCCCTTCTGGTCGGCGTGGGCCGAGTAGCCGGTGAGGGTGTGTACCCGGGCCCGGATGGGGATGCGAAGGCCGTCCAGCAAAACATAGCCGCCAGGGGTCCCTGCGTAGCGCTGGATGGCGCGGCCTGGAGTGCCCTTGGCCTGGTAGCCCACGAAGATGACATCGTTTTTCGGATCCTCCAGGCCCACGGCCAGGTGGTGAATGATGCGGCCGCCGGTGCACATGCCGGAGCCGGCGATAATCACGGCCGGGCCGTCCATTTGGGCCAGCCGCAGGTGGTCGCGGTAGTTGCGCGCCGCGTAAAGGCCGGGAAAGTCCAGAGGATCGTCGCCTGCGGCCAGGAGATCGCGCGCCTCCCGATCCCAGAACGGGTGCAGCTTTTCGTACACCTCGGTCAGGGTGAGACCGAGGGGGGAGTCTACCACTACTGGTATCTTTTTGGAATGCAGAAGCGGAAATTGTTGTCGTAGAGCAGAATCGGTGCGCAGCCGGTCGATCTCGTACAAGAGTTCCTGGGTGCGGCCCAAGGCAAAGGCGGGGATGTACACCTTGCCGTTGTCGGCAAGGGCCTGGGTCAAGATCTCTCCCAGTTGCTGGACGCGGTCCCGGCGGCCCTGGTGCAGCCGGTCGCCGTAGGTGGATTCCAGCACCAGGTGATCGCAGGGGAGCGGCGGATCAGGATCGGGCAGGAGCGGCGTGTCGCTGGCGCCGAGATCTCCGGAAAAGAGGATGCGAAAAGGCGGCTCCCTGGATTCCAGGAGCACGAAGGCCGAGCCCAGGATGTGGCCGGCCCGGCCCAGCCGGAAGCGAAGGCCGTTCTTCAGCTCAAAGGTTTCGTTGTACTCAAACCCCCAGGTGCACTCATCGAGCCGGGAAAAAAAGCGCTGTTCGGATTCCTCGTCCACGTGCTGCAGGGCCAGGGCGTCGGCGAGCATGGGAAAGAGGAGTTTGCGCGTAGCAAAGGTGGTGATGATCTCGCCCGCAAAGCCGGCGTCGAGGAGTTCGGGCAGCCGGCCGCAGTGGTCGAGATGGGCGTGGGTGATGAACAGATAATCGATGGCCGCGGGCGGGACCGGCCACTGGGAGATGGACAGGGCGCGGTCGTGGCCCTGGGCCAGGCCGCAGTCCACCAAGATGTGGCAGCCATTGGCCACGAGCAGGTGGCAGGAGCCGGTGACCGTGTCCCCGCCGCCCAGATGATATAAGTGCGGAGTGGGGAGTGATGAGCGCTGGAGAGGGAGTTTTTTGCGTAGGGTGGTGATTTCCTGTTGCAGGTTATCGTATTCCTGCATCTTGCGCTGCAGGAACCGGACGGTGAGCCGGGCCTTGGCGTCGAGGCCCGCGGGCGTGAGGATGTAGGCGTACTGGCGCTTGTTGGGGTTTTTCGAAAAATGCCGCGCTTTGACCCAGCCCTTTTCCACCAGGGCTCGAAGGCAGTAGTTGAGCTTGCCCAGGGAGACGCCCAGCGAGGCGGCCAGTTGCCGCTGGCTGACCTGGGGGGATTCCTCCAGGAGATCGAGAAGGCGGTAGTGGGTTTCGTCGATGGGGGGCATGGACCGGAGTGCTGGCTGGGTGGGGGACACGGACGTTCAGCAAATGAACGAAATATATATACCACCGGCCGACAGGGAGGGCAAGGAAAATTTATGATGCTCTGCAGCCGACAAATAAACTGTCCGGATTAAGCGGGTAGCCAGGAGGCGACTCAGAAAACGTGGACACAATGGTTACAGGAGCCCCGCATGATACGCGATGCGAAGAAGTTTACAGGGAGTGGCGTAGAGGTCGGCTGACGCAGAAGGAGGCGGCCCGGATACTGGGAGTAAGTGGCCAGAGATTCCGGCGCTATATTCACTGGTACGAGGAGGAAGGGCTGAAAGGGCTATTATCAGTCCGTCGAAAAAGCCATCTCTGGCTTTTTTTTTGCCCACAGCCCGTTTTCCAACGGGCGCATACTGATCACGGGGGGCCTCCTTTGTCTGGCGAAGCCGCAGCCTCGCGGGCCGGGTGTCTGGTTGCTAATGCGCCACCACAAAGGCGCCAGGGAAACCGGCCTGTTCCATCCGCCGGGCCATGCGGCGGGCCGCGGCCAGGGTGCGGCCGCCCCGCACCTGCACCCGATAGAACCGCCGGCCAGCCTGCTGCACGGCCAAGACCACGGTCTTACGCCCCTCGGCGAGCAACCGCCGCTTCAGCCGCTCGGCATTGGCGCGGTCGGCAAACGATCCCACCTGCACGTAAAAATCGCCGCGCCGCAGATCAGGATGCGGCAGGAAACGCGGCTCGACCCGGCCATTTCGGCGCACGGTGACCGCCTCGCCGAGGGCCACCAGCTCGACCCGCGCCACCCCCTTCTTGACCATGCCCAGACGCTTTGCCGCTCCGTAGCTGAGATCGATCTCTCTCCCCTTGACGAACGGACCCCGGTCGTTGACCCGCACCACTACTTCCCGGCCATTTTCCAGGTTGCGGACCAGCAAGTAGGTGTTCATCGGCAGGGTGCGATGGGCGGCGGTAAGGTCGTACATGTTGTACACCTCGCCGTTGGCCGTCCGGCGGCCGTGAAAGGGCCGGCCATACCAGGAGGCACGGCCCACGGCCCGGTACCCCTCGGCCGTGGGCAGCGGGTAGTAGGTTTTCCCCTTGATACGGTAGGGCCGCTGGGTAGCTGGCACCCGCTTGCCAGCAGGCGGTTGCTTGGCCGGCCGGCCCAGGGTGGGCAACGAGGGCAAGGGGATGCGATACTTGACGCACCCGCCCAGGGCGGTGAGCCAGACAAACAGCAGGCAACAGGCGGCAACACGGTAACCGGTCATGGAGTCTCATCCAGGCGCAGGGAAAAAAAGGCGCCCGCCTTGCCAATGGTATGGGGCGTGTACGGTATCAGGCGGCGGGCGGCGGGCGGGGCCACAGAATCGAAGCGCACCTCTCCCTCTGCATCCACCCAGGAAAGGCGCAGGTCAAGGAGCGAGCGGCAGACGCGCAAGACCCCTGCCTGGTCCCGGCAGCGCATCAGGCCCTCCCATCGTCGCTGGCGGTAACCCAGGAGCCAGAGCCCCAGCTTGCCTTCACCGGTAAGCCCATCGGACATCCAGGGGAAATCAAACTCCGCCTCGCCGTACAGCACGCTATCGATCTGATATTCCACCTCTGCGCTTCCCTGCACGCTGAGGTCCTCCCACGGTTCGAAATCGAGGACATCAAGACGCAGCAAGTGCAGTTCCTGGTCGGCAAACCCCCACTGGGCGTGGCAAACGGCGCAGGCGACCCGGTCGCCGTACCGCGCATGAACAGGATTGGCCATGAGCGGTACCGGCAGCCGTCGGCCGGCCCGCAGCCGCAGCACCCGGCCCAGCGGCCCCTCCTCGACCGCGGCCGGCGGCGCGGCCTCTGGATCATGGCAACCGCGGCACGAAAGGGTTGAGGAGGGAGGGGCGCCCATGAGCGTTCTCCCTTCGTGGCAATCCAGGCACCCCATTCCTGCGCGGGCGTGCACATCGGCCTGCAGTTGGTGGTATTCCACACCGTAATCCCGCCGGGAATAGCCGTCTGGCTGTAAGGGTGCGCGGTACTCCAGGTTGTAGTCGCGCTCGAACCGGCCGTAGTAGTCGGCGCCCACGAAGTTGCCGTAATGGCAGTGGAGACAAAAACCATCGTCGGGCTTTTGGAAGCGGTGCGACCGCATCTCCCCGTCGGCAAAGGCCAGATGGCAGGCGGCGCATCCCACGCCGCGCCGGGTCTGGCGGTAGCCGTCTCCAGCAGACCATAGATGGCAACGCAGACAGCGGCGGCGCAGCATGTCCATGCCGAGTTCCGCCAAGGTCGTCCCTGCTGGCTCGGGCAGGGCCGTAGCTCCGGCCACCGGCGCCAGGCCGAACACGGCCCGCACGCCGTTGATCTCGTCGGCCAGGGTGTAGTGGGCCGCTTGGCGGAGATCACGCACCTCTGCCTGGTGACAACCGCCGCAGGTCTCCGCCATCTTTGCCGGCGCAGCCGGTTGCGGCTCCAACCCCTGGTGCGCCCGCTCGCCATCCGCCACCCCATCGACGCCACCGTGGCAACGGGTGCAGGCAAAGTCATGGGCCGCATCAAGGTCCACCGCATGGCATCCCCGGCAGCCGGCCGCCTGGCTGGGCGGGGCCGCGCCAGACCGCTCTGCCGGGGCTTGTCTTCTCCCCTCCCCTGGCCCCTTCTCCCCCTTTTGCGAGTCACACGCCCCTAGCAAGAGAACGAGCAAGCAGGCCAAGGCCAACGCCGCCAGCCGGCGGCCGTGCTGTGTGGGCATCCAGCGCATTTCCTTACTATACCGGACTTCACGCCTCCAGACCACGGCGAAGGCGCAAAAGGAGACGACAAAATCCTTGGCGACCGCATGACATGGTGCTATAGATAATGGCTTTAATCCACCATCATCCATCACCGGACCCGGACCATGCGACCTGCGAACTCCCACGGCAAGACCAAGTACATCTTTGTCACCGGCGGCGTCCTCTCTTCTCTGGGCAAGGGACTGGCGGCCGCTGCCATCGGCGCCCTGCTGGAATCCCGGGGCCTGTCGGTCACCTTCCAAAAGCTTGATCCCTATATCAACGTCGATCCAGGCACCATGAACCCGTTTCAACACGGCGAGGTGTACGTGACCGACGACGGAGCGGAGACCGATCTCGATCTCGGCCACTACGAACGGTACACCACCGCGGTGATGGCCCAGAAGAACAACTACACCTCGGGCCGCATCTACCATGCGGTGATCACCAAGGAACGGCGCGGCGAGTACCTGGGGGGCACGGTGCAGGTGATCCCCCATGTGACCGACGAGATCAAGGCCGCCATCCGGGAGCTCGAAGGCGACGCCGACGTGGCCATCGTAGAGATCGGCGGCACGATCGGCGATATCGAGAGTCTGCCCTTCTTGGAGGCGATCCGCCAGTTCCGCATCGACGTGGGCCGGCAAAACAGCCTGTTCATTCACGTCACCCTGGTGCCCTACATCAAGACCGCTGGCGAAGTAAAGACCAAGCCCACCCAGCATTCGGTCAAAGAGCTGCGGGCCATTGGCATCCAGCCGGATATCCTCCTGTGCCGCACCGAAGTTCCCCTGTCCAAAGAGCTGAAGGCCAAGATCGCCCTATTTTGCAACGTGGGCACCGATGAGGTCATCACCGCCCAGGACGTCAAGAACATCTACGAGGTACCCCTGCGCTTCCACGAAGAAGGGCTGGACGACAAGATCTTGGAGCTCCTCAACATCTGGACCGGCGCGCCGCGCCTCCAGCCGTGGCAGGAGCTGGTCTACAAGATTACCCATCCGGCCAAAAAGACGGTCATCGCCATCATCGGCAAGTACGTGGACCTCAAAGAGTCGTACAAGAGCCTCCACGAGGCCCTGGTGCACGGCGGGGTGGCCAACGACGCGGCAGTGGAGCTGCGCTACGTGTCCGCCGAAGACCTGGAGGAAAAAGACGCCGGTGCCCTGTTGGCCGGCTGCGACGGAATCCTGGTGCCCGGCGGTTTTGGCACGAGGGGCGTACGGGGCAAGATCAACGCCATCACCTATGCCCGCACCCAAAAGATCCCCTTTTTCGGCATCTGCCTGGGGATGCAACTGGCCGTGGTGGAATTCGCCCGCAACGTGGCCGGCATGGCGGACGCCAACTCCACCGAGTTCGACCGGGCCACCACCCATCCGGTCATCTATCTGATGAAGGAGTGGTTCGACTACCGCACCAACCAGGTGCAGACCCGCGACGAGATGTCGGACATGGGCGGCACCTTGCGCCTGGGCGCCTACCCGTGCGTGCTCGAAGCCGAGACCTTTGCCCACCGGGCCTATGGCTGTGACCGGATCGAGGAGCGGCACCGGCACCGGTTCGAGTTCAACGCCGGTTTCCGCAAGCCGCTGGAAGAGGCCGGCCTGGTGATCAGCGGCACCTCACCGGACGGCGACCTGGTGGAGATCGTCGAGGTTGCCGACCACCCGTGGTTTCTCGGCTGCCAGTTCCACCCGGAATTCAAGTCCAAACCCATGCGGCCGCACCCGCTGTTCCGGGACTTCATCGCCGCCGCGCTCGCCTTTCGGGCCGCGCATGACCACGGCGCAGCAGACGACGCGACATGAACACGGTTCGCATCTCCGCCCCAGGCCATACGGTGACCATTGGCCCTGGCCAGCCCCTGGCCCTGATCGCCGGCCCTTGCGTCATTGAGTCTGAGGAACTGACCCTGGAGATCGCCCGCCGCCTGGCCGCTATCTGCACGGAACTCGGCGTTCCCCTCGTGTTCAAGGCGTCGTTCGACAAGGCGAACCGCACCTCGATCGCATCCTTCCGCGGTCCCGGCATGGAGCAGGGCTTGGCCGTGTTGGCCGGGGTGCGACAGGAAGTGGGCCTGCCTGTCCTGTCCGATATCCATGAACCTGGCCAGGCCGAGGCCGCCGCCCAGGTGCTCGACTGCCTCCAGATTCCCGCCTTTCTCTGCCGTCAGACCGATCTCCTGGTGGCCGCGGCCCGCACCGGCAAACCGGTCAATATCAAAAAAGGCCAGTTCGTGGCCCCGTGGGACATGGGCAACGCAACGGCCAAAGTCCGGGAGGCGGGCGGCGAGCAAATACTGCTCACCGAGCGCGGCACCTTTTTCGGCTACAACAACCTGGTGGTGGATATGCGCTCCCTGTGCGCCTTGCGGCAGCACGCATGTCCGGTGGTCTTTGACGCCACCCACTCGGTGCAGTTGCCGGGCGGCGGCGGCACGGCTTCGGGCGGCCAGCGGCAGTTCGTCGCCCCCTTGGCCCGGGCCGCGGCGGCGGTAGGCGTCGATGCCCTGTTCCTCGAAGTCCATCCCGATCCAGACCACGCCCTGTGCGATGGCCCCAACTCCCTGCCCCTCGATCAGGTGGCGCCCCTCCTCCATTCCCTGCTCGCCATCCGCCGGGCAGTGAACGCCACGGCGGGGACCCCGACCCAATCAGCGCCATGACCGAGCCCCGCTATCCCGGAGACTGTGAGTTCATCGCCGCCCTGCAGGCACGGGCCCGCGAAAAAGACGCCGCCACGGGCAAGGCACTGCAACGGGCCCGCCAGATACGCCTCCTGCTCCTTGATGTGGACGGCGTGCTTACCGACGGCTCGCTCATCTATCTGGACGATGGCCGGGAATGCAAGGTGTTCAACAGCCGGGACGGCTTTGGCCTCACCCTTCTCCACAAAGCCGGCATCCAGACCGGGATCATCACCGCCCGCACCGGGGGCGCGGTGGCCCACCGGGCGCGCCAGCTCGGTATGACCCACCTGGCGCAAGGGGTGCGGGACAAAGCCGCCGCCCTTGCCAATATCCTCGTTCAGACCGGGCTCGATGCGCGTCAGATTGCCTATATGGGAGACGACTGGCTGGACTTGCCAGTGTTGCGCCAAGTGGGACTGGCCGTGGCCGTGGCCGATGCAGTGGCCGAGGTGCGCCAGGCCGCGCACTACATCACCCAAGCGCCAGGCGGCCGCGGAGCGGTCCGTGAGGTATGCGAGCTCATCTTGGAGGCCCAGGACAAACGCCAGGATCTGCTGGCAGCGTTCCTTGGCTGCACAGGAGGTTGATCTACCATGCCCCGCCACCTCCGCATCCTTGCCAGCACCCTTGCCGCCGCGCTGCTCGCATTTCTCGCCCAGCCACTCTATCTCCCCTTCTTGCGGCCGCCTGGGTTGGCAGAGGAAAAAACGACCGCCGCCGCCCCCCTACAGATGGAGCATTTTGCCGCCACGATGGCCACCCTGTACCAGCACCGCGGCGCCCGCCTCGCCCTGCAGGCCACCGCGGCCACGGCGGCCGGCGATGTGCAGGGTGAACATATTGCCTTTACCCGCCTTGCGGCCCGCTTCTTTGGCGCAGGTCCGCCAACCGTGGTCCAGGGCAAGGAGGGCGTTTGGCAAGGAAGCAAGCAGATCCTGCGCCTCACAGGCAAAGTGCGGGTAACCGCACCCACGTTTACCGCCACCGCGCCGGACCTGACCGTGTATGCGGCCAGCCGCCTGCTGGCGGCAAAGGGGCCGGTGCGCATTGCCAACGAAGAGTACACGGTTACCGGCCAGTCCCTGCGCTATGCGCTGGACACCGGCCGGCTGCTTGTCGAGGGAAAAGGCCAGGGCCGGGTGCGCTTCAGCACCCACAAAAACGTCCAGGGATGAAGAGCGCGCCCAGAAAATTCGGACTTCAGGACTGCCGTTCGGATTTCAGGATAAAAAATGTGCCGTACACAGCCCGTTTTTCACCGGGCTGCTACGATCATATCATGGCTGGGCGTCAAGCCCCACAGGAGAGGAGATCCACCTCGAACGGCCGCCAACGGACCATTTCTTGCAGAGATACAACAGCAAGCCCACCGCTCCCGCTACGGGAGCGCAGGGGCAAGAGCTTCACAAGGCACGGGAGGAAAGACCATGTTGGCATCCGCAGCAGCACAGGGAGATCGGCGCCAGAGCCGCCGCCTGCCCGCCCTGGAGGGAAGCTTCATCATCTTTGACAACCATCAAGCTGTCGTTGGCCGCATCCTCGACATCAGCGCCCACGGCATCGCCTGCCAGATCGGCGGCTGCGCCGAGCCGTCTTTTCCCGATCGGGTGACCATTGTCGGCTATCATGGCCACGGCCAGACCCTGGAACTGACCGATATCCCCCTGGCCGACGTCCGCTACCAGCACGAAGTCCGCCTCAACGACGAACTCTGCTGCCTCCGTCTCGGCCTGCGGTTCGGCCCTCTTTCCCCGGCACAGCGGAGCCGCATCCAGCGCTTCGCTCAGGCGCACATCCAGGCAAGCGCCGCATGACTGATCACGGGGGTGCCCCTTCGAACGCCGAAGTCGCAGCCTCGCAGACCGGGTGTAGAGTAGAGCACTGCCCGCGATGACCCACAACGACTACGCCTCGCCGCACGCGGCTACTACGTATCAGATGTGGTCCCACCACTGGCAGCGCCCCCTCGTCGA